>DAIQND010000116.1:0-7829 GCA_036788555.1 Solirubrobacteraceae bacterium | reverse complement strand
CCGGCGCCGCCACCACGTCATGCACCGAGCTGGCGTCCTCGCCCCAGAAGGTGTTCGGATCTAACGGCGTCGTAGCGTGAGCGGGCGCACGATCCCCCGCGCCCGCACCCGCCAGGTCTCGATCCGCGGACTCGCTCGCCCGCGGCCCGAACGGGACGAGCTCTTCGGTCGGCCCGAACCAGTCGCGAGGAATGCGCACCACCTTCGCCCCCTCGGCCGCCGAACCCCCGTCGTTGCCTCCCTCTCCCTCGTTTCCCCTACGCCCAGTTTTCACCGGCTTTGCAGCCCTTTTTTCTCTCCGGTTGTGTTCGCGTCCTCTAGCTGCGATATCCTACCCTCTGAATTAGACCCAATTTGTCTCAATTCGGCAAAAATGTCAAACCAAAACGGCAGTGTTGATGAGTTCCTGACGGTCGCGGAGGTGGCGGAGATGCTGAAGCTCAATCAGCAGACCGTCCGCAACTGGATCGAGCAGGGCTCGCTGCCGGCACTCCGGGTCGGCCGGCGCGTCAGGATCAGGCGGTCGGACTTCGACCGGGTGCTGGAGCGGGGCTACACGAGCGGGCCGCACTCAGCCGCGGGGGATGTCCCGAGCGCCCAGGACTTCTGGGGCGGCGAGCCGATCGGGGTTCCGGAACCAGTGACACCGGGCGCGATGCACGCGCCGTCGGCAACGCGCGATGAGCGTTAGCGAAGGCGATCCGCAGCGCGGCGAGATCATGCGGGCCGTCCGCGAGGCCGGCAACGACTGGGCGGACGCGATGCGTGCGCACAAGCTCGCCCCGCCCGACGCGGGATTCGCCGCGAGGTTGCGTGCTCTCTCCGAGGCCGCCGCCCGCGAGCAGCGTGCCTGGGAGCACGCGGACGCTGCGGGCCTGATGTGGCGTCCGGTGCCCGGCGCCGAGCAGGCCCAGCCGCCGTACGAGCTGCGACCCGGCACCGGCCGGCGCGGTCCGCAGCCCCTGTGGGAGCGCTTCGATGCCGCGGTGGCCGCCCTCAACAGCGCGATCACCGGTTCGAGCGCCGCCCGGGTCGCCGAGGCATTCGCTGGGCTCGCAGAGGCGGCGCGCCAGCTCGCTGACGCAGTAACACGCGAGGATCAGGCAGCGGCCGAGCACGCGCTCCGCGTCCGCGGCGCCGCCTGAGACCAGCGCTCCCCACTTCCTCGCCCGCGCTTACGTGCCGCCTGTCCCGCGACCCTCGATCCATCTTCCTGCGCCCGGCACTAGGCGGGCGGTCGTGATCGGCGGGGGATCGTTTGGCACCGCCGTGGCCGTGCTGCTGGCGAGGGGCGGCCTGCGGACCACCCTCCAGACGCGGACCGCCGCTCAGGCCGATGCGCTGCGCGAGCACCGGGAGAACCACGCCTACCTGAAGGGCGTCGATCTCCCGCGCGAGCTCCGGATCGAACCAGCTGACGCCGGCGTCGCACGTGCGGACTATGTCTTCCTGAGCGTTCCGTCGACCGGCCTGCGCGAGGTGATCGAAGGTCTCAGCGCGCGCGGCCTGTCCGACCGCGCTGCGGTCATCTCGCTCGCCAAGGGCCTCGTCGGGCCGGACGGAGAACCACCGACCGCACTGCTCGGCCGCCTGGTCGGGCCGACCCGCACGGGCTGCGTAGGCGGTCCCGCTCACGCCCGCGAGATGGTGAGCGCCGGCGCCGGGCTCGTGGCCGCCTCCTCCAGCGAGCCCCTCGCGATCGCTGTCGCCGGCGTATTCGTCCGCGCCGGCGTGGTGTGCGAGCAATCCGACGATCCGGTCGGGGTCGAACTCGCGGGCGTCGCCAAGAACGCTGCCGCGCTGGCCTCCGGGGCAACCGTGCAGCAAGGGCTGAACGTCGCCGGTGCCGCCGCCGGGCACATCTTCTCGGAGGTTTGGCGCTGGGCTCTCACGCGCGGCGCGAGCGCCGCCTCGATGATCGGCCTGGCGGGCACGGGTGACCTGGTCGCCACCGCGCTCGCACCGGAGAGCCGCAATCGCCGGGCCGGTGAACTGCTGGCCGCGGGGGTTACCGCACAGGAGATCCCAGCCCGGGTAGGACAGGCGGTTGAGGCGCTGGAAACCGTCCCGCTGCTCGCCAAAGCGCTCGATGCCGCCGGCATCGAGGCACCCGTCACGACGGCGCTCGCGCGGCTGGTCGAGGGCAGTCTCCCGCTCGAGGAGTGGATCGCGGTCGTGCGCACGACCATCCCTCCCGCGCCACGGCGGCGGCCACCCACCCCACCGACACTCTGGCGCCGGTTCACCGCCTGGATCAAGCACGCGTTCGGCCGCGAGCCGTGACGGTCACCGGATTTTTACTGGCGCTGAAGGCGCGGATGAAACCCTTCTCCACGAGCTAAGAGAAAAGGAGGGAGACATGCCGCAGATCATCGTGACCGCCGGGGACACGCGCGATGGCACCGACAGCACAGTGGTGCTGCGTGAGCGGGTCAATGCCTCGGACTTCGAGAGCCAGCGGTTCGCGACCAACCTGCTCGAGCGGCTGGGTTGGGCGGTCGAGGACGCCACCGAGGCCGAACGAGATGCCGCATATGCGGCCATGCCCGACGAGCCAGCTGAGGCGGACTACGCCTGGGACCCCACCCCGGTCGGCGTCGCCTGAGTCACCGAGACTCCGCCAACGTAGTCACCACCGCCTCGTAGACGCCGGCTCCGTACGGCTCTGAGGCGACGCGGACACGGTCGCGCCCCGCCACCGCATCGGTGAGCGGCGCGGCCGCGTTCGCCACCAGCCAGAAGCAACCCACCACCTGCGCCACCCCCAGGTCCTCGCGCGAGTCGCCCACCGCGATCACCTCCTCCGCGGCGAAGCCCCGCGCCTGCATGTGCCGCGCCACGCCCCGGGCCTTCGAGGCGCCCGCCGGAACCAGGTGGTAGGCATGCACGACCCCAATCCCCGGCATCTGCTCGGCGTGCGCGCGCACGATGCCGTTATCGACCAGCCGTAGCCACCCCAGCCCGGCGCTCTCCAGCACAGACTCCGCCTCGCGCAGGTCCACCGCGCCCCGAAACAGGTGCGAGACCTCGCGCCCGATCGACCACGGCGTGTGGTATTCCAGACGCCCGGCAAAGCGCTCGAGCAGCAGCGCCGGCGCGCCCGACGCCTCGATCTGCTGATAGATCGATCCCCGCTCCTTCGACGGCACAAGCCCATCGGTCAGCCACTCGAGCTCGCCGTCGATCACCACCCCGCACCCCACCTCGAACGTGTAGGCGCTACAGCCGATCAGCCGCGCACACTCGAACACGCTCGACTGCCTCCGGCCCGAGTACAACGCCACCTCCGCCCCTGCCCGCGCACAGGCCTGAAGGGCGCGAACCCCCTGCAGCGAGAACCCGCCGTCGGCGCCCCGCAACAGGCCCCCGCCGGGGCCAAGCAGCGTGCCGTCCAGGTCGAGGTACACACAGCGCATCGTCGCGGGCGACCATACTGGCCAGGTGACCGCCACCCGATCGACCGAGCCGTGGGGGGCGCTGCTGGAAACCGGCCGCGCCGATGAGCGGCTCACCCACCAGGACCTTTATGAGGCGCGCGAGGCGCGCCTGGTTGAGGTGCCGCGCGGTCTCTCGCCGCAGCTCAGCAGCGCGTTGCATGCAGCCGGCATCACCGCCCTCTACGGCCACCAGGCCGAGGCGCTGGACGCGGCGTTCGCCGGCCCGACGATCGTCACCACCGGCACCGCCTCCGGGAAGTCACTGTGCTTCCAGCTGCCGACGCTGGAGATCCTCACGACTGATCCCCGGGCGCGCGCGCTCTACGTGTACCCCACCAAGGCGCTGGCCCAGGACCAGGCGCGGTCGCTGAACGCCTTTGGATTGCACAGCCACATCCGCCCCGCGATCTACGACGGCGACACGCCTCGCTCCGAACGCGCGCCGATCCGCAAGCGGGCCAACGTGATCCTCACCAACCCCGACATGCTCCACGTCGGGATCCTCCCCCACCACGCGGCATGGGGCGAGCTGTTCGCCAACCTCGCGTTCGTCGTAATGGACGAGGCCCACGTCTACCGCGGGGTGTTCGGCTCCCACGTCGGCAATGTGCTGCGGCGCCTGCGGCGGGTGGCGGCGATCCACGGCGCCTCGCCGCGGTTCCTGCTGGCCAGCGCCACGATCGCCAACCCGCTCGAGCTGGCCGAGGGCCTCACCGGCCTCGAGCCCTTCCAGCTGATCGACCAAGACGCGGCTCCGCGAGCGCCGCGACGCGTCGCTATCTGGAACCCGCCACTGCTCGACGAGAAGCTGGGGGTGCGCGCCTCGGCGCTCTACGAGGCCGCCGAGGTGTTCTCCGAGCTGATCGCAGGCGGCGCCCGGACGATCTGCTTCATGAAGTCGCGCAAGGGCGTCGAGCTCATCCTCCGCCACGCGCGCGACCGGCTCGACCCCCAGCTGGCGGCCCGGATCGCGCCCTACCGGGCCGGCTACACCCCAGCCCAGCGCCAGGACATCCAGCGCCGCCTGAGTGCCGGTGAGCTCCTGGGGGTTGTGGCCACGGACGCCCTCGAGCTGGGGATCGACATCGGCGAGCTCGACGCGGCGATCTGTGTCACCTTCCCCGGGACGGTCGCGAGCCTCCGGCAGATGTGGGGCCGGGCTGGACGCCGCGGCCGTGGGCTCGCGGTCTACATCGCCGGCGAGGACGCGCTTGATCAGTTCTTCTGCCGTCACCCCGATGAGTTCCTCACCCGCCCGGTGGAGGCCGCGATCCTCGACCCGCACAGCCCTGAGATCTACGGCGAGCACCTGCTGTGCGCCGCCCACGAGGCGCCGCTGACCGACGAGGACACGCCGATCCTGGGCGATCAGTGGCGCCGCTACGCCGAGGAGCTCACCTTCTCAGGGCTCCTGCGCGAGCGCGCGACGGGCTTTGTCCCCAGCCGTGCCGACGACTACCCCGCCGCGCGGGTGGCCCTGCGCTCCGCCTCCGCCGACAGCTTCATCCTGATCGACGCGAGCTCCGGGGAGGTGCTCGGCTCCGTCGAGGCCGCCCGGGCCTACGCGACCGTTCACGAGGGCGCCATCTACCTGCACATGGGGCGCTCATACGCCGTCCTGGCGCTGGATCTGGACGGTCGCCGCGCGGTGCTCGAGCCGTTCACCGGCGACTACTTCACCCAGGCCAAGCGGGAGAGCATGACCCTGATCGAGCGCCTGCACGAGCGCCGCCAGACCCTCGGCGTGACGCTGTCGTTCGGTGAGGTCGTCTATTCGGAGACCGTGGTCGGCTATCAGCGCAAGGGGCTTCAGGACCATCAGGTGATCGATTTTCAGACGCTCGACCTGCCGACCACCGAGTTCCCCACCCGCGCCCTGTGGTTCGAGGTCGAGGAGCTGATCGCGGCCGGGCCGTTCCCGCCCGGCCGGCTGCTCGGCGCGTTGCACGCCGTCGAGCACGGACAGATCGCGGTGCTGCCGCTGATCGCGATGTGCGACCGCTGGGACATCGGGGGCCTTTCGATCAACATCCATCCTCAGACCGGCGGGCCGGCGATCTTCATCTACGACGGCCATCCCGGCGGCGTCGGCATCACCCGGCGGGGCTATGACCAGTTTGAGCGGCTGGTCGCCGACGCCCGGCGGCTGATCGGAGAATGCCCGTGCGAGGCTGGCTGCCCGTCCTGCGTGCAGTCGCCGAAGTGCGGAAACCTCAACGAGCCACTGTCTAAGTCCGGCGCGCTCGAGCTGCTGCGCCGGATGCGCTGATCAGCTGGCCACCAGCTGCTTGGGGCGGACGAAGTCGGTCAGCCGCGCCTGACCGGGCCCGAGCTCGCTCCATGCGCACTCAAGCTCGAGCGTGGCGAGGCCGCCGGTCGGGAACTTCCGCTTGACTTCCTCGAGCGCCCCCCCGGGCAGCGCCAACCTCAGCACCAGCACCTGTATGGCCGGGTTGTGGCCGATCAGCATCACCGACCCGAAGTCCTCGGGCACCTGGCGCAGCCGCTCGATCAGCGCGCCGGGGCCGGCGCCGTAGAGCTCGGGCTCGACCCGCCGCTCGCCTCCCGGTTGGATGCCCTCGAGCGTCTCACGGGTACGCCGGGCGGTTGAGCAGAGCACGAGCGCCGGCGCGATCTCGTGGGCCTGGATGTGCTGGCGGAGCACCTGCACCGCGCGGCGACCGCGGGGCGCGAGCGGGCGCTCGTGATCATCCTGCCCGGGGTCATCCCAGCTTGACTTCGCGTGGCGCAGGACGAACAGCCGCTTGGTCATCGACTGCATTCTCGCGCGACCGGCGGACCCGTTGCGCCACCGCGCCGGAGCGCCGAGACGCTAGCATCGCGCGCTCAGGGCGAGATAGCTCAGTTGGTAGAGCACACGACTGAAAATCGTGGTGTCCTCGGTTCGATTCCGAGTCTCGCCATCGACTTTCTTCCTGCGAGTCGGCGGGTTTTCCACCGACGGCTGCTTACGGATGTAAGCATCGTGTGCACTCGTTCTGCCTTTATCTGCCTTTATTCGGCCGATCTGACGCTGTTTCGGCGTCGACGAGCAGCACGTTAAGCGCTTGGTCGGATGGCTTGAGCGGCGCGGTCAGCAGCTGCCGGCGGCGCTCGCCAATCTCGCCGCGGACCTTCCGTCGGAGCACGTAGCGGTAGATCCGGTTGGTGGTCGTGATGTCCTCGTGCCCGACTTGCGCTGCCACGTACTCCTGGTCGGCGCCGGCGGCGAACATCGAGGCGATGTAGGTGTAGCGGAGTGTGTGCGGGGTGAGGCGCTGGCCAATCGGTGGAAGACCCTGCTCGCCTCGTAGCTCGTTCGCCCGTTCGACGGCGGGCGTGATCACGTGCCGGGCGTGACGGCCGCCGCGGCGGTTGGGGAGCGCGGGCTTTGTCGGCTGCCAGCGCTGGCCGAGTGCCTGTTTGTATGCCGTGAGCTCGTCGAGGAGATCGTCGTGGATGTCCACTGTCCGCACGCCCGCCGGCGTCTTCGCATCGATAACCCGGGTCACCCGGTGGGCCAGGTCGACGTGGGCGCAGTTGAGCGCGCACAGCTCGCCTACGCGCAGTCCCGCAAGTGTCAGTGTTGCGATAGTCGCCCGGCGCAGCGGTACCGGTCGCGGGTCCGGTCGCTGCGCGTGGTACATGCACGTCGTGGGTGCTTTGCCCACCTGCTTGGCGATGGCGTTCCAGTCCAGCCCATCGGCACGAAGCTTGAGAACTCGAGCCCGGAGCTCGTCCGTTGCCGTGGGCTGCGCGTCAAGCTGCCCTGCCGCCTCGATCAGCGACCAGGCTTCGTCGAGCTCGAGTCCATAGTGGCGCTCGCGTCTGACGGCCAGCCTGAGATCCTCGCCCCGGGCTGGGTTGCGTGGAATGAGGCCGTCACGGACGCCGCGGTCGAGAATTCCCGCGAGCAGGTGCAGGTGCGTGTTGATTGTCGATGCCTTCACCGGGCGGTGCGGACGCCCGGCCTTGTTCACGTATGGGCGGCCGATCGATGCAGCTGCGGCGAGGCGATCGTTCTCGCGCTGCTTGTGCTCGATGTAGTCCTCGACGAGCTGCTCGTCGATCTGGTCGAGTCGGTAGTCGCCGAGGAACGGGAGCAGGTGGGCCTGGAGCTTGTTGAGCATGTCGGCCAGCGAGCTGGCCCGGAGTCCCTTGCGGCGCTCGCGGTGGTAGTAGTCGCTCGCCAGCTCGCGGAACGTGTACGGCTCACCCTCGACGTACTCAGGCTTGGGCAGCGGCATCCAGGTGCCGGCGCGGATCTGCGCTGCGACGATCTGTGCCTCGTGCTCAGCTCGCGCCCGTGTCCAGCCGTCGCGGCTGGAGCCGAGCAGCGGCGAGCGGGACTTGGGAGCAGAGCGAGTCGAGGTGGAAGGCGCGGATCTGTTC
>DAIQND010000115.1:0-7865 GCA_036788555.1 Solirubrobacteraceae bacterium | reverse complement strand
CAGCAGCAGCCGGTAGGGCTGGAGGTAATCGGCCCCCGGACCTCGGACTCCACCCGCAGGATCGTCGACTTCGCCCGGCGGATTCGCCTCGCGATCACCTGGCGCGATCCCGATCACTCCGACGACGCAGCCGGCGCGGAGCTGATTCGCGGACTTCGCGCGGATGAGCTTCCGCTCGTCCGGCTGCCCGGCGGGGTCGAACTCCTGAACCCCACCAACGGCGAGCTCTCCCGCACGCTGGGCATCGGGCTCGAGCTTGCGTCGCATGAGGAGGTCGATCTGCTGGTCATCGGGGCCGGTCCCGCCGGGCTCGGAGCCGCCGTCTACGGTGCGTCAGAGGGTTTGAACACGCTCGTCATCGACAGCGCCGGCCTGGGCGGCCAGGCCGGCGCATCGCGACGGATCGAGAACTATCTCGGCTTTCCTGCGGGAATCAGTGGCTCGGAGCTCACCAGCCGCGCGGTGACGCAGGCACGCAAGTTCAACGCTCGAATGGCAACCCCATATCGCGCCCTCTCGCTCGAACCGGGGCTCGCTCGACACACCGTCCGCCTGGAGGGCGACGTTGAGATTGACGCCGGGGCGGTGCTACTCGCGACCGGGGCTGAATACCGGCGGCTGCCGGTTGCCAACCTTGCCGAGTACGAGGGCGTCACCGTGTTCTATGCCGCGGGACCGCAGGAAGCTCAGCGCTGTGGCGCCACCCGGGTCGGCGTCGTGGGGGGCGGCAACTCTGCCGGCCAGGCCGCGGTGTGGCTGGCGCGTGGCGGAGCCCTGGTGACGCTCCTGCATCGGCGGGCGAACCTGCGCGAGACCATGTCGGAATACCTGGTCCGCGAGCTCGAGCACTACGGCGTCGCGGTGCGGGATCGCACTGAAGTTGCCGAGTTGCACGGTGCCGACGGCGAGCTCGACGCCGTGACGCTGCGCGACGGCGAGCGACTGGCGCTCTCGTTCCTGTTCCTGTTCCTCGGTGCCCTGCCCTGCACCGACTGGCTCGGTGACACGGTCGCTCGCGACGCAAAGGGATTCGTCCTCACCGGCTCCGAGGCGGGAGCCGCGGGCCTGCTCGAGACCAGCACGCCGGGAGTCTTCGCCGCCGGCGACGTGCGGTCGGGATCGGTCAAGCGATGTGCCACCGCCGTCGGGGAGGGATCGATGGTGGTGCACTTTGTCCACCAACGCCTGGCGGGCACCGCGCCCTTGCCGGCTTCCGGGGCCGCCGGATAGCCTCTTCGCAGGCGTTCCGAGCCGATGCGCTTCGCGATCTCGATTCCCCAGTATGCACGCGACAGCCGCTTTGACGGCGGCGCGTTCCGCGCCCAGTTGCGCCGAGCCGAGGAACTTGGCGTGTTCGAGAGCGCCTGGGTGCAGGAGCAGGTCCTCGGTGCCGCCGGCAGTCTCGCGCCGCTCCAGACGCTGGCCTACGCCGCGGCGTGCACCGACCGGGTGCGGCTCGGTTGCGCAGTGTTCGTGCTCCCGCTGCACAACCCTCTGCACCTCGCCAAGGCGATCAGTTCACTTGATTGCCTCAGCCACGGCCGAGTTGAGGTGGGGCTTGCGACCGGAGGCCGCGGGCGGCCGTTCGCCGCGTTTGGGGTGGATCCGGGAAGGCCAGTTGCGCGCTTCAACGAAGCGCTCGCGCTGATGAAGGCGTGCTGGACCGAGCCTGAGATCAACTTCGACGGGGAGTGGTGGAAGCTCGAGGGCGCCTCGATGGAGCCCAAGCCGGTCCAGAAGCCACACCCGCCGGTCTGGTTCGGTGGCAGCGCGCCGGCGGGGATGCGCCGCGCGGTCCGGCACGGCGATGGATTCATGGGCGCCGGCTCACAGACGGTTGCGCAGTTCAGCGAACAGGTGAAGGTGGTGAGGGAGGAGCTGAGCGCGCAGGGCCGCGAACCTTCCAGCTTCCGGATCGGCAAGCGTCTCTACGTGCACGTCGACGACGACGGGGCACGCGGGCGCCAGCGGCTCGAGGACGCGCTGAGCAGACACTACGGACGGGGTGGCTGGTCTGAGCACATCCTCGCGGGGCCCGCGGACCACTGCGCCGGCGGCATCCGTGAGGTGGCCGACGCCGGCGCGGAGCTGATTCTGCTCAACCCCCTCGCCGACGATGCGCAACAGCTCGAACGTCTGGCGGGGGAGGTAATCCCTGCGCTTCGCACCGGCTGAGGAGCCGATCGCCAGGAGGAAAGGGCGCTGAGCCCGGGGGACCTGCTTGTACCCGCCATCCTCAGGACCATCGCTGCGCCTGAGACCCTCCCGCTCGAGCGCTCCCGCCACCGACTGCACGCGGGTCTGGCGCACGTCATCGACGACCTGCTAGCTTGGTGTGAGCGGTCGGCGCCGTCGGCCGCGAGGCAGCTTTCTTGGGTCCCGCATGACAGCGGTTCGGGTCAGCCATAGCCTCCCGAATCGTTCGCGGCCCAATTAGCGCCGCCGAGGAGTTCTGCATGTCAACCTCATCATTCGCCGATCTCGGCGTGTCGCACGCCGTGGTCAGCGCCCTTTCCGAGGCGGCGATCACCGTGCCGTTCGCGATCCAGAGCGCCGTCGTCGGCGACGCTATCGCCGGCCGTGACGTGATCGCTAAGTCGCCCACGGGCTCGGGCAAGACGCTCGCTTTTGGGATCCCGCTGGTAGAGCGGACCACGGCGGAGGGTCGCCGCCCGTCCGCGCTGGTGCTCGCGCCGACGCGAGAGCTCGCGAGCCAGATCGTCACCGACATCCGCGCAATCGCCCACGCGCGGGCGCTGCGCATCACCGCGGTGTACGGCGGCGTGGGGCTGCCCAAGCAGGCCAAAGACGCCGCCCGCTCGCACGTGCTGGTTGCCACGCCGGGCCGCCTCGAGGATCTTCTGGGGCGTGGCGCGTTCACGCTTGAGAACGTCAGGATCCTCGTCCTCGACGAGGCGGATCGCATGCTCGACATGGGCTTTCGCCCGGCGATCGACCGGATCGTCGGCGCCTGCCCTCAGGACCGTCAGACGCTGTTCTTCTCGGCCACCCTGGACGGCGAGGCGGGACGCATCGCCGACCACTACGCACGCAACGCGGTGATCCACCAGCACGGCCCGCAGGCTCGGCGCGCCGGCGCGGAGATCGAGCACCGGTTCGTGCCGATCACGCATGAGCACCGCGTCGAGGCACTAGTGCGCGAGCTCCGTCGCGACCGCGACCTGACGCTCGTGTTCGTTCGCACCAAGCACGGTGCCGACCGGCTCGTGAAACGGCTGGCGGCGCACGGCGTCGCCGCGGCGGCGATGCACGGCAACAAGTCCCAGCGCCAGCGTGAGCAGGCACTCGCGCGGTTTGAGTCCGGCGCGGTGGACACCCTGGTCGCCACCGACGTCGCGGCCCGCGGGATCGACGTGGAGCGGATTTCGCACGTGATCAACTTCGATCCGCCCGCTGACAGCGAGACCTACGTCCACCGCATCGGCCGGACCGGTCGCGCCGGGCGCCGAGGCATCGGAATCACGTTGCTCTCGCCTGAGCAGCACCACGACGTCACGAAGCTCGCCCGCCAGCTCGGTTTAGACCACGGCCTCGACCCGACCAGCGGCCGCCGCCCGACGGGTGAGCCTGGACCCCGGGCACCCGCAGGAAACCGCCGGCGGTCCCGCTCGCGGCGAACGAGCCGGCGAGGAAGCGTCACCCGGGGCTGACCTGAAGGTCTGATCGGCCGCTCGCGAGCACGGGGTCTGAATGGGCGCCGTCCAGATCGAACCGAGCGCCGCGATCCGTTCATGCAACCGGTGGCAGTCGACCGTGCGGGTGCTCGCGACGGCGATCCGTTCGTGCAACCGGTGGCACCCGATCGTGCGGGTGCTCGCGACGGCGATCGTCAGCGTCACCTCGGTAGGCGCACTGCTGTGGGTGGCGCCGCCGGCGAAGGTGATCTCCTCGATCGGCGACATGAACCCGAGCCTGCTGCTGCTGGCCATCGGGCTCGAGCTCGCCTCATGCCTGAGTTACGTGGTCGCCTTCCGGCGCTTCTTTCCCGAACCGCCACGGCGGATCAGTTGCCAGGTGGCGTGGATCGCGATGGGTGCCGGCGCCGTGCTGCCGGGCGGCAACTTCTCCTCCGCGGCAACCACCGGCTGGCTGCTTCGCCGTCACGGCATCGGCACGCGTCGCCTGGTCGAGCGCTGCGGCGCGCTGCTGTGCTTCCTCACGCTTTTTGGATTCTTCATCAACGGCATCGCGGGAGCCTTCCTGCTCGTCGGGATCGGTCGCGGGCCGCACGATCTCGAGCACTCGGGGATCCCGATCCTCGTCTCGCTGTTCGTGATTGGCTCGGCCCTGACGGTGATGATCGTCGGACGGCGCGCCACCCGGGGCAGGGGCAGCGCCACCCGGGGCAGGGGCAGCGCCACCCGGGGCAGGGGCAGCGCCACCCGTTCTCTCGTGGCCTCGCTGCAGGGCGCGTGGGACGCGCTCCTAAAACCGCATTGGCGGATGCTCGGAGCGGCAGGATTCCTGTGGCTCGATATGGGGGCGCTGTGGGTCGCGTGCCGCGCCACAGGTCATCCCCTGGGCGCGCTCGCACTCGCCGTGGCCTACTTCATTGGCTACCTGGCAACGATGATCCCGATGCCTGCCGGCCTTGGGGTGCTCGACTCAGGACTGGCCGGGGCGCTGGTCCTGTACGGGTTCTCGCCGGCCGCGTCGGTAGGCGCCGTGCTCGTCTACCACGCGATCTCCGTCTGGGTTCCCGGCCTGGGTGGCCTGATCGCCTGGCTGCCGATGAGAGGCCGCCGGTTGGCCACCGCCCGCGCCGCGCCCGCAGCTCCGCAGTCCGAGACGTGCTCGCCGCCAGCCAGTGACGAGCAACCCCCCGCCGGTCCCGCGGGGAACGGGGGGGCCGCAACGCTCGGGCGCCCGGAGCGGGTCCCGCGGCGCGCGGCTGCCGAGCGCACCTGAGCCACGGTGAAGTTGAGCTGATAGCCGTCCTGTCCCTGCGGGACGTCGCCGAAATAGGTCGAGCCCGTCCCCGGGAAATTGACGACCGCGGCGGCCGTGGCGAGGTGGCGGCCGACGGCGGCGGCCGCCGACGGGTAGACGCGCAGGATCGTGCCCGGGTCATCGTTGGCGAATACGTCCAGGATGTTCGGGTTGAGCTCGTCAACGTTGGCGGGACACGGGTACAGCTCATGGGCGTTGACGCCCAGCACCGTCCGGCCAGCCGGCTCGTCGCATTCGCGCCCCTGCACCTCAAGCCAGACCGGCGCGCCGGCCGGGACGTAGATCCTGACGCTGCGGTTGATCGCGATCCGCTCGCCGTCATAGACGTGGCTCGTGAGCTGGGGCGCCCAGTTGTTCAGCAGCTGCCAGTACCCGTTGACATCCAGATACAGCGCCCAGTTCGCTCCGCTTGGGTCGGGCACCGCCGGATTGGGATCAGCGTGGTGGATCAGCAGCGATCCAAAGGTGATCCGCAGCGCGGTCGGGAGCCGACGCGGCGGGGCGCTCCAGGAAACGAAGAAGCTCTTGCCGTAACGGACGACCTGGCGGGAGTTTGGAACCCTCACGGTCACGGTGATGCCGGCTGAGCCGATTCGCACCTGCTGCGATCCCGAGCCGCCCGAGACGCGGTTGACCATCCGGTAGTGCAGCTGGGAGCCGGCAGCCGGCTTCGGCGGGGCGGGAACGAAGAAGGTGTAACTCGGCTCTAGCGGCTGGATCCGGTTGGCGGTCGACGTGCTGCACGGCTCGTACCCGGGGTCGTACTGGGGGTAGGGCGCGCCGGTGAGCGGATGATGGCTCAGCGCGCACTGCTCCACCGCGTGGGCTCCGTCGCCCTGGTTGGAGATGAACACGTCGGTCTCGGACTCGCCGCTTGGCGAGAGGTAGGAGGCGCGGCGGTTGACCACGATCGCGTTCAGCGGGTGAAGCTCGGTGTGCTCACCCGTGGTGGTTCCGCCCGTGTTGTTGGACGTGGACTGCCAGTGGCCGCAGTCCCAGATCCAGGACCCCCACAGCGTCGCCCGGTCACCGTCCGCCGGCCAGGCAAAGAACGGCAGCGTGGCAGTCTCCCACTCGAAGTGCAGACGACCGCGCGCCTCGCCCTCGTCGGGCGCGTAGTTGTGCGTTTGTGCTGATGGACTGCCCGCGATCAGATAGCGGTAGGCGGGGTCGGGAACCAGGTTCGCATTGAAGTCGTAGGAACGGTGCTGCAGGATGCTGTCCTCAAGCGACCCGTGGACGATGCGGACCACGCCCGAAGCGACGCGGATCGCGGGGTTTCGGTAGACGTAGACCCATTCCGGCGAGGTGTCGAAGCCGATCCCGAAATCCGATCGCTGGCAGCCGTCGCGCAGGGCAGCGTCAGGAGCGGTTGGCCTGGCAGGATGCGCGGCCGCGGGTGAGGCCAGGATCAGCACGCTCAGCAGAACCACCGCAGCCAGGGAAGCCAGGCGAGGCGCGATGCGCATCACGACATCCTATTCGCACCGGCGTCGTATCGGCGATCCGCCGCGCCGTCGTCGGTTGCCCCGTGCCGTCACACGGATGTATCGCGGGCGACCGGCTAGCCGTCGACGACGAAGCTCTGGATCGGGCCGAGCAGTCGGTCTGCGCGGCGGGAGACGCCTGGAAGCAGCACGAGCGTGTGCTCGAGGCGCTCTCCGCGGTCGAGCCGGCGGCGCTGCTCGTGCGCGAGCGGCCGCCAGCGCTCGTCGACCAGTCGTGCCGGATCTCCTGAGACCTCGTCGATCGGGAGGCCGAGGTGCTCAGACCACAGGCGCAGCCGTGTCTCGCGTACGAGCCGCTCATCGCAGATGATGATGTTCTGCTCGGTGTCGTTGAAGAGCGAGTGCTCGTTGAGGTTCGCCGAACCGATCGTCATCCAGCGGTCGTCGACGATCCCGATCTTGGCGTGCACGTAGACGGGGTTCTGCTCGCCTCCGGCCTGGTAGAGCGTGCACGCAAGCATCTGCCGGACCGGCGGTTCGTCGGCGGCCACCAGTTCGGCGAGCTGCCCGTGCGTGTCGTCGGCACCGTTGTTTGGCTTGGCGGGCAAGACGATCACCAGCCGAAAGTCGGGATGCGGCGGCCGCTCGAGCTTTCGGCGCAGGACTGCGACGATTTCGGCTGACCAGAGAAATTGGCTTTCCAGATAGATCAGTCGCTCAGCGGATTGAAGGGCGCGGATGTAACCCTCGAGGATCCGGAAATCGCCGTCCGGCAGACCGCGATAGCGCCGTTCACGCACGGTCCGCACGACTTGCACCGTCACGTCGCCGGCACGGAGCGGCATCTGAGGTGGAGCAAGCGGCTGGTCTGCCTCCTGTTGCCAGCGAAGGCGGAAGTGCGCAGCGACGTCGGCAACCGCCGGTCCTTCTAGGCGCGAGGCAGCGTCATGCCAGCCCAGACCCGGCCGCGGCGGGTGCCCGTGCTCGTCGAGGCGGTTGCCGGCAAACGTGGTGAGGTCAATCCCTCCCACGTACGCGACCTGGTCGTCGATGACGACCGTCTTCTCATGGTGGCAATGCATCGGCCGGTTGTAGGTGTCGAGCTGCATCCGAACGCCGGTCCCCGCGGTGAGCACCTGGCGGACGCGCGCGACGTCGCGCAGCCACGGACGAAACACCGGCAGCGGCGACCCGGCCCACGCCAGCACCCGCACGTGCGCTCGCTCGGCGACCCGCGCCAGCAGGTCCCGCAGAGCCGGACCGTCAGCCGTGAGCCGGAAGTCGGGCGAGAAGTACCAGCCCGTGATGTGGACATGAGAGCGCGCCCGGAGCAGATCCTCCTGTAAACGTGCAAGCGCCTGCGCGCCATCGATCAGGATCTCGACACGATTCCCCTCCCGCGGAGGCGGTCCTCCCGACACCCACAGGCCGCCGGACGGGGCAAGC
>DAIQND010000114.1:0-7964 GCA_036788555.1 Solirubrobacteraceae bacterium | reverse complement strand
TGGGGCGCGATCGCCTCGTTCGCGATGGCCTTGGTGATGGCGATCCTCGTCGGCCTCGGCTTCTGGCACGCCGGCCGGATCGAGGAGGAGGTGCCATTGCTGACATCTCGCCCCATGATGCCGCCGACCCGGCGCCGGGTGCCGGTTTCATAACCGCGCGCGGCCCGCTGAGCCGCTGAGCCCTCGCCTCCGCCGGGCCTCCCGGCGGGGGCGTCGTGCCGCCGGGGCCTACTGGTACCCGAGCTGCTCGAGCACCCGCTCGAACACCTCGTGGGGCTGCGCCCCGGGAACCATCACCCGCTGGTCGATCGCCCAGGCGGGGACGCCGGTGGCGCCGTGGGCGATCGCCTCTTGTGTGTCCTCCAAGATCCGCTCCAGATACGTCGGGTTCTCGAACGCGGCAAGGATGTCCTCGCGCTCCAGCCCAGCCGCCGTTCCCTCCTCCACCAGCACCTCCTGGTCACCGATGTCACGCCCGCGTGCCCAGTAGGCGTCGAACAGCCGGCGGTGCAGCGGCTCAAGGACGCCGTGATCGCGCGCCAGCTCGCCCAGCATCAGCGCTCGGCGTGAGTTCGGGACGCGGTCCAAGCGCTCGGCGTGGGGCAACTCGGCCTCGTCGAACATTGCCGCCAGGCGCTGCGAGAAACCGGAGCCGTAGCGTCGCTCGAGCTCAGCCCGTGAGATCCCCTCGGGCGGGTACTCCGGGTGAAGGTCGAACGGTCGCCATTCGATCTGCGCGCCGAACCGGCGCTCGAGCCACGCCGCCCGTTCGAGGGCGAGGTAGCAGAACGGTCATATGTAGTCACTCCAGACGGAGATGCGCGGCGACTCGGCGGCGTTGTCCACA
The DNA here is from genome assembly GCA_036788555.1 of Solirubrobacteraceae bacterium. Taxonomy (GTDB): domain Bacteria; phylum Actinomycetota; class Thermoleophilia; order Solirubrobacterales; family Solirubrobacteraceae; genus Palsa-465. Next base: position 7,117 of record DAIQND010000114.1, on the reverse strand, counting down.
TCAACCACTCTAGAGCGCCGCCTCTCCCCGACAGAACCCCGGGTAACGCGTCCCGGCCGGAGCTTCCGCTTCACTGCGTTGCTCAACGGCGCCCGCCGGCTGACTCTGCTGCCGCCATGACAGCTTCCGCCCCCACCTTCGACCTGCAAAGCCACTCCCGCTACTCCGACGGCGCGCTCCCGCCGGAGGGCGTGGTGGGCGCCGCGGCCTCGGCCGGTGTGGAGCTGCTGGCGCTGTCTGACCACGACACCGTGGGCGGCGTCGAGGCCGCGCGAGCCGCCGCCCGCCACGCGGGGATCCGCCTGGTCTCGGCGGTCGAGATCTCGGCCGTCGACCAGGCCGGGCCGGACCTGCACATCCTTGGCTACCTGATCAACGAGCGCGATCGGGTGCTGCTGGGACGCCTCGAGCGCTACCGCGCCGACCGCGAACGCCGCACCCAGGCGATGGCCGCGGCGCTGCGCGAGCTCGGGTTCGAGCTAGAGGGCGAGCCGCTCGAGCGGCGCACCCGGGCCGGCAAGCCGATCGGCCGGCCCCACATCGCGCAGGCCGTGGTCGCCCATCCCGCCAACGCCCGGCGGCTTGCGGCCGAGGGAATCGCTGATTTCGAAGCCTTCCTCAAGGCGTACCTGGTCCAGGGACAGCCCGGGTTCCGCCCGCGGGCGCTGCCGACCGTCCCGGAGGCGATCGGCGCGATCCATGACGCCGGCGGAGTCGCCGTGTGGGCGCACCCGTTCTGGGACATCGCCGGCAACAGCGACGTGCTCGCCGCGATCGACCGCTTCCGCGCCGCCGGACTTGACGGCGTCGAATGCTTCTACCTAACCCATACGCCTGAGCAGGCGGCGCTGCTGGTCGCACGCTGTGCCGATGACGGAATGCTCACCACGGGCTCCTCGGACTTCCATGGGCCTCACCATCCCCTGATGGCCAACTTCAGGGCGTTCAGCACCTATGGGATGGAGCCGAGGCTCGGCCCCATCGGGAGATCCCCGGCCAGCTGAACGATCCTTCGCCGGCGGTTCCACAGCGGGCGCGGAGACCGCTCGGCGTAATAGGCGCAGAAGGCCTCGACCCCGGCCGGGTCAAGCCGCACGCCCGCCTCCTCCTCCAGGACCGCCAGCGCGTGTCGGTGGGTCCGCGCCGGGCGGTAGGGACGGGTTGAGGTGATGGCGTCAAACGTGTCAGCCACCGCGATGATCCGGGCGCCCAGCGGGATCTCGGCTCCGGCTAGACGGTCCGGATAGCCGCTGCCATCGAGACGCTCGTGGTGGTGGCGGACCATCGCCGTCAGCTCCGGGTCGCCCAGCGTCGAGACGATGTCCGCGCCGTCGACCGGATGAAGCTCGATCAGCCCCAACTCCACCCGCGTCAGCCTTCCCGGCTTGTGCAGCACGGCGCTCGGCGTGTTGATCTTGCCGACGTCGTGCAGCATCGCGGCTGCTCGGAGGATCCTGACCTGGCGCGCAGGCAGGCCCAGACGCGCCGCGATCTCGACCGTGTGCTTGGCCACCCGCCGCGAGTGCCCGTGCGTCCATGGGTCTCGAGCCTCGAGCTCGGCTGCCAGTTCTGCGAGCAACTCGGCCCGCCGCCCGCTGCTGAGGTCGTTTGGCCCGCCCCCGCCCCGCAGAATCTGGAGCGCGGCCGCGAGGCGGCGCTCGCCCGCCCAGCGGTCAGCCAGGCGTCGACGCATCGGCTGAAGCGAGCGCCAGGCGCTCACGCAGCCAGAGCCCGAGTGGCCAAATGCTGCCCCACTTTGCGCTTCACCCGTTGCAGCGCGTTGTCGACCGTCTTGCAATCGCATCCGAGCCGCCTGCCCACCTCCTCGTAGGAGTGGCCGTCAAGATAAAGCGCCAGGACCCGTGACTCGAGTTCCGAGAGCGCGGTGGATAGGCATGCCACCAGCGCGCGCAGCTCCTCGGAGCTGATCACCTGGTTGATTGGGTCATGAACTGCCGACCCGGGCAGCATCTCGTCGAGCGTCGAGTCGTTCTCGCCGCCGTCCCCCGCCGGCGTGCTGGCAAATGACACGTACTGGTTCAGCGGCGTGTGCTTGTTGCGGGTGGCGGTCTTCACGGCGGTGATGATCTGGCGAGTGATGCACAGCTCAGCGAAGTTCCTGAAGCTCGACTCCCGGTCGGAGCGGTAGTCGCGGATCGCCTTGTAGAGCCCAACCAGCCCCTCTTGGACGAGGTCGTCAGAGTCCCCGCCGGCCAGGAAGTATGAGGACGCCTTGAGCCTGACGAATCCGTAGTAGCGCCGAACGAGGCGGTGATACGCGTCGGAGTTGCCCTGTTTGGCGAGGGCGATCAGAAAGCCGTCCTCAACCTGTGGTTGAGAATTAGAGCCAGCTGCGAGTCGAGCCACGAGACGTCCCCTTCTGACCGTCCCGGTCACGAGCGGTCAATTTGGAATTCGTGGCGCAGACCTCCCCTAGCGCCCACTGTTTGTGTTGTGTCCGCAGGTCCCGGATCACCCTTGAACCCTAAGGCTTGAGTTGATCCTTATCCTCCGCCGCGGGAGCGTGACAGACGGCAGCTCCGCTGTCAAGGGGAGGACTGGTCGCTGCGCACGGCGGCGCTGGCCGCGTACAGCAACACGGCGGCAGCAGCCCCCACGCTCAGGGATTCGATCCGCCCGCGCAGCGGGATCGACACCAGCGCATCGCAGGCTGCCGCCACCCGCGGGCGCAGGCCGCCGCCCTCGGAGCCGAGCACGAGGACGACCGAACCCGAGTAGTCGAGCGCGTCGTAGACCAGCGGAGCCGCGGCGTCCGCCCCGTAGCACCACATCCCGGCTGCCTTGGCCTCGCCTAGGAAATCGGCGAGGTTGCGCACCCGTGCGATCCGCAGGTGCTCGACCGCGCCTGCGGATGCCTTGCACACGGCCGGCGTCACCTCGGCCGCCCGGCGCTCGGGGATCACGAGCGCGTCGGCGCCGGCGCATTCCGCGCTCCGGCAGATGGCACCGAGGTTCTGCGGATCCTGCACCTGGTCAAGCGCGGCGATCAGCCCGGGCTGGCTGGCCAGCAGCGACGCCGCGTCCTCGTAGCGAAAACGCGACACCTCGGCGCACACCCCCTGGTGCTCGTGGGAGCCGCAGCGGAGCTCGATCTGCTCGGCCGTGGAGGGCGTCACCGGGACCGCCACGCAGCTCAGCCACGGTTCGCGCGCTGCGTTCTTGGTCGCCCACACGCGGGCGACGGTGCGCCGCCCGCGGAGCGCCTCCCGCACCGGGTTGCGACCGTAGACGACCATCTCGCTCAGCTCATTCTTCCGGCAGCAGGTCCGGGCCCTCGGGCCCGTCGCGGACCTGCCACCCCCGGGCGCGGATCGCCTCCCGCAGGCGGTCGGCCTCGGCGAAGTCGCGCGCCTCGCGCGCCCGGTCGCGGGCAACGGCGAGAGCGCGCACGTCCTCCGGAGCCGCCACCGCCTCCACGGTCAAGAGGTTCTCCAGCCCTAGCACCGCCAGCATCTCACGGAGGTCCTCCTCACCCACCGGCTCTTCGGAGCGGTTGGCCTCCCTGACCCAGTCGAACACGCTGGCCAGCGCGGCCGGGGTGTTGAAGTCCTCGGCCAGCGAGTCGAAGAAGCGCTGGCGGAGGGGCGCCGACCACCCCGGGGAGGCGCCGCTGGAAAGGCGCCTTGCCGCCTCCCGTATCCGTCGCGTGGCCAGCGTCGCTTCGGTCAGCCGCTGATCGTCGAACTCGACCGGCTGCCGGTAGTGGCCGGCGCAGAAGTACATGATCAGCGAGTCGCGCCCGTAACGGTCGAGCGCTTCGTGCAGCAGGAAGATGTTGCCCACCGACTTGGCCATCTTGGCCTCCTGAAGGCGGACCATCCCGTTGTGGACCCACAGCCGGGCCAGCGGCTCTCCGCGGGCCGACGCGGTCTGCGCGGCCTCGTTCTCGTGGTGGGGGAACACGAGATCGGCGCCGCCACCGTGGATCTCGAAGTCGAGCCCGAGCAGCAGCTCGGCCATCGCCGAACACTCGATGTGCCAGCCCGGGCGCCCGCGCCCCCACGGCGAGTCCCATGCCGTGTCCTCGCCAGGCTTCTCGGCCTTCCAGAGAGCGAAGTCGAGCGGATCGCGCTTTCGCTGTGCGCCCTCAACGCCTTCGCCCTGGTCCATCTGGTCGATGTTCTGGTGGCTTATTTCTCCATATTCAGGGTAGGTGCGTACGTAGAAGTAGACGTCGCCCGAGACAACGTACGCATGGCCCCGCTCCACCAACCGCTCGATCAACTCGATGATCCGCGGAATCGTCTGACTGGCGAGGGGCTCATGGTCCGGGCGTCCGAGCCCCAGGCGGTTCGTGTCGGCGACGTAGGCGTCGGTCATCTGCCGCGCCAGCTCGGCGCTCGCTATGCCCGCCTCTCGGGCCGCGACGTAGATCTTGTCGTTGACGTCCGTCACGTTTGTTACAAGAGTCACCTGGTAGCCCTCGTGCACGAGAAGCCGCTTCAGGAGCAGGAACACGACGTAGGGCCGCGCATTTCCGACGTGGATGCGCCCGTAGACGGTCGGGCCGCAGACATAGATGCCGATCCGGCTGCCATCCCTGGGTTCGATCGGCCGCACCCGCCCGGTGCGAGTGTCGTGCAAGGTGATCTCTCGGGGCACGGTGTGCGAACCCTAGCGGCCGCCAAAGCGTCAGCTGCGCCCGTGCGCGGCGGTGGCCGCCGTGACTGAGCGCACCCGGCGAGACGCACGCTTCGAGCTGGTTGAGAGCCGTTTTCGCTCGCTGCCCGAGCGCTACCTGGGCGCCGATCCCGGCTTCGACGCCACCTATCACATCAAGCTCTGCGATCTCGGCCACACGTGGGAAGTCCGCTGTACAAGCCACGCGGCCCGCGTCCGCAAGGGAGCCACACGGCGCCAGCCGGACGTGACGCTGACCACCGACGCCGAGACCTGGCTGCGGCTGCGGCAGGGGGACCTGTCGGGGATCGAAGCTTTCCAGCAGCGCCTGCTTGACGTTCGCGGCAACCTCGACTTCGCGATCGCCTTCGAGGGGATGTTCAGGCTGCCCGGCGGCCGCCCACCGCTGCTTCAGGTCCGCGACGTCCCGGTCGGGCGCCACCGGATCTCCACTCTGACGATGGGGAGCGGCTCTGACGTGTTGCTCCTGCACGGCCTCGGCGGCACCCGCGCATCCTTCTTTGAAACCGCCGCCGAGCTCAGCCGCCACTACCGCGTCCACGCTCCGGACCTTCCGGGATTTGGCTCCTCGTGCAAGCCTGCACTGGGCTCCTACAACGCTCGCTGGTATGCCGAGATCATGATCGGGCTGCTGGACGAGCTGGGTATCGGCGAGGCGCACCTGGCGGGAAACTCGATGGGCGGCCGCATCGCCATCGAGATGGGACTTCAGGCCCCGGGGCGAATAACCTCGCTCGGCCTCTTATGTCCCGCGGTGGCGTGGGTCAAGCGGGCGTTGCACCCGATCGTGCGGCTGTTGCGTCCGGAGTTCGGACTGGTCCCCCACGGGATCCGCCGCTCGCTCGTCGCCTCGCAGTTCTGGAGCATCTTCTATAACCGCGACGTGATTGATCCCGCCGTCGGCGACCTGATGGTCGACGAGTTCCGGCGGATCTATCAGAGCGCCGGAGCGCGCTACGCGTTCCTGGCCAGCGCCCGGAACATCTATCTGGAGGCGCCATTCGGCCGTGGCGGCTTCTACCCCCGCCTGGCCCAGCTCGAGCCGCCGGCGCTGTTCATCTGGGGCAGTCACGATCGGCTGATCCCGCCCGCCTTCGGCCGCCACGTAAGCCGATGGCTCCCCCAGGCCCACCAGGTGACGCTTCCCTCCTGCGGGCACGTCCCCCAGGTGGAGTGTCCCGAGGAGACCAACCGCACGCTCCTTGAGTTCTTCGCCCGCCACGAGCGCGCCCGCCAACCTCGTCGTGCCGTGGGCCGGCGAGCCGCCTGAGGGGCAGCTCAGGCGGATCCAAGCGCCTAGTATCTGCCTATGGCCTCGACCGGTTTGGGTAGGGCGTCGAGCCCCAACGGCCACGTGGATGGCGCGGAGAGGAAGCTCGAAGACGGTTCCGGCGGTTCGCTGATCGGACGCGTGATCAGCGAGCTCGCCGGGCAGGTGGAGCGACGGATCCCGCGCGGCGACCTCGACGAGCGGGATCCGGACTACATACGCGAGCGGCTGCCGCTGATGTGGCTGTTGGCCAGCATCTGGTTTCGCGGGGAGGTCCGGGGGCTCGGCAACATTCCCGATTCGGGTCCGGTGCTGCTGGTGGGAAACCACTCCGGCGGCAACATGACGCCCGACACGATCCTCTTCACCCTCGCCTTCAGCACCTTCTTCGGTGTCGAGCGGCGGTTCTACCAGCTTGCTCACAACCTAGTGCTGGCGATGCCGTGGCTCGGAGCGCTTCGCAAGTTCGGAACCGTGGTCGCATCGCCGGCCAATGCCAGCGACGCCCTGGACAGCGGCGCCGCGCTGCTCGTCTACCCCGGCGGCGACTACGAGGTTCACCGCCCCACTTGGTTGAGCACCCGCGTCGACTTCGACGGTCGGAAGGGCTTCATCAGGCTCGCGCTGGAAAAGAACGTGCCGATCGTTCCGGTCGTCTCGATCGGGGGCCAGGAGACGGCGCTGTTTCTCACTCGCGGCGAGGGGCTGGCCCGGATGCTGTGGCTTGATCGCCTGTTCCGCCTCAAGGTGCTTCCGATCTCGCTCGCGCTGCCGTGGGGCATCAACGTGGGCGACATGCTTGGTCACATACCGCTTCCGGCCAAGCTGACGATCGAAACCCTGCCGGCGATCGACCTGCGTGCCGAGTTCGGGCCTGACCCGGACGTCGAGGAGATCTACGACTACCTGATCCGCGTGATGCAGGAGACGCTTGATGCCCTGGCGTCGGAGCGGCGGATTCCCGTGCTCGGCTGAGGCGGCTGGCGATGAGGGTCGCAGCGCGCACCAATATCCTTGCCCCGGTCGACCAGGTGTGGTCGTTCGTCAGCGATCCTGAGCACGTGCTCAGCTTCATGTCGGGCGTGACCCGCTGGGAGGTCGAGGGTGAGCGCCGGACCGGGCCTGGCGCCCGCTACCGGGTTTTGTTCCGCGTCGGCGCGGCCGAGATCGGCGGGCTGATCGAGG
>DAIQND010000113.1:0-8000 GCA_036788555.1 Solirubrobacteraceae bacterium | reverse complement strand
CGAGAGCAGCTGAGCGAAGCGCTCGGGATCGAGGTTGCCGCCGGACAGGATCACCCCGACCCGCTGCGCCCCGCGGAGTTCGACGCGCCCGGCCAGGAGCGCCGCGAGCCCCGCCGCCCCGCCGGGCTCGACCACGAGCTTCAGCCGTTCGAAGGCGAAGCGGATCGCTGCGACGAGCTCCGTGTCGGAGACCGTCACGATCCCCTCCAGCAAGCGCCGGTTGATCTCGAAGGTCAGCTCGCCCGGCATCGTCACCTGGAGGGCGTCGGCGATCGTCGCGGGGACCTCGATCGCGATCCGGCGCCCGGCCGCCAGCGAGCGGCGGTAGTCGTCGCCCGCCTCCGGCTCGACCCCGATCACCCGGGCATCCGGGCAGAGCGCCTCGACCGCGATCGCGCACCCGGCGATCAACCCGCCGCCGCTCACCGGCGCGAGCAGCACGTCGACGGCACCCGCGTCCTGCACCAGCTCAAGCGCCGCGGTGCCCTGTCCGGCGATCACCAGCGGGTCGTCGAACGGCGCCACCAGCGCGAGCCCGCGCTTGCGCCCGAGCTCGCGCGCGATCTGCTCGCGATCCTCGCGGTAGCGGTCATAGGTCACCACCTCGGCCCCGTAGCCGCGGGTGGCAGCGAGCTTCAGCGCCGGCGCGTCCTCGGGCATCACGATCGTCGCCGGCACGCCGAGCAGCGAGGCCGCCAGGGCCACCGCCTGGGCGTGGTTGCCGGAGGAGAAGGCGACCACGCCCCCGGAGCGCTCCGGCGTCATCAGCGAGGCGATCTTGTTGTACGCCCCGCGGAACTTGAATGCTCCTCCCCGCTGAAGCGCTTCGGCCTTGAGCAGGACGTGGGCTCCGGTCAGGCCGTCCAGCGTGCGCGAGGTGATGATCGGCGTGCGGTGGGCGACGCCCTCCAGCCGCTCGGCGGCGGCCCGGATGTCCTCGAGACTCAGCACGCGGTCACGATAGGCCCTGCCGGGCGGCGGTGCGGTACGTTCGCATGCGATGACGGCCCCCGGTGCCACGGCTCTGATCGCCGGATGTGGAGAGAGCACCTATCGGCGACATCCGCCCGAGGGAACCACGACGTCGTCCGTGCTGGCGGAGGCGGCATGGCTGGCCCTCGCCGATGCCGGGATGGAGGCGCGCCAACTCGACGGACTGGCCGTGTCGTCGTTCTCGCTTGAGCCCGATCACGCGATCGACCTCGCCTGGCGCATGGGTCTCCACCTGCGCTGGCTGATGCAGGACACCAACGGGGGGGCCAGCGGGGTCAACATGCTCCAGCATGCGGTCCGCGCGATCGAGGCCGAAGACGCCCGCGCGGTGCTGATCCTCGCCGGCGACCACCTCCCGCGCGAGCGCTTCCAGGAGCTGGTCGACAACTACAACAGCGCCACGCGCGATCACCTGGCGCCGCTGCCGTTCGGGGGCCCGAATTCGCTGTTCGCGATGCTGACCCAGCGCCATGCGCGGGCCCACGGGCTGGAGCGCTCCGACTACGCGGCGGTGGTGCTCGCCCAGCGCCAGTGGGCCTCGGAGAATCGCGGCGCCGTCTACCGGGAGCCGCTGACGCTCGAGGAGTACCTGAGGGCGCCGATCGTCGCCGACCCGCTCTGCCGCTATGACTGCGTCCCGGTGGTGACCGGCGCCGACGCGGTGATCGTCGCCCGGTCCAGCGCCCGTCTGGAGCGCCCCGGGATTGCGGTCCGGGGGATCAGGCTGAGCTTCAACCCCGACGATCAGCAGTCAGACGGCCTCGCGACCGGGCTGGCCGGACTGGCCGACGAGCTGTGGGACGCGGCCGCGGCAGGCCCCGAGGACATCGACGTCACCAGCGTGTACGACGACTATCCGGTGATGGTGCTGGCTCAGCTGGCCGATCTCAAGTATGCCTCAGGCGGCGACCTCCACCGGCTGATCCACGAGCGGATCGTCCCGCGGCGGCTGGCCGTGAACACCTCAGGAGGCCAGCTTTCAGCCGGCCAGGCCGGAGCCGCCGGAGGGACGCACGGTCTGGTCGAGGCCGTCCGGCAACTTCAGGGCGAGACCGGCGCCCGCCAGGTGGCGAACGCGCGCCTCGCCCTGGTGGCGGGTTACGGGATGGTCTGCTACCGGTACGGCGCCTGTGCCGGCGCGGCCGTGCTCGAACGCGTCGGAGCGGGGCCGTGAGCGAGCTCGAGATTCAGCGCTGCGAAGCCTGCGGGATCGGGCTGTTCCCGGACCGGCTGCGCTGCCCCGCGTGCGGCGCCGCCGACTTCGGCCGCGCCCGGGCGGGCCCCGGACGCCTCGAGGATGAGACGCTGCTCCGGCGCGCGCCGCTTCCCGGCGGTGAAGCGGTCCGGCTGGGCTCGATCCGGCTGCGCTCGGGCCCGGTGGTGATAGCGCGCCTCGACGAGCGCGCCGTCGCCGGTGACCAGGTGGGACTCGAGCTGACCCCCGGAGGCGTGATCTGGGCGCGCAGGATTCGGCAATGACAACCGATCGAGAGGAGAACGATGCGCATTCGCTGGCAGAGCTTCATCGACCCCGCCCAGCACCGCGACTACTTCGAGCTACTGGAGGCACAGCTCCGGCAGGGTGCCGGTGAGGGCGTCAGCTACGACGTCATCGGCATCCACCCCCCGGACACGGAGTTGCACCGCCTCAGCGAGGCCCGGTGCGGGATGCAGGCGGTCGCCAACGCGATCGCCGCCGAGCGCGAGGGCTACGACGCGTTCGCCGTCGGGCACTTCCAGGACAGCGGCCTGCACGAGGCGCGCTCGGCAGTGCGGATCCCGGTGCTGGGGCTGGGGGAGACGAGCATGCTTCATGCCTGCACCCTCGGCCAGCTCATCGGGCTCGTGACGATCCACCCGATCTTCATCCCCTGGCACCAGGAGCAGATCATGCGCTACGGGCTGCGCGAGCGCGTGATCGGCGTCACCGCGCTGAGCGGCCTGGCCGTCGGCGACTACGCGCGGGCGTGCGCCGACGAGGCGGCGTTCGCCGAGGTCCTCGACCGGTTCGAGCGCGCCGCCCGGCCGCTGCTCGACGCCGGCGCGGAGGTGCTGATTCCGGCCGGTGGGCTCCCGGCGCTGGTGCTCTCCCGCCGAGCCGGGCTCGAGGTGGGTGGGGCGGTGGTCCTCAACGCGGTCCCGGTGCTGGCGAAGCTCACCGAAGCCGCGGTCGCCCTGGCCCAGCTCGGACTACCGGTGGCGAGCCGGCGGGGCGCGTTCGCGCTCCCCTCCGAGCGCGCCCACGAAGAGTTCCTGGCCGCGCTGGCGCTCACGCCCCGCGCCTAGCAGGCACCCCGGCCTCGATGACCGCAGCGACCGCGAGGACAAGGTCCTCACGGTACGGCGCTGAGGCAACCTGAACGCCTACCGGCAGCCCATGCTCGACACCAACCGGGACACTTGCGGCGGGAAGCCCGGCGAGTGCCATCAGGTGGACGTAGTCAAAGGCGCGAAACTCGCCGTAGCTTTCCAGGGGCAGACCTCCCGGGGGTTCGCCGTGCCGTGGTGCCGGTCCCGCTACCACCGGGCAGAGCAGCACGTCCACGCGCTGCGCAAGCTCTCTGACCGCCGCGCGGAGGCGATGAACCCGCGCCTGCACGCCGAACCACTCGACGGCGCTCATCCCACGCTCCGAGATCGCATCCATCAGGCCGAGCGTCAGTCGCCCGTGCCGCCCGTTCGCGCCGGCCACGTCACGCCGCAACTGGGATCCTCCGTCGGCAGCCACGCAGGCAAAGAAGAGCTCGGTCGGATCATCCTCCCACGGCCCCGCTATCTCGACGACGTCCGCTCCCGCGTCGGTGACGAGCTCGGCCGCCCGCTCGACGGCCGCTTGCGTGCCGGGAGTTACCGTCAGGCGGGGATCGTCGGCAAACCAGCCGACCTGGAGTCCCGCGATCTCGACGTTCGCGTGGTCGTGCAGCGGAGCCGGGACGGCGTGGGGATCGACCCAATCCGGGCCGCTGATCAGCGGCAGGACGCGCGCGATGTCCTCCACGTACCGTCCGATTGGTCCGACGCAGAACAGATCCATGTACCCGGTCGCCCTGGTGCTCGGCCACGTGCCCGTGTCCGGAACCCGGCCCACGGTCGGCCGCAGCCCGACCAAGCCGCAATAGTGCGCGGGCACGCGTATCGATCCGCCTCCGTCGGTGCCGATACCCAGCGGCGTTGCATCCGCGCCGGCCAGGGCTGCCTCGCCGCCGCTCGACCCGCCCGGAGTGCGGCTCGGATCGAGCGGATGATCGGTTCTTCCGCGCACCAGGTTGTCGGTCTCGTAGGCTGAGCCGTACTCCGGCAAGTTCGTCTTGGCCAGCACGATCGCTCCGGCGTCACGCAGCCTCGACACTACGGTGGCGTCGCGCTCGGGGATGTAGTCGGCGCGAGCCAGCGATCCGCCCGTGCAGCGGAGCCCGGCCACGTCGATCGAGTCCTTGATCGTCACGGGCAGGCCGAGGAGCGGTCGCCGGTCCCCGCGCAGTCGCGCGCGATCCGCGGCGTCGGCGCTGTTGAGGACCTGTTCGCGATCGAGTGTTATGACCGCGTTGAGCCGACGATCGGCCTCGCTCAGCCGCTCGAGGTAGTGCTCGGCGAGCTCTCGACTCGAGAGCTCCCGGCGGTGCAGCATCGAGAGCCACCGCGAGGCGGATGGCTGTCGGTCGGACGCGCGGTCCGATCTGGAGGAGGCCGAAGTCATTGAAAGGCAGAAGTTTGACATTTGATATAAGCGAGGTCATGTCGGCGACCTCCCCGCGTGTTCGTGCTCGGCTCGCCTCCGGTGAGCGGCTGCTCGGCACGTTCCTGCAGCTGCGCGATCCGGCGGCCTGTCAGATCGTCGGCGCCTCGGGCGTAGATCTGCTGTGCATCGAGGGAGAGCATTCGGGAATGGGGGTGGAGACGATCGAGCGGCTGATCGCCGCAGCAAGCCTGACAGCCGCGGGCGTACTCGTACGCGTTGCGGGGAACGACCCGATCGCGATCGCCGCAGCGCTCGACGCGGGAGCCGATGGGATTATCGTCCCGCGGGTCAGCAGCAGCCAGGAGGTGCGCGCCGCGATCTCCGCCGCGCGGTATCCGCCCGAAGGTCAGCGTGGCCTCGGCCCCTCACGGGCAACCGGCTACGGGGCGGACATCGGTGGCCACCTGCGCCGCGCCAACCATGAGCTGCTGCTGTCCGTCCAAGTGGAGACGCGTGAAGCCATCGAGCGCCTGGACGAGCTGCTCGACCCGGCCGAGGTCGACCTGATCTTCGTTGGACCCGGCGATCTCGCCTCCTCGCTTGAAATCGATGACCCGCGCGGCGTTGAGCTACGCGAAGCGATCGAATCGATCCTCGCTCGCACGCGGGAGGCGGGACGGCTGTCCGGAATCTTCGCCGCCACCCCAGCGGATGCCCGGTGCTGGCTTGGTGCGGGGGTGAATCTCGTGCTGCTTGGGTCAGACCTCATGTGGCTCTCGGCCGGCATCGGCGGGGCGCTCGCCGCAACTCGCGCCGCTGAATAGATGTCGTTCCTGGTCGTCAAGACGACGGACATCATTTCGCTGGACGGGAGGCAGCTCCAGTCACTCGAGGCGGCGGACGCACAGCTGCTGGAGCGACCGTGCAGGACCGAGGTCGAGCTGATCGAGCACGGGCGCGACGCCGATGCGCTGCTCATCGTCAACGAACCGGTTACGCGTCGCGTTGTGAGCGAGTTGCATCGCTGCCGAGCCGTGGGACGCTTCGGGGTGGGAGTGGACATGATTGACATCGACGCCGCCACGGCCGCCGGCATACAGGTGACCAACGTCCCCGGAGCGTCCGCTGAGGAGGTGAGTGACCATGCTCTGGCGATGCTGCTGGTCCAGGCGCGGCGCCTGACGGCGCTGGACACTGCCGTCCGCCAGGGAAACTGGAACTACCTCGCGGCCGGGCCTGACGTCAGGCGGCTGCGCACTCAGATCCTCGGGATCATCGGGGCCGGCAGGATCGGCTCACTCCTTGCGACCAAGGCGTCGTGCCTCGGGCTGAGCGTCCTCGCGCACGACCCGTTCGTAGCTGCGCAGCGGCTCGACGCGGTGGGAGCCACCGCCGTCTCGCTGGACGAACTGCTCAGCCGAAGCGACTACGTTTCGCTGCACGTGCCCCTGCGTCCCGAGACGCGGGCCCTGATCGGACGCGACGAGCTGGCGCGGATGAAGCCCTCGGCGTACCTGATCAACGTCTCCCGCGGTGAGCTGATCGACGAGCCTGCGCTGGCCGATGCGCTGGAGCGCGGGAAGATCGCGGGGGCGGCGCTTGACGTCCGGGTTCAGGAGCCTCCCGCGGCAGATGATCCGTTGCTCGTCTTGCCCAATGTGCTGCTCACGCCGCACGCCGCCCACTACTCCGAGGACTCGCTCGAGGAGGTTCGCCAGACGGCGGTCGAGGAGGTGATCCGGGTGCTGCGCGGCGAGCCTCCGCTGCACCCGGTCAACCGGCTACCGGCGTAGCCACCTGAGGAAGCACCTCGTGCGCGAACAGCTCGAGCTGCCCCGGCTGGTCGAGCGAGGCAAAGCGGCAGATGAAGGTCGAGACGCCGGCCTCGGCGAACTGGCGAATCCAGGCGATCGCCTCGGCCGGCTCGCCGGCGGGACCCCAGTCGGCCAGTTCGACCGCGCCGCGGAACTCGGGGGAGTAGGCGTCGATGTAGCGGCGCTGCTCGGCGAGCGCTTCGGCCCTGGTCCCGGCGAGGGTCATCGTCACCTGGTAGGCCACGTCGAAGCCGTCGAGGCTCCGCAACTGCGCGAGCTCGCCGAGGAAGTTCTCGACCTCCTCGGGGTGCTTGGCCCGGCAGCAGGTCATCCACCCGTCGCCCAGCTCCGCCACTCGCTGAGCGGCGCGTGAGCTCCGTCGTTCGGCCGGAGCCCCGATCGAGGGATTGGCCACGACCCAGATCGGTGGCGGGTGCTGGACGGGCAACAGCGGCTCGGGCTCGACGCCGGTGTAAAACGCGACGTCCTCGAGATCAAAGTGAGCACCGGCCAGGGTGACCCGGCCGGTGCTCATCAGGGCCCGCAGAACCCTCAACCCCTCTTCGAAGATCCCCATGCGCTGGCGGCGGTCGATCCCGAGCAGCTCGAACTCTCGCTTGACCCCGTCCTCGGCGAGGTTGCCGGCGCACGCCCCGAGGATCGTGCGACCGCTCGCGAGCACATCGAGCGTCGCCCAAGCGTGAGCCAGCTGAACCGGCTGGCGGAGCGTGGTGAGCAGACACGCGGTTCCCAGGCCGACCCGGGCGGTGCGCTGCGACAGAGCGGCCAGGAGCGCCAGCGGCTCGTAGCGGGGACGTGCCAGGAGGCTGTCACCCACCCACACCGAGTCAAGCCCCAGCTCCTCCGCCCGCGCGCCCAGATCGAGCAGGCCGGCCACGTCGTAGTCGGGCGCGATCAGCGCCTCCCGGTTGTTGAGGTTCACTCCGAACTTCACGGCCCGACCAGCCCGTTTGCCTCGACCGCTGCCCCAGCCGCCAGCACGCGGCGGTCCTCCCACCTGCGGCCGATCAGCTGGGCGGACGTCGGCATCGCCTCCTCGTCGCGCCCGCTCGGGACCGCCAGCGCCGGGTGCCCGGTGAGGTTGGCCGGGCAGGTGAGCTTCGTCTCGGAGACGATCCGGCTCATGACCTCCACGGCGGTCAGGCGACTGGCCGGCAGCGGAACCGCGACCCGTGTGACCGTGGGCGCGAGCAGCACGTCGAAGTTCTCGAGCGCCTGATCGACCGCCCGCCGCAGCGCCAGCCGCTGGTTGTGGGCGCGCACCAGCGGAACGCCGTGATAGCGCTCCTGCAGGTAGGCGTTGACGAGCAGCACGAGCTTGATCGTCGGCGGCAGCAGGTGCCCCTCGGTGAACTGGACCAGTGAGGCCAGATGAGCCCGCTCGACCTCGATCAGCCCGAGGTGGCCGAAGCCGACGGAGTAGCTGCGAAGCATCGGCGCCCAATTCGCCACGAGGACTCCCAGCCAGATCGGAAAGCCCGCGTTCCAGAGGG
>DAIQND010000112.1:7877-8039 GCA_036788555.1 Solirubrobacteraceae bacterium | reverse complement strand
CCTCGGGCGGGCTCGACGACCACGCAGCCTCGATCCGCCGGTGCCATCCCGGCTTTGGCCTTCGCTCAAGCCGTGCTATTCGCCGAGGGCCCCGTAGGCCGTTTCCGCGGAAAGGGGATTCCGCCATCGCAGACCGGCGCCAGGCGGGAGCGTAACCGCCCC
>DAIQND010000112.1:0-7867 GCA_036788555.1 Solirubrobacteraceae bacterium | reverse complement strand
GTGCCGCCAGCGACCAGTGCTCCACCGACTTCGCCGGCCGCCGGGCTGTCCGGCGCCCCCCGCCTCCGTCCTATCCTCGAGATCGGATAGGCGCCGCTCATCTGAACCCATCTCCAAGCCGGGGCGGCTCGAACGAGGTGGCAGCGACACCGCAAGCGGATTGGAACTGGTGACGATGAAGATCGAGATCCTCTATTTCGACGGCTGTCCCAACCATGAGCGGGTGCTTGAGCATCTGCCGCAGCTGCTCGAGCGCCACGAGATCGGCGCAGAAGTCGTCCTCCGGAATGTCTCCGACGAAGGTCAGGCGGAGCACGAGCGATTTCTCGGGTCGCCAACGGTCCGCGTCAACGGCCGCGACATCGATCCAGGGGCCTCCGACCGCACGGACTTCGGTCTCAAGTGCCGGATCTACCAAACCAGCGCAGGCCTCAGTGGGATGCCGCCTGACGAGTGGCTGCTTGCCGCCCTGAGCAACCAGAATCGATAGAGGAGTCTCATGTCTCACCTATTTGGCTCGCTCGCCGTTGAGGAGTTGCGTGCGCTGCTGGACCGCGGCGGTCAGCTGGTGGAGGTGCTCCCCCAGGACGAATATAAGTGGGGGCACCTGCCCGGTGCCATCAACGTCCCTCTGAAGGCGCTCACGGCGAAGGCGGTCACGGGTCTGGACCGGCGCCGGCCGGTCGCGGTCTACTGCTGGGACGCACTGTGAGACATGAGCCCACGGGCCGCGTGCCGGCTCGCCACGCTGGGGTTTGAGGCAGTCTATGACTACTCGGCTGGGAAGGTCGACTGGATCGCTCACGGTCTGCCGGTCAAGGGCAGCTGGAACCAGGCGGCGACCGCCGGGGCGCTTGCTCGTCGCGATGTCGCCACCTGCCGGCTGACCGAGACCATGTCGGCGGTGCGCGAGCGCATCGACCGGTCTCCGTACGGCTTCGCCCTCGTGCTCTCCGATGAGGGTGAGATCCTGCTCGGCCGCGTTCGCCGAAGCGCTCTCGGACACGAGCAGGCGCCGGTCGAGGAGCTGATGGAGCCAGGTCCGTCAACCGTGCGGGCGCACGTCGAGGCCGAGGATCTGGCGCGACGGCTGCAGGAGCGGGAGCTGAGCACCGCGGTGGTGACCACTCCGTCCGGGAGGCTGCTTGGCGTGGTGCGCCGGGAACAACTCGAAGGCCCCTGACCGAGCGCTCGGCGGCCGGCGACCAAGCGGCTCCTTGGACTTGACCGCACGCGGCGAATCCTTCTGGGGCTCAGCGGGGTCGAAGGTATGCGATGGCCGCTTTGAGTGCTCCAGAGATCATGGTCTACACCCTGCCGCGGTGCCCGCACTGCTCACGCGCTCGGGCGCTGCTGAGCAGCCGCGGGCTGTCGTTCGAGGAGATCGATGTCAGCGGCTGGAGCGGCTTCCGCCGCGATCTGCACGAGCTGACCGGTGGTCGCACCGTTCCGCAGATCGTGATCGATGGGACGCCGGTCGGCGGCGCCGATCGCCCCGTCGGGCTCGAACGCGCCGGGATCCTCGTGGCTCTCGCCGATGGTGAGACGTTCCCGATCGTCCGTGTGCGCCGTCGGCTGACGCTGCGGTCGGTGGCCCGCGGTTGCGACGAGCGGATCGCGTCACGGTGGGCGAGCAGCTCGTGGTGATGCTCGACGTGCGCGGCCAGGTTTTGGCGATGCGCCAGCCATCTGGCCTGCAGTGACGGAGTGATGGATGGCGAAGGTCTGCTTCGTGGCGCTGGCGGACACCGACACGCATGAAGCGCTCGGCCGGATGGCCAACGCGCTGACGAGCGCGAAACAGCTCCTGGACGCCGGAGATGATCCTGGCGCTGTTCGACGGCGCGGGAACACGACGGGGTGCCTCAGCTCGAGGCGGAGGACCATTCGCTACCAGCTACCAGGTCATCACGTTCTGACACCTACGACAGCAACCGTGGATGGATGCCGCTGTCAGCCGGAGAATCGCGGCGGAGAGCTCATCGCTGGTGGAGTCCATCCGGGCGTGCCAGCCCGGTGCTGCCGACGATGGCGGCGAGGAGGACCAGGCTTGCGCCGGCGGTGCGCCGTCCGCGGGCCGCGAGGGCCAGCCCGGTGAGCAGCGGCGGCGTATGCCAGCGCGCAAGGCCGGTGGCGGCGACAGGTGGTCGCTGCGAGTGGACGAACCAGCGCCAGGCGGCGCCGGAGGCCAGCAGCGTTTGGCGGGCAAGCAGGACGCCCACGGCCGCCGGGTGGAGCCATCCGGCGCGGGCGGTTCCGCGGATGGCTGCGGCCCGGAAGGCGAGGTCGGCAAGGCTGTCGAAGTCGCGTCCGAAGCGGGTTGGGCCGGTGCGGCGGGCGAGGTGGCCGTCGAGCAGGTCGCTGGCGCCGGCGAGTACCAGCATGAGCTGAACCAGTCGGCGTCGGACGGTGCCGCGACGGCGAACGGTGTGAGAGGGGGAAGACGGGGCGGGGGCCCGGATCTTATTGGCCCGCGTTGACCCGCGCGCTGGACGACCGCACCGGTCTGCTCACCCTGCTGCGGCGATGCCCCAGTGGGCGTCGGCCCGCATACTGGGGGAAGCCTGGGGGAGAGAGAAGCCGAACTGGAGCAGGCTCGCGTTGGCCTCCGTTGACCCCACGGCGGCGCGCGAGGTGGGTGCGTCGGCGTCAATCGCCCGCTGCTACCGCGATCGACAGGTTTCGGCTTCGGTCAGCCACCGGAGAGGGAGGGATTCGAACCCTCGATGGACGGATACGCCCATACCGGTTTGAGCCCGGCATGAGTGGCACGAAAGGCCCGTGGTTACTGGGGTTGTGTCGCGAGGGAATAGGCGGGGGGAAAGAGAGGGTCATTCGCTGCTCGCCTGCTTGCGCTGGCGCTCGGCCAGGTAGTTCCCCAGCCGCTCCCGCGCCTGTTCGATGTCCTCCGGAAGGGCGTGCGTGTAGCGCGCAAGCGTGATCTGTGCTGCTCCCGGTTGTCGCTCGGGGGTGGCGTGTCCCATGAGTACGGACGCGATCTTAGGCGGGACCCCGGCGGCATCCAGCCAGGTCGCCGCCGTGTGGCGCGCCTCCTGCAGGGTGATCGGCTCCAGCCCGGCCTCCTTCCAGATCTTGCGAGCACGCTTGGCCAGCCAGCCGGTGTTCAGCAACCCCGTGGACGCCCAGCTCGCGTGCGGCGGGCAGACGAGCCCCTCCGTGGTGGGGCGACCCTGCTCCATATAGCGGCGCTTGAGCAGCGCGAGCAGTGGCGGCACGGTCGCAACCACGCGACGCGACGCGTCGTACTTGCGCGCCTCCCATTCCACGCCCCATTCGATTGCGCCGACGTCCAGGTCGACGTCGGCCCAGCGCAGACGGACGATCTGCGCCCGCCGGCCCATCCCGTACCCGGCGAGCGCATACGGCAGCGCTAGGTCGAGCGGGAGCGCGGCGAGGAGCTGCGCGAACTCAGCCGGCGAGGCGACCCGCTCGACCGGGGTCGCGTTCATCGCCGGCAGCCTCACGAGCGCGGCTGGGTCGTGCGCGACCAGGTCGCGTTCCTGCGCCCACCGGTACAGGGACCGTAGGGAGTTGACGATCGCGCGCACCCGGCTGCCGGACATCCGCGGGGCGAGCTCGTCCACGATTGCCTGCACCTGGCCGCGGCGGATGTCAGCGAGGCGCTTGGCGCCGAGTGTCGGTTCCACGTGGACGCGGAGGCACTCCTCGATGTTGTCGATCGCGCTTCGCTTGTAGCGCTGCCCGCGCTTGTTCAGCGCCTTCCCGTCGCGTGCTGCGCGGACGAACCGCTCGCGGGCCTCGCGGAGCCTGACCGACTCTGAGATCGGCGCCTCGCCCTGCTTGAGCTGTTTGATCAGGTCAAAGCGCGCGTTCCTCGCGGCATCAGCCGTCTGGAGGTGCTTTGTCTTGATCGGCCGCTGGCGGGTCCGGTCCCACGTGATCCCGTAGTAGCTGGGCTTGCAGTTACAGGGCCGCCCCGCCGTGATCGCGCAGTACTTCTGATGGCGGGCGAAGACGCCCTGGTACCTCGTCTTCGTGTCCCGGCCGGCCATGTGCTCACATCTTCTCCGCCGCGGTGCCGTTGCGCCAGGCCTGGTCGTTCACCCAGCGCTTGAGCTCAGCGACTGGGTAGAGCCGAAGCTGACCGGAGTAGATGCACCGCAGCTCCGGCTGGACGTGACGCTGGAAGTGCCGCAGCGACATGCCCAGCGCGGCGGCGGCGTCACGGCGGCTCAGTGCGAGGGGAGGCGGAGGGGGGTCTGTCCGCGTCGCCATGAGCAAACCGTGGCCGGAGTCGACATGCGGCACAACCGCGGTTTTGGGACGTTCTGTGGACGCTTGCTGGCTTTAGCTGACCGTGGTTGATCCCGGCCCACGGAGTCGACGCGCCACTCGAACGGCTGAGGTTCCACCGGCCGCTGGCGCGGCCGAAAGCTCCTGTGGCCGTTGAACAGACCTCCGGAGTTTGGCTCGGCTTGCGGCGCCGTCAAGCAGAAGACGGCCCCCGCCGGGAGGTGCGGCAGCTCGCATGTCGATGGATGGCTGATGGGCTGGTTGCTGTTCGCCCGGCGGGTACGGCGAGAGTCCGGTTCTTCCGCTTGACCGCGCGCGCTTCGCCTCGCCGCCTCCTCGGCCATGTTCAACGGCCACAGGAGGTTTTCGATGGGGGAAACGGCGCAGGGGCTCGGGGCGGCGGGGTTGGCCAGCACGCGAGGGCGGGTGATCGAGGAGCTGTACGCGCGGAAGGCGGGGACGGTCCGACGGTTGGTCGCGGGCTGCGCTCGGGTGCCGGATGCGGTGGTCGAGGATGCGTGCCAGACGGCCTGGGAGCGGTTGTGCTCGCATGAGGATGTGAGTCTGCAGCCGGCGGTGGCGGTGCGGTGGCTGGTGGTGACCGCCAGCCGCGTGGCGTGGCGTCACGGCCGCCGCCGCGAGATCCGCGTCGGGGCGTGGCAGCCAGCTGACGAGGACGGGCACGGCGAGCCAGCTGGCGAGGCGGCGGATCCGCTGGATGTCGCGATCGAGCGCGAGCGCAGCCGGGAGTTGGCGGGGCGGCTCGAGGTGCTGACCGACCGCGAGCGGCGGTTCTTGGTGATGCGCGCAGCGGGTCTGTCGTACCGGGAGATCGGCGAGCGGACGGGTGCGACGATGCGCACGGTCGAGCGCCAGATCGTTCGGGGGCGGCGCAAGCTGCGGGAGCGGCCGCTGTGACGCTTAAGCGTCAAGCCGCGCTCGGGAGCGGGCTGGTCGTTGCGCTTGAGTCCGCGTGGGGAGCGATCCGGGAGATCCACTCCGAGGTGCCGCCGGCCGTCATCATCACGGGTGCAGGGTCGCTTGGCGGACGCGGTCGCCTGCGCCTGGGGCACTTCGCCGCGACCCGGTGGCGGACCGGGGAGGAGGGCGAGCTGTGCGAGGTGTTCGTCGGCGGCGAGGGCCTCGCACGCGGCGCGGCGGCGGTGTTTGCGACGCTGCTGCACGAGGCGGCACACGCGCTCGCCCACGCGCGCAGGATCAGGGAGACGAGCCGCCAGGGCCGCTACCACAACCGGCGCTTTAAGGCGCTCGCCGAGGAGCTGGGGCTCAGCGTGACGCATGATCCGCAGTTCGGCTGGTCACCGACGATGCTGACCGAGGCTGCCGACAGACGGTATGCCCGGGCGATCGCCGTGCTCGAGGCGGCGATCACCGGCTACCGCCGAAGCGAGCAATCCGGCGGCCCAGCTCGCGGCGGCGGCCGAAACTTAGCCGCATGCGTCTGTCGGTGCGGACGGCGCCTGCGGATGGCGCGGTCCGTGCTGTCGGCCGGGCCCGTGATCTGCGGCGTCTGCGACACCCCGTTCCTACCGGAGGGGGAGTGACCGTCCCCGTGAAGGCTCTTCTGACCGTGAGGACGTTCGATGGCCAGCTGCAGGTCGCACACCGGCCCGAGCCGCTGTCGAAGGGGCGGTTGCGATGAAGGTGCAGCCAGTCACGTACGGCGGTCGGCTGGTGGCATGCGCGACCGCGAGCCGGCTGTTCCTGGCCGACGAATTGGAGCGCCGACCCCTGGGTGATCCCGAGCGGACGTTCGTGATGTTCATGTGCGCCTATGCCGGCGATGTGCTGCGCGGCGACCTGCCCAGCCCGTATAGCGACGAGCAGGCGCGGCGGTATGCACGTGCAGCGCTCATCCCAGAGGAGCTGTTCGATCCTGAGCGGCGCGTTCGCCGACAGAGGCTGGCGCACACTGCCGAGGCGCTCGGTGTCCCGGCCGCTGAGCTCGAGCAGGCGATCGCTGAC
The DNA here is from genome assembly GCA_036788555.1 of Solirubrobacteraceae bacterium. GTDB lineage: Bacteria > Actinomycetota > Thermoleophilia > Solirubrobacterales > Solirubrobacteraceae > Palsa-465. Next base: position 1,606 of record DAIQND010000112.1, on the reverse strand, counting down.
GCCGGGCACGACCAGGAGCGATCAGGACGATGAGCGCGGCGGCTGCTGCCCAGTCTGTTCGCTGCGGCGACCGATCTCCGCGGTCGGTGAGGTCGGACCGTCTCTATGCGCGGCTCAGCCGCATCGCGCTTGACCTCGACGATCTCGCGCTGGAGCTCGCCGCAGTCGGTTTGAGCTTTGAGGAGGCTGAAGGGATGCGGGTTCCGGCCGCGCACCTGGCGCTCGCTGTCGACCGGGTCGAGGACGCCTTCTACGAGGCACAGACGCTCGACGACAGCCACCGAGCGCAGGACCTCGCCGTCCACCGAGACCTGCTCGCCGCTGCCAGCACCCCTGCACCGCAGACAGAAGCCCGCTGATGCGCGCGCGAGAAGCCTCCGAGATCCCTGGGCTGGCGCTGCCGGCCACCGGCCAGGAACGGCAGCGAACGTTCTGGCGGCTGTCGCCCAGCGAGCGGGTCGCGCTCATGCGTGCGGGCGAGTTGACGATCGCCGAGTGTTGTCGCTGGGCGGCGCGCGCTGCCCATGAGGTGCCGATCGTCAACGGCGAGTTCGAGTTCATCGCCGCGTTTACCACCGAGGCGCGCGAAGAGTAGCGGCGCCACCGCGCCGCACAGGTCGCGCATCGGCTTCGGTGGCCCGCAGTGACGCTGCCGTCCACATATGGTCACCGGTGCCGGGACCCCGGCAGCTACGCTCGCCGGTGTGGATCGCCTGACCCTTCCGTCCGCTGGGCTGGAGATCGGCGGTCGCGCTGAGCGATCTGAGACGCTCCTGGCGTACGCCGGTGCTTTCCAGCTGACGCTCTCGACGGCCGTGCCTGATCGTGGGGTGCAGTTGCACTCGTCCTACCTCGGCCATCCGGACGTCGAGCGCACGAGCGCAGCGCACCTGTGGATCGCCGCCGGCGGCCCGCGGCTGTGGACTGCCGAGCACGACGCAGCCGACCTCCCGGTCGCCCACGGGCGCCGCCGCTGTCTGCTCGACCATCTCTCGGTTCTGGCCAACGAGTTGCGCGCGATGACCGATGGCGAGGTCACCCTCGACGTGCCGGCTGCCGGGCTCGTCCAGCTCGACGAGGCGTAGTCGGCGTCGGTATGGCGCCTGCCGGCGCGGCTGCGCCGCGCCGGCACACAGTATGACCTTCGGTCAGGCCCGCGGACGCGCGCGGCTCCCGTCCGTCCCTGAAGCGTCCGGGGGGTGCGGTTGTGGCGTCAGGCGGGCTGGCTCACCGTCGGGGAGGTGTTGTCGATCGGCAAGTTGGCGGTGGGGCAGGAGCGCTACTACGAGCGGCAGGTGGCGCAGGGCCTGGATGACTACTTCACCGGCCGCGGCGAGTCGCCGGGGCGCTGGCTGGGACGGGGGGCCGCTGAGCTGGGGCTGCGGGGCACGGTCGAGGACGGGGAGCTGTCGGTCCTGATGGCGGGCGGGGACCCGCGGACCGGTCGGAGGCGGCGATTCGTGAAGCCCGAGTCGGAGTGGGTCGTCCGCGAGGACGAGGAGCTGCGGATCGTCCCCCAGGAGCTGTGGGAGAAGGTGCGCGAGCGCCGGAAGGAGATGCACCGCACCTGGCCCGGCGGCAACGGCAAGCGCGGCTTCTCACAGGA
>DAIQND010000111.1:0-8043 GCA_036788555.1 Solirubrobacteraceae bacterium | reverse complement strand
AGAGGCTGTGGCGGGCCCCGTGGACGCTGAAGCCGAGGTGGCGCCCGTCGGTCAGCTGGGCGCTCACGATGTAGCCGGAGGCCCCGGACGCCGGCGTCCAGCTGACGATCAGCGCATGGCGCCGGCGCACGATCCGCACCCGCCGGCTGGTGCCGGCGCGCGGGATCGCCGGCGCGGTGTAGCGGCCGACCGTGATCTCGTGGACCGGCAGGCCGTTGACTGAGATCAGGGCCATGATGCGCCGCGTCCCGGGGGCGCCCAGAGCAGGAGTGAAGCGAACCGAGCCGCGCGACCCGTGGGCGCGGCCGATCACCTGGAAGACGCCGCCCCGCGACTGCTCGATGAACGTCACCGTCCGGCCGGGCGGATCATGCAGGTGGTAGTGGAGCGTGTACACACCGTGCGAGGCGGTGACGCCGGTGCCGATGCTGGCGGGGGGAAGTGGGGTCGAGTAAGCCAGATCGGTGATCGGCGGCGAGCCGGCGAGCGGCGTGACGGCCCAGCGTCCCGCGTCGGGATGCTTGATCCAGACGAGGGTCTGGTCCAGCTGGGCCAGCGGCAGGATCAGGACGTTTCTCGACGAGGCGCCGTGGCCCGGGGTGGGATTGCTGAGCTGCGAACCGTCGGGTCCGGTGACCGTGACCCGCGGCGGAGCGCCCTGGCCGTCCACCGTCAGCGACGCGCTCGACAGCCCCGCTGCCAGCCTGACGACGCCCCTGCCTGCCTGGGCCGCTTGCCCGTGCGCGTCTCGGGCCTGGCTGCGCTGGACGCTGACGTGGATCGGCCAGTTGTTGTCGCAGCCGCCCAGCCCGATGCTGTCGCCACCCTTGTACTTGAACCACACATATGCGTCGACGTTCCCGAACGGCGTGCTGATCCCACCGCACGCCCCGACGCCGACATTCGACACCTCGGCACCCAGGAACGGGCAGACCGACCCGATCGGGTCAGGAAAGTTGGCGCACGCCTTGAGGTTGCCCGAGACGTCGAATTGGCCGAGCTTCATGTCGGCGGCACCCAGCACGTTTCCGTTGAGGGTGATGAACCCGTCAAGGAACGACAGCCCCTGGCAGTTGACGCCCGGTCCCGGGTTCCCGCCGCTGGCCGGCGGCCCCAGACAGGCGCCGAACTCGAAGTAGGCGGGATAGATGTAGAAGACGTAGGCGCCGCCCAGCTGCGTGGCCCCGAGTACCGGGAGGTCGAGGGTGATCGTGCCGCTGACCCCGGCGGCGAAGGTGGAGATTTGATGCTGGCCGCTGGTATCGGTCTGGAGCTTGGTGACGCCGGGAAGCGGCGGGCAGGGCCAGCCGGTCTGGCAGGTGTAGTAGTGGTACCTGTCGTTTCGGTCCGCGTTGACCACCAGCACCCCGCCATCGATCTCGAGCAGCCCACCGAGCACGCTGAGGCTCGCCTGGCCGTTGAACGTCGTGGGGTGAAGCGCCAGGCCGATGCCCAGCTTGGTCAGCTCGACCGGCGGCGTGGCGAACAGCGGGACCGACGAGCCCAGCTGGGCGAAGCCGTCGTGGAAGTTGCCGTTCTGGTCGAGGTGAAAGACGAAGCTGGCCTTGGGCAGCTGAAGGCCACCCAGGAGCCAGCTGAAATCGAGCACGCCGCTGCCCGTCCATGGGTACTTCTGGGACGCGTCGCAGGTCAGCGAGACGTTGTCGATGCCCAGTCCGCCGAGGAACGCGGCGCCCTGGCCGCTCAGGTCGATGGGCGGGCAGGCGAAGTCGCCCGCGCGGTGAGCGTGGGGGAGGATCGGATGCTTCCACGGGCTGGGTCGGATGCGCGCGAGCGAGCCGCCGGGGTTGCGGTCGCGCAGCTGGAAGGGGATTCCATGACAGTCGGGCGGCGTGTGCTCCAGGCACGGATTCTCCGGGCCGCTGCTGCCTCCGCCCCCGCCGCCGCTTTGGTTGCTTCCGGGGAGCGCCGGTCCCTGGGTGTAGTAGGTCAGCTGTGAGGTGGCGGGGACGCCCGCGCCGGCCGCGGTGGTGAGGCCAGGCAGGTCGATCTGGGCGTCGACCTGGGCCTGGTACTCGGCGGGATAGCCGGGGATCGTGATTGCGGCGCCCGGGTTGATCTGATGGGGGCCAATCTGGGGCCCGCCCGGCGCCGGGGAGAAGCTTCCCAGCGAGCCGTCGAAGTAGTCGGTGATCGGTTGCTTGCCCAGATCGACCTGTCCGAGGATGGTCAGGGGGCCGCTCTGGCCCTCGTTCTGGGGCACCTCGACGTAGTAGGTGGTCGAGCGGTTGCACGGATCGCCGGCGCGGCGGCGCGGAGCGTCGCGAGCCTTTAGGGACAGCAGTCCGCACCAATTTTCCGCCGTCAGCGTTCCGTCGCTGCCGAGGATCAGGACGCTGTCATTGCTCTTCGGGATGAAGTAGACGCCGTTGATCGCCACCCCGGAATAGGTGAGGAAGTGGACGGTGGGGATGAACGGTTCACCGGGATCGCTCGGCGGCCCGGCATCCCCGACCGAGTACCAGCAGCTTGGGGTGACCGCGGCCACGTTCCCGATCCAGACCGTGTCGCTGACCTGCCCGGTGGGGTCGCCGTTGGTGTCGAGCACCGGCTGCGCGCCGGAGGTCTGGAAGGCGAGCGCGGGTGAGTAGGGGTACTGCGAATAAGTGCCGCCCCAGTTGAGGGGCGGGCAGGGCGGAGGAGTGGCCGCCGCCAGCGTGTCGGTGACCACCGTGCTCTGCCCGCCGTCGTCGCGGATCGTGACCGTGACGGTGTAGGTCGCGGCCCGGGTGGGATAGGAGTGGGAGCCGTCGACGTAGTAGGTGGCGATGCAGACGCAGCTGGTCTCATGGACGGTCCCGGCGGAGCTCGTGCCGTCGCCCCAGTTGATGGTTGCCGTGTAGTCGGACGCCGACTCGCCACCGGCGTCGCCGAAGCCGGCGACCTGGCCGCTGAAGCTGTCGTTGCTGTCGCTCTTCAGCTGCTTCCCGGGGTAGGCGCCGAGCGTCGCGTCGCTCACCTGGGCGGTGAATGGGACGGTGAATGGCGTGGGGGTGCCGCTCGGCGCTCCGGGAGGGGGCGGGCAGGTGTAGGAGCCGGACACCTGTCCGGCATACGAGCCCTCCTCGGCGTAGTAGTACTGAGAGGTCCCGCTCACCGTGATCTGGTTGCCGGAGATGCTCGTCTGGCCGCTCGAGGTCCCGGCGCTGTCACCCCAGGTGATCGTGGGCTTGTCCGGCGTCGTCGGGCTGTTACAGCTCGCCGTCACCGTCGCCACCTGCCCCGAGTACTGCTGCCCCTCGGTGACGGCGACCGTGCTGGCGGCGGCCGAGGTCGCACTCGCGGCGAGAATCAGCCAGACAAGAGCGACGCCCCGCGCGACGCCGACGACCCGCGCATGCCTCCACGGTTTTCCGTACCGCACCTCAGAGTCCCCCAGTAGTTCTTGGGCGACGCTACAGCGCGCACCGGACACCGTCAAGCCGATTCAGCCAGTCTTCGTCGTTCCAGGCTGCCCGAGCGCGCTTGAGCCGGTTTGCGGGTGCGTGGCCGACGGGTTCATAGCCGGTTTGACCAGCGGCGCGAGCTGGAACACCGCGACGCCGTGCGCCGGCACCAGGGCGGAGATCGCGCCCTTGGTCGTCGAGGCGGCGCCGGTCCACAGGTCGAGGACGTCGTATCGCGCCGCCCACGGGAGCCCGACTCGCCGCGCGTTCGTTGTGATCGGGACCGCCGCCTCCGATGAGTTGAAGAGCGCGACCGCCACCGCTCCGCCACTCAGCCGCTTGGCCCACACCTCGTGGTCGGAGCTGACCGGATGCGCCTGATGCCCAAGTGGGTCCTGGTCGATGGCGATCAGCCGCTTGTTGAGCAGGATCGTCAGCTCGGCTTTCGTGAGGCCTACGATGTCGGCGCCGATCGTGAGCGGCGCGGACAGCATCGCCCACATCGCGAAGTTGGTCCGCATCGCCTCCAGTGAGAGGTTGTCGTGCAACGGCGCGGGGGGCGCGGACAGCAGCGCCGCGAGGCTGGGGGAGCCGACCGCGGTCGCGTACTGGGCGGGCTGGAGGCCGACGACCAGCGCGTCCGGGTCGTTCCAGATGCCGGGTTTGGCTCGAACCCACAGCGGTTGGTCGCTGGCGATCGCGTTGACGATGCCGGCGTACCAGTTCGAGAGCGTGCCGGTGTCCCAGAAGGGAGCGAGATCCTGGCCTACCCGGACCACGTTGGCGACCGCTCCCCAGTTGCGCGCGCCGGTTGCCGGGTGAAAGCTGTTGGGGTTGATGCTGTAGACGATCGGCCGCCCGGTCGCCCGCAGCGCGTCGCCCATCTTCATGAACGCGTTGATCTGGTCCCAGACCGTTCCCGCGGACGAGCAGTAGTCGTACTTGAGGTAATCCACCCCCCACGAGGCGAACGTGCGCGCGTCCTGCTGCTCGTGCCCCGAGCTGCCCGTGCTACCCGGATAGACGTGGTTGATCTGCGCGCAGGTCGATGTCCCCGCCGAGGCGTACAGGCCGAACAGCAGCCCATGGGAGTGCAGGTACCAACCCATCCACCGCATCCCGTCGGGGAACTTCGCCGGGTTCGCACGCAGGCTCCCGTCCGGGCCGCGGGCGGGGTTGTACCAGCAGTCGTCGATCGTCACGTAGCGGTAGCCGGCGTCGCGCAGCCCGGTGGCCACCAGCCAGTTCGCGGCCTGTACGACGTCGTGCTCGGTGACGCCGCACCCGAAGGCGTCCCACGAGTTCCAGCCCATCGGCGGGGTCGCGGCGAGGATCGGGGCGGTGAGGGTGGTGGCGGATCTGCGGCTCGGCGCGGTGTGACTCGTCGTGGTCGGGGGCGTGCCCGTCGCCGCGCCGCCTATCGGCGTGCGCGAAGCGGCCGCGCGCGCCGGCAATCCCGCCAGCACGAAGCACGCCGCGGCGAGCAACATCGCTCTCAGCGCACGCACGGCCCCGCCGAGACTGCCCCGACTCTCATTTGCGCTGAATGGTGACGGATCCCCCAGACGCCTGCGAGCGCGGCGGCCGAACCCCCGGCGAGAACCGCGGCGACGGCTCAGAAGTCCGCAGCCGCCGGCAGACCGGCGTAGTTCTCCGCCAGACTCCGCGCGGCCGCCTGCGAGCGAGACAGATACTCGAGGCGGGCCAGCTGGAGCTTGCGGTCAAACGACCCTCGGTCCAGGTCGTGCAGCAGCTGGGTCATGTAGTTGGAGAAGTCCTGGGCGCGCCAGACGCGGCGCAACGCGGTCTGCGAATAGCGCTCCAGCGACTCAGAGGAGCCGTCGCGGTACCAGCCGGCGAGCGCGGCGGCCAGGAGCCGCGCATCGTTGACCGCCAGGTTCAGCCCCTTGGCGCCGGTCGGCGGCACGATGTGCGCCGCGTCGCCGGCCAGGAACAGCCGGCCGTACTGCATCGGCTCACAGACGAAGCTGCGCATCGGTGTTATCCCCTTGTCAAGCACCTCGCCCTGGTTGACCCGCCAGCCCTCGGTGCCCAGGCGCACCTGGAGCTCCTGCCAGATCCGATCGTCAGGCCAGTTCTCGAGCTGCTCGTCGACCGGCACCTGGATGTACAGCCGGCTGATCTCGGGCGAGCGCATCGAATAGAGGGCAAAGCCGCGCTCGTGCCATGCGTAGATCAGCTCCTCGGTGGCCGGCGCGGCCCGGGCGAGGATTCCCAGCCATCCGAACTGGTACTCGATGTCGTAGGCGCTCAGCACGCCCTTCGGGATCGCCGGCCGGCAGATGCCATGGAACCCGTCGCAGCCCGCGATGAAGTCGCACTCGAGCTGCTGCGCGCCGGAGGAGTCGCTGTAGGTGATGCGCGGCCGCTCGGAGTCGAGATCGTGCACCGCGGCCTCGGCGATCTCGAAGCGCAAATCGACCTCGCGCTTCAGCGAGCGCACGATCAGATCCTTGAGCACCTCGTGCTGGCCGTAGATCGTCACGTGGCGGCCGGTCAGCTCCGTGATCGGGATGTAAATCGTCTCGCCCTGGCGGCGGAGGTTGATTCCGCGGTGCTCGAGCCCCTCCCGCGCCAGCCGCTCGCCCGCCCCGAGATCGTGCAGCAGATCGACCGTGTTCTGCTCGAGCAGCCCGGCGCGACTTCGCTGCTCCACGTGTTCGCGAGTGCGGTCCTCGAGGATCACGCACTCGATCCCCTCGCGCTCGAGCAGCAGCCCGAGCGTCAGCCCGGCGGGGCCGGCGCCGATGATCGCGACCTGGGTCCTCACGGTGCACAACATAATCTGATCGGCCGCGACCTCTCGCGCCGTCATGGACCGCGACCCCTCACGCCATCCAGCACCCGCGGGATCTCTAGACTGCCGATCCTGGATGCACAGCCTGGGCGAGGTGGGACGGGGGCGGTCAGCGCCCCCTCGAGCGCAGGCTCGGCGACCGCTGGGAGCGGAGCGATGCAGTTCTATCTGAACGGCTACCGCCCGGGTGACCCGTTCATCGAGGAGCCGGATCCCTCAGTGCCGGAGCGGGGGGAAGGTGTTCCCGAGGAGGCGGACGTCCTGATCGTGGGCGGCGGTCCGGCGGGTCTCGTACTCGGGGCGCAGCTGAGCAGCTTCCCGGACATAACGACGGTGCTCGTCGATCGCCGGGACGGTCCGCTCACCGTTGGGCAGGCCGACGGAGTGGCATGCCGGACGGTCGAGATGTTCGAGGCGCTCGGCCTGGCCGATCGCCTGCTGAAGGAGGCCTACTGGGTGAACGAGGTGTGCTTCTGGCGCCCCGACCCCGCTCGCCCAGCCGAGATCAGGCGGGCCGGGCGCGTGGCCGACACCGAGGAGGGGCTCTCCGAGTTCCCGCACGTGATCGTCAACCAGGCCCGGATGCTCGCCTACCTGCGGGAGCGCATGCTCCGGTCCGCCGGCCGGCTGGAGCCGCTCTACGGGCTGCAGGCGAGCGCTGTCGAGCTCACACCTGGCGACGCCTCCGGGCATCCCGTGACGGTCACGCTCGAGCACACCAGGGAGCTACAGCCCACGGGGCGGACATCAACCATCCGCGCCCGCTACGTCGTTGGCTGCGACGGCGCACGCAGCGCCGTCCGGCGCGCGATCGGCCGCGAGCTGGTCGGCGATGTGACGAACGAGGCGTGGGGCGTGATGGATGTCCTGGCCGTGACCGACTTTCCCGATATCCGCTTCAAGTGCGCCATTCACTCTGCCGAGGAGGGCAACATCCTGGTCATCCCGCGCGAGGGTGGGTACCTGGTCCGGCTGTACATCGAGCTCGCCGAAGCGGGGGCGCTCGCCCCGGGCGAAGTCACGCCCCAGAAGCTGACCGAGGTCGCGAACCGGATCCTGCGGCCATACACGATCGAGGTCAAGCACGTCGGGTGGTGGTCGGTCTACGAGATCGGTCAGCGCCTGTGCGAGAGGTTCGACGACGTGCCGGCGCAGGAGGCCGCGCTGCGGCCTCCGCGGGTCTTCATCGCCGGCGACGCCTGCCACACGCACAGCGCCAAGGCGGGCCAGGGGATGAACGTGTCCATGGCCGATGCATGGAATCTGGGCTGGAAGCTGGCCTCGGTCCTGCGTGGCCGCGCCAAGCCCGAGCTCCTGCACACCTACTCCGAGGAGCGACGGGCCGTCGCGCGGGAGCTGATCGAATTCGACCGGGAGTTCTCGAAGCTGTTCAGCGCCCGAGCAGGGGGATCGGAGCCGGCGCGCGAGGAGTTTCAGGAGTACTTCGTCGCCCAGGGCCGCTTCACGGCCGGCGTCGCCACGCGTTATCGAGCTTCGATGATCACAGCCGCGTCGTCCTTTCAGGACCTGGCGAAAGGGTTCCCGGTGGGCATGCGCTTTCACTCCGCTGCGGTGATCCGTCTGGCCGATGCCAGGCCGGTGCACCTGGGCCACGTCGCGCGCGCCGACGGCGCCTGGCGCATCTACATCTTCGCCGACCGAAAGCACCCGGGCGCGACCGACTCCGGCCTGCGCGAGCTGTGTGCCTTCCTCGCCTCGGACGCTTCGCCGGTCACGCGCTCGACGCCGGTGGGTGCCGATCCCGACTCGGTGATCGACGTCCGAGCGGTGTTCCAGCAGGGCCACCGCGAACTGCAC
>DAIQND010000110.1:0-8054 GCA_036788555.1 Solirubrobacteraceae bacterium | reverse complement strand
CGGGCCGCCGAGGCAGCGGGGATTCCGTTCATCGAGTCGACCCTCTCGATCTGCGGTCTCGAGGAGGTAGCGGCTGCCACCTCCAGGCCACCCTGGTTTCAGCTCTATGTGATGCGCGACCGCGGCTACGCCGAGGAGCTGATGGCGCGGGCGCGGGCGGTGCGCTCACCGGTCCTGATCCTGACCGTCGACCTGGCGGTCGTGGGCGCCCGGCACCGGGACGTGCGCAACGCGGTGGTCGGCCGAGCACCGGCCTGGGCCAAGGCGTTGCGCGGTCTTGATCTGGTGAGCCATCCCCGCTGGGTCCGCGACGTCGGGCTGGGTGGCAAGCCGCTGACCTTCGGCAACCTCGAAAACGCGGTTCCCGGCGCCAGCACACCGGCGGCCTTTCGCGGCTGGGTCGATTCGCAGTTTGATCCCAGCGTCACCTGGGAGGACATCGCCTGGGTGCGCGAGAACTGGAACGGACGCCTGCTCGTCAAGGGTGTGCTGGATCCCGAGGACGCACGCAGAGCGGTGGAGGTGGGAGTGGATGGCGTGATCGTCTCCAACCACGGCGGACGCCAGCTCGACTCCGTGCCCTCCACGGCCCGGGCGCTGCCCGCGGTCGTGGACGCGGTCGGCGGCCAGGCGCAGGTGCTGGTCGACGGCGGCATCCGCACCGGGCTGGACGTCGTCAAGATGCTCGCGCTCGGAGCCAGCGCGGTGCTCATCGGCCGCGTCTGGGTGTGGGCGGTGGCCGCGCGCGGACAGGCCGGCGTTCGGCACATCCTCGGCGTGATCAAGGCCGACCTCGACGTCGCGCTGGCACTGACCGGCCATACCTCGTTTGACGGTCTTGACCGCAGCGCCCTCTTCCAGCCCGACCCGAGATTGGTCGAAGGCGAGGTTTAGCGCCGCTCGCCGGGCGCGGGCGGCAGCTGGACTGGAGAGCGCCCTCCCCGCGCCGAACCGCTTAACCTGATGGAAACGTGCCGGTGATTGATCGTCATGGCCGGCTCGCCAAGATGATGCCAATGCTCGAGGGGACAAAGCGAGGAGCCGGCCTGACCGAGGTCCCGACCAGCGGCGTGAGGCTGAGCTCGGGTCAGGGCGATACCGCGCTCCTGCTGCCGCGCCTCGGTTCCTTTGCCTCGCCGCTGCGGTGGGCGCGGGTCCAACAGGCGCTGGGGCGGCCGCTCTATGGCCCGCTGGCCCTTGGCATCCTCGTGGTCGCCACGGTGGTGGTGGTCGCGGTGGCCAGCGGCGCGCCCAGCATCCTCGTGCAGGGCAGCTACAAGATCTATCCGAAGTGGCTCGCGGGCCCGCTGCACGGACTCGTCAGCCCGCTGCTTCAGCGTCCTGACGGCTGGCCGATCCTCCCCTGGAGAGTGGTGGGCTACGGACTGAGCGGCGTGATCGTCGTGATGATGCTCGCCTACGGCGTCGCGCTCGCGTGCGCGCGGACGCTGTCGATGCGGGCGATCGCGATCACGATCGCCGCGCTGTACGCGTTCATCGTCCTCAGCCCGCCGCTCGCGCTGAGCGACGTCTTCAACTACATCGGCTATGCCCGCCTGGGCGCCCTGCACGGCCTCAACCCATACACGCACGTGATCGCCGACGAGCGCCTGGACCCGGTGTACTGGTACGTCACCTGGCGCAACTACCACAGCCCCTACGGTCAGGTGTTCACACTGCTGAGCTACCCGCTCGGCGGCCTATCGCTGCCGGCGGCGCTCTGGGTCTTGAAGATCGGGACGGTCGTGCTGATGGGAGCGTTCGTCGCCCTGGTCGGCCGTTGCGCCCGGCAGCTCGGCCACGACCCCCGGTTCGCGGTCATCTTCGTCGGGCTCAACCCGCTCGTCGTCCTCTACGACATCGGCGGCTTCCACAACGACCCGGTGATGCTCGTGCCGATGATGGCGGCGATCTCGCTGTTGGTGGCGCGCCGCTACCGCTGGGCCGGGGCGGCGCTCGCGCTGGCGATCGGGGTGAAGGTGACGATCCTGCTCCTGCTCCCGTTCATGATGCTCGCCGCGCGGCCCGCCCGGCGGAGCCTTCAGGTGCTGCTCGGCACGATCCTGGGCGCAGTCGCGCTGGCCGCGGTCAGCGTTGCCGCGTTTGGGTTCTCTGCGCCCAACGTCTCCGATCAGAGCATCATCGTCACCCCGACGAGCGTCGTGAACCTCGCCGGGGTCCTGCTGCACCTAGGTGGGGCGAGCTCCACGGTCGAGACCGCGAGCAAGGTGGTGATGGTGCTCGCGGTCGCGACGCTGCTCGTCCTCGGCCTGCGCCGCGGCCGTCCCGACTGGCTGTCGGGCGCCGGGTGGGCGACCCTGGCTTTGCTCGTGTGCACCGCGTGGTTCATGCCCTGGTACATCGTCTGGGCGCTCCCGCTGGTCGCCATCAGCACCAGCGTGCAGCTCCGCCGCGCGACGGTCGCGCTGATGGCGTTCGCGGTGATCACCTTCCTGCCGCTCACCCCGATGCTGCTCGGTGACCTGCACATCAACCTGATGAAGAGCCCCGCCGACCGGCTGGCAAACGCGCGGCTGGCGCAGTTTCAGCGCAGCCCACTGCCCTGACGCACCAGGTTCCGACCGGGACGGGCGTTAGAACTCCCTGCCATCGACGGCTAGCCGTGGCGACTTCTGGGGCTTGGTAGACAAACCCGCTCAGCGGAGGAGCGTCCGCGCGAACTCTTGACTCGGGTGTCGCCCGGTTAGCTATCGACCTGGTGGCCGTGGTTTCTGAGCTCGAGCGGTCAGCACGCGCACGGGCGCCCGCTGCCCGGCGCACCGCCGGGGTACAGGCTGCTCATGAAACGGTGGATGGCAGCCCTCCCGCTCCTCGCGGCCGTGCTTCTCGGCGGATGCGGATCCGGCGGAAACTCGATCGGGAGCGTCGATCGCTCGGGGAGCGCACCGTTACGCATCCTCACCACGAGCAACGCGGCCGTGGCAGTGGCCTCCGTACGGATCAACGGTCAGGGGCCGCTGCCGTTCATCGTCGACACCGGCGCGTCGCAGTCGGTGCTTGACGCGAGCGTCGCTCGCCGCCTGGGGTTGTCAACCGCCGGTGCGACCCGCCAGGTCAGTGGCGTCGCCTGCCAGACCAAGGCGAGCACGGCGACGATCTCGCACTGGACGGTCGGTGGATTCCCGCTGGCCTCTGACCGCGTCGATGTGCTGAAGCTGGCCGCCGGCAACCAGCGAAGCGGTGGACCGAGGATCGCCGGGCTGCTCGGCTCCGATGAGCTCAGCAAGTTCGGCGCCGCGGCGATCGACTACCAGTCCGGGACGCTGCGCCTGGGCACCGCAGCGACAAGACTCTCGACGGCCGGCGCAACCACCGTCCGCATCCGGGTGGTGCACCAGCAGGGCGCGGTGCTGGCCGCCGCGCCCGTCGAGATCCGCGGGCGGGGCCCCTACCCGTTCGTCGTCGACTCCGGGGCGACGACGTCGGTGATCGGCGCCACGGTCGCGCACCAGCTCGGCCTGTCGGCGGGCTCCGCCCACGGCAGGGCGACGGGAGTCGCCTGCCAGACCAAGACCTCCGTGCTTCAGATCAGCCACTGGAGGATCGGGTCGACGCGGCTGCCGGTGCAGCAGATCGCTGAGATCAAACTGCCCCGCGCGCTTCGCAGCGCGGGCGTCCGCGGTCTCTTGGGCTCGGGGACGCTCGATCGATTTGGCACCGTCGCTATCGACTACAGCGCACAGCGCCTGCTGCTGGCACCGCGGCTGACCACCCCGAGCGGCGGCGTGGTGCCGCTTTCGGTAACCCATACCCACAGCGACACCATCGCCGTCGTGAAGGTCAGGATCGACGGCCACGGGCCCTATCGGTTCGCGCTTGACACCGGCGCGAGCAAATCCGCCGTGGATGCGTCGGTCGCACGCGGGTTGAACCTGCCGAGCACCCACCACACCACGACGATCGCCGGTGCGGTGGCCGGCCAGACCGTCAACCTCGACCGGGTTTCGAACTGGTCGGCGGGTGGCGTGTCGCTTCCCGCAGACTCGGTCGCGGCGGTGAGTCTCCCCCACGCGACTGGACCCGACGCCGTGCAGGGGTTGCTCGGATCAGACGTGCTGCGGCAGTTCGCGGTCGTGACGATCGACTACTCCCATGCTCAGCTCAGGCTTGGGCACGCCGCGTCGCCTCCAGCCTCGGGCCCCAAGGTCGCCTTGCAGGAGGTGAACTCTGACGGTGCCACCGAGGTGCTCGTTCCGGTCAGGATCGACGGGAGGGGACCGTTTGGCTTCACGCTCGACACCGGCGCTGGCCACACGCTGATCGCCCAAGGACTGGCGCAGCGGCTTGGCCTGCCCGCCACTGGAGGCCGAGCCATCGTCCGTGGGGTGGTCGCGGGGTCGACTGCACCGCTGGTGTCGGTGCGCCGCTGGTCGGTCGGTTCGGTGGCGCTTCCGCCCGTCAGCGCACTGGCGCTGCGAGAGCACGCGGCGCTCACCCCCGGGCTGCTGGGATCGGATGTGCTCAGCCATTTCGGTTCGGTGACACTCGACTACCAGAAGGATCAGCTGCTGCTGCCGTGAGCCGGTAGGCCACGGCCGGCGCGCTGGTTCGGGTCCTCGTTCACCGGCCGCGCGACACGCCGCTTGAGGGCAACGATCGCGTCGTACGCGGCGCGGATCCGAGCTTTGCTGAGCCGTCCAGACTCGGCGTCGGCGAGCAGGATCGTGTAGGCCTCGGCCGAGGCCTGCTCGGTTCCGGCGTACATCAGCAGGTCAAGCCCGGCATCGATCGCCTGACGAGCCGGCGCGGTCTGGTCGGCGAGCGCGCCGGCCTGTAGGTCATCGCTGATCGTGACCACCGACGCTCCGCCGGTTGCGAGTGGCAGCTCGCGCCTATAGGTGAGCGGCGACATGACCGCCGGCAGCGGCCCGGTCAGCTTGGGGTAGATGGCGCTGCTGATCATCACCACCGCGAGCGGGCCTGAGCCGCAGCGGTTGTACGCGGCGTAGTCGGCTCGCAATGTCGCCGCGGGAGCCGGGACAACGACCGGTACGATGTCGGTGCTCGCGGTCGCGCGCCCGAGCCCGGGGAAGTGCTTGAGCGTGTATGCGACGCCCGCGGCGGACAGTCCGCTCGCGAATGCACAGGCTCGCGGGCCGGCCAGCGCAGGCTCATCTCCGAACGACCGCGTCCCGAGGAACGACCCCGCGATCCGCTCCACGTCGGCGACCGGCGCGAGGTCGAGATTGATCCCGAGCCGGCGGAGGAGCAGGCCGGTCGCCCTGCCCTCGGTGAACGCCACGCTGCTCGAGGTCATCTCGGCCGGCGCGAGTGACGGTGGTCCCGCCAGTCGCCTGACCTCGCCCCCCTCCTGGTCGGTCATGATCAGAAGCGGCGGGTTACCGCCGTCGTTCGCCGCCGCCTGCAGCTGCTCGGTCAGCGCCCGGATCTCAGCCGTCCCGCCGGCGAGGTTGTCGGAAAACAGGATGACCCCTCCGACCTGACCGGATCGGATCCGCGCCAGCAGCGACGGTGAGGGGATGGTTCCGCTCAGCCTGGTGACCATCATCTGGCCGAGCATCCGCGGAAGCGGCGCGGACGCTTCGGTCTCCGTGCGGCCGGCGGCGGCGCGCGGCGTTCGCACCTTACGCGTGGCCGCGGGTGCGTGGTGAGCCGCCCGGGGTGAACGCGTGGCCCGCCCGCCGCTCACCGATAGCGCTATCACCACCAGTGCCGACAAGCCGACCAACGCCGCGGCCAGCGCGAGCAGCCTCAACCGGCTCCAGACCGGCGGCGTCGCCGGGGGGCGGCGCGGGCCCGCCCTCACTTACGCCTCCTCGGGGTTTGCCAGTTCGGTGCGGACAGGAGCTGACTATCTCATCGCCCGGCGACGGACGCCTCGCCCCGAGGCTTCGGCTGCGGCGCCTCGGCCACCGGCGGCCGGTCAGGCAGCGGCGCCCTACAGGTCGCTTAGAACGCGCGCCACGTCCTTGCGCGTGAACCCGGTTCTCTCATGGCTCACCGGCTCCGTGGTCGGCGGCGCAGCGATGTCGTGCGGCGCCCACCAGCGTTCATCACTTGTCCGCTCCTCCAGCCGGCGTGCCGCCTGTCCGACCAGGTCTTGGTAGTCCGGCGCCAGCTCGCGGATCCGGTCAAGAACGCTCTCGGCCAACGCCCGCATGTCGGGGGAGATTTCGCGTAGCAGCCCCACCGCGAGGTGCCCGAGCAACTCCTGGTCCTCAACGTCGAAGCTGAAAGTGTGACGCGCCGGGGCGTAGCGGACGAGGACCTGAACCAGCGCGAGCCAGTCGTCTAGCTGTTGCAACGCGCTCGGCGTGATCGGCTCGAGCAATAGGCGCCGCGGAGGGTGAAGCTCGGCCCACGTATGACCCACGGGCGGCGAAGGGGCGGGTTCAGGAAGGGCTGCGTCGAGCGCGTACCACGCCTCCAGCAAGAACACCGGCAGCACCCTGGGATGGTTGCTCCAGGCGCGGCAGGTTGCACCCAGCACGTAGCTGGCGAGGCTC
Organism: Solirubrobacteraceae bacterium; assembly: GCA_036788555.1. GTDB lineage: Bacteria > Actinomycetota > Thermoleophilia > Solirubrobacterales > Solirubrobacteraceae > Palsa-465. The sequence goes on along the minus strand of DAIQND010000110.1, from coordinate 1,566 downwards.
TGCGCCTCTGCCTTCTGCGCCGGCTCGAGCTCGCCGGCGAGCACCTCCCGCAGGGCTGACAGCACGCGGACCGCATCGTGGTCGTCAAACTCCCTGAGAAGGGCCGCGAGCCGGTCGCCAAGGGCATCCCAGTCGGCGTCGTCGATGAGCAGCGGTAGCGTCCGTTCGCCCGCCGCGCCACCCCCTCGCGAGAGGGCGAGCATCACGGCGTATACGCCACCCGCTTCGAGGAAGCGCCGCCTGCCTTCGGCGTCCTCGCGCAGCTCGCCGATCACCAGGTCGCGCCAACTGGGGTGAACCCAACCGATCCCGAGAGGCGTGACGCGAAGGAAGTGGTCGGTCAGGCGATCGATGAGCTCGCTCGGCGGGCGGCTGAGACCGCCGGCGTGGTGCCGGCGCACCGTCGCCGCCAGCTCGCGTTCGTCGATCAGCCCGGCCGGCGCGTCGAGCAGCGCGATGAGCAGGTCACGATGCTCCTGCTCCAGCGCCCGGAACGACGTCCTCATCGCATCGGTCGGCTCGGCGAGCTGGCGCTCCAGCAGGCGGAGCGTCCGCTGGGCACCTCCCTCCGATACCAGCTCGTCGAGATGTTCGCTCACCAGTCGCCGGATGCGCTCCGGGGTGAAATGCGGATGCTCGACGATCGACACCGCGGAGGAGCGCAGCACCTCCCTGGTCCGCGCATCGGCACGCCGGTTCTTGGCGTGGCGAAACAGGATCAGCGTCTTCTCCGACAGATCGAGGTCGCTGGCGTCGACCAGCACTTCCCCGGACGCAGGAAAGCGCTCCGAACCGCGTTCTCGCTGCACCCTCCGAAGCCCCGCCTTGAGCGGCGCGGGCCGCGAGGTCCAGATCAGCCAATGCCGGTCGTCGAGCGCGGCCAGCATCCGCCCGAGCTCCCGTGCCCACAACTCGGCGGCGTCTGGGCGGTATTCGGTTGACCCGAACGCATCGTCGGCGATGAACACCTGCCGGCGCTGCCGGTCGAACGCCTGCCACACCTGCTCGGGACTACTGCACTCATACGCCTCCCACCCCGCGGTCAGCTGCGCGAGCGCCAGCATCCGGGCAATCGCGGTTTTGCCCATCTCCGGCGGTCCGGTCAATACCACGAACCGATGCCGAGACAGCACCGCCCGCGCCCGCTCGTACGCACCCGTGGGCCAGAACACCCGCGCGAGCTCCGCGGCCGCGGGCACGTCGAGTGTGGATTTGGCCGCAGGCTCGCGTTCGATCAGGGGGGCCAGATCGCGCAACCCGAGCAGCGACGGCATCGCGAGCCGCAGCTCCGGGTGGCGGTCGACGATCTCGCCGAGCTGGTCCGTCCCCAGCACGGCAAAGTGCTTGACCGCCGGGAAGCCCTCGCGAAGCGCCGGCTCCGCCCAGCGCGACTCCAGGTTGGTCAACACCAGCACCTCGTCAAACCAAAAACCCAGCATCGACTGTACGGCTGTGATCCCCACCATCAACCGCGCGAGCCGGTCGGCAAGCGAACCCGCCTCACGGACCCAAACCACCGCAACCGCGAAGGGCCCCGACAGCCGCACGCCGTGCGCGCCGGAGGCC
>DAIQND010000109.1:0-8057 GCA_036788555.1 Solirubrobacteraceae bacterium | reverse complement strand
CGCTCCGGGCCGAAGTCCGCTCGTCAGCCCGCCAGCGGCTTGGTCAGCGCCTTCACGAACTCCTCGAGCTGGTCCGTACGCCAGCACTCGAACGCCGTGCAGTGGCGCTCGTAGACGGCGATAACCGAGTCGCCGTAGTTCCAGTAGAGGCGGGGCTCGGGGTTCAGCCAGTAGGTCCGCCCGGCCTTGGCGGTGATCGCCGCGAACACGTCGTCGCGCGGCGGGCGACCGTTCGTCCGCGCGTCTCCCAGCACGATCACCGTGGCCCGGGGATGAAGCTCGTCTTCGATCAGCGCCAGGAACTCCTCCCAGACCCGGCCGTAGTCGGTGTAGCCGGAGATGTCGGCCACGCCGGCGTCGCGGGAGATCGCCTGGCTGGCGGCGCGGAAGTCGCGCTCGCGCTCGAACACGTCGGTCACCTCCGAGATCCGCTCGATGAACACGAACGAGCGAAGCTTCCGAAACGCATCGTGGAGGGCGTGGAGCACGCTGAGGAAGAAGGTCGAGGCGCTGGTCACGCTGGTCGAGACATCGCAGAGCACGAAGATCTCCGGGCGGCGGGGGCGGCGGGGGCGGTACTTGAGCCTGATCGGGACGCCCCCGGTCTCCAGCGAGGCGCGCATCGTCCGCCGCACATCGACCTGCGCATGACGCTTGCGCCCGCGCTGTTCGTGACCCTCGGTCGCCAGGCGACGTTTGAGCTGGGCGACGACCCGGTGGACCGCCGCCAGGTCCTGGATCGGGCCGCTGGGCAACCCGCGGTCAAGCTCATTCAGCGGGCGCTTGGGGGGAAGCGAGGCCGTCCGCTCGATCAGCGCCCGTTCGAGTTCGCGGCGCAGATGCTGCTCGAAGCGACGGAGCGCTTCACGCGGGGTGCCGCTGCGACGCGGGTCGTCCTCGGGCAGGTCGGGCTGGGGCTCGGTGCGCAGCCCCAGCGCACGGCGGATCCGCTGAACGTCGACCCCGAGCACGCCTGAGCCCTCACCGTGCCCGAACGCCGCGATGGCCAGACGGGCGAGGTCCCGCAGCGCTGCCTCCGAGCCGTCGCGCAGGGCGGCGGCGATCTGCTGGCGTAGCGTGTCGAGGTTGATCTCGAGCTCGCCGCCGGCGTCGCTCGTCGCTTCGGTTATCCGCCGCCGGCTCGCCTCGGCCTCGGTGGCGCGAAAGAAGAAGCGCTCGAACACCAGCTCGAACAGGTGGCGGTCTTCGGGGGACTTGGCCAGCGTTGCCGCCAGCCCGGCGCGGAACTCGGGCTGCTCGTTCCAGGGGATCAGCTCGAGCACCTGCCACGCGTCGAGGATCTCCGAGGTGCCGACGGCGACTCCCTCCTGGCGCAGCTCATCGGCGAAGCTGAGGAGCTGGCCCGCGAACCCGCCGGGGGTGGCCTCCCCCAGCCCGCGCTCAGGCGGCGGGAGCGGCGGCATCGGCGGGCTCGAGGATCACTCCGACTCGTGCGGCAACGGTGTCGAGGTCGGTGCGATGCTTGAGGATCACGCTCATCGTCTCGATGAACGTCTCGCGGTCGATGTCGCCGGCCCCCAGCAGCATCAGCGTCCGCGCCCAGTCGATCGACTCGGCGATGCTGGGCGGCTTCTTGAGATCGAGCTCGCGAATCCGGTGGACGACCTCCACGAGCTTGCGGGACACGGCCTGGTCGAGCTCGGGCGAGTGCAGCCGGACGATCTGCAGCTCGTGCTCGAGGTCGGGGTAGTCCAGCCACAGGTAGAGACAGCGACGCTTGAGCGCCTCGGTCAGCTCACGCGTGTTGTTGGAGGTCAGCAGCACAACCGGCTGGGTGCGGGCCTCGATCCGGCCGAGCTCGGGAATCGAGATCTGGAAGTCCGAGAGCAGCTCCAGCAGCATCGCCTCGAACTCCTGGTCGGTCTTGTCGATCTCATCGACCAGCAGCACCACCGGCTGCTCGGACGCTATCGCCGTCATCAGCGGGCGCTGGAGCAGGAACTCCTCGCCGAAGATGTCCTCCTGGACGTCCTGCCAGCCGGTGCCATCTGATTCGGTCTGGATCCGCAGCAGCTGCTTGCGGTAGTTCCACTCGTAAAGCGCCTTGGCCTCGTCGAGGCCCTCGTAGCACTGGAGTCGCACGAGCTGGCGCTCGAGCAGCCGCGACAGCGCCTTGGCCAGCTCGGTCTTGCCCACCCCGGCCGGGCCTTCCACGAGCACCGGCTTGCCGAGCTCGGTGGCCAGGAAGCAGACCAGCGCGGTCGAGCTTGCGGGGAGATAGCCGGCCCGCCGCAGTCCGGTGGCGAACTCCTCGACTGATGCTGGCTCAGCGGCGGCCATCGATGAGGTCAAATATAGGGTTCTCTTGTTGGTGATCCTGGAACCCGCTGCCCTCCCGACCAATATCGGGCCCTACGCGGCCGTGATGGCGACCGGGTTCGTGATCGGCATCGCCGGGCACGTCATCCGCTCTCGGACCCTGATCCTCACCGGGATCCTGATCGTCGGCGCGGTGAGCGTGATCGTCGCGTTCGTGCTCGGCCGGCTGGGATAGGCGCGCGCGTCGGGCTACTCGATCGGGATGTCCTGGACCCGCGGGGCGTCTGCGCGCGGGCGCTCCAGCCGCTCGACGTAGAAGTCAATCAGGGCCCGCACGGCCAGCAGCAGCTCGCGCAGGGCGGCGGCCAGCCGTGCGAGGGCCTCGGCCGGGACCAGCTCGCCGAGCAGGCGCGTTCCGGAGATCAGGAGCTCGAGCTCGGGCGGCCGGCGGTATGGCCCTCCGGAATCGCCTGCGGGTGCCTGCCAGCCGGCGGGCGGCGGCTCGGGGGACGGTGGCTCGCCGCGCGCGTGCGCAGCGGTCGCCGCGATCAGACGCTCGGCGGCATCCGAGGCGGCTGTCAGGCGCTGCTCGAGCCGTCGCAGTGTTTCCGACGGTTCAGGAGTCACGATCGCTCGGGGGGGCGGCGGGCGGGCGCGGCGAAGCTCACCTCGAGGGCGCCGTCGTCGAAGCGCGCCCCGGTCGGCTCGTAGCCGGCCAGGGCAGACGGAAGCGCGATCGTCCGCCGCTGGCCGTTGACGCCGACGATCAGCTCGAGCCCCGCCTTCTTGAGCTCGATCTTCTGCTTGTCGGCGAGCGGCAGCGGCAGCCTCAGCGACGCCGCCTCCTCGGAGACCGCGAGCTGCTGCGTGATCGCGTCGTGCAGCACGGCGGCGGGATCGTGGCGGTCAAACAGCGCCTCGGCCAGGCGGTCGAGCATCTCGGGGCCCGCCACCTCCTGGTCGAAGTAGGGAGCGCACAGCAGCGGCACCGGTGCGAAGGCCGCCTGCACCTGCTGGAGCTGCTGCTCCTGGAGGCGGCGCCAGTCGGCGAAGTAGTCCCCCACCTCGGCCGGGAAAACCCGGTTGACGATCACCGTGTCGGTCAGGTACCCGTAGAGGTTCAGGTAGGTGAAGGTCCGCATCGCCTCGCCGACCGCCAGCTTCTCGGGATTCATCACCAGGCGCACGCTGACCCGGCGACGGTCACGGAGGATCTCGTTCATCGCGATCAGGTTCTCAGACAGGCGACGGACGTCGGCGAACACCGCGTGGGTAGGCAGCGGGATATCGAGCAGCGAGCGCGCGATCGGACCGGCGGTGGCGAGAATCGCGCGCTCGAGCGGGAACACCTTCTCGATCCACCAGCGCGCCACATCGGGAAACGAGAGCAGCCGGAGCGTTTCGCCGGTGGGGGCGCAGTCGACCACGATCGCCTCCCACTCGCCGGATTCGTGCGCACGCCGGAGCTGGAGCAGCGAGAACAGCTCGTCCATCCCGGGCGGAACCGTCAACTCCTCGGCGGAGATCCGGTCGAGCCCGCGTTCGAGCAGCAGTCCGCCAAGCCACTCCTGAACGCCCGACCAGTGGCGTTCCATCTCCACCAGGGCGCTCACCTCCTGTCCCCACAGTCCCGCGCCCACCGGCTGCGGGTCGGCGCCGAGTTCGACGTCCATCGCCTGCGAGAGGCTGTGGGCAGGGTCGGTGGAGATGACCAGGGTTCGCAGCCCGGCGCGCGCGCACGCGCGAGCCGTGCAGGCCGCGACCGACGTCTTGCCGACGCCGCCCTTCCCGGTATAGAGGATCGTCCGCGGCAGCATGACGGGCGAGTCTATGTCGAGCGGGAGTGGCGCGAGGGCTTACGCGGGAGCACGCGAAGGCTGCCGAGAACCCGTGCGGCGTTCCCCGGGAGGTCGGTGGCCAGCAACCGCACCGTGTAGCGGCCGCTCGGCAGCCCCGGGACCTCGACGCTGTCGGTTCCATAGCCGAAGTCGGCGCTGGTGAGGAACACCGGGTGCGTGCCGCGGGCGAGCACGATCCCCACGCGGGAGTACTTCGAGAGCGCGAACCGCAGCGCGAACGGCGCCCGGGCGGCGGCCTGGGTGGTGAGCACCCGGAGCACCGGCGGCGTCTTCAGGTAAGCGTGGAAGTGCTTGGCGGTGGTGCAGTAGACGGTGGCACGCGTGCGGGTACAGAGCTCATCCAGGAATCCGGTGACCAGCACGTGATAGTCGAGGCTGTCTTCGGCGCCGGGCTGGTACAGCGACCACGCGCCGGTGTCGAACTGCGGCAGCTCGGCCTGGGCCTGCGCGTTGCCGGCGGCAAACAGCTGCTCGGCCTCGGGGCTGCCGGTGGCTCGCGCGTAGTCGTAGAGCCCGATCAGCGACTGCAGGAAGGCGTTGATGATGTCGGTGTGCGGCGCAAACGAGTACTGGAGGTAGCGGGCGCCGAGGGGCGTCGCCACGCGCACGCCGACGGGAGGCGCGAGGTTGAAGATCCCGAGTGCCCGCTGCGCGAGCTGGAGGTACGGGTCGGGCCCGAACGCCGCCGCTGCCCGGGTCAGTGCCTCGAGCGCGGTGGCCTGGGACATCGCGCTGACCCACGGCGGGCTTCCACCGTCGAAGTGGAAGTAGTACTCCCAGGCCAGGCCACCGCCCCGCTGCGCCGCCAGCGGGACGAGCTCGGCGAGCAGCTCTCGGAGCTGCGGGTAGGCCGAGGGTCCGGCGCTGTAGAGCCCGTCGGCCTTGCCGAAGCTGCCCAGCACCTGCAGTTCGATGCCCTGGCCCGGGTAGTACTCCCAGACGAGCTGCGAGCCGCTGAATTCCACGCGCTGCCATTGCGCAAGCAGCGGCCCGCTGCTCCACCATTGGCGGTTGCGGGCCAGGGTCAAAAACAGCGCGGGGAGGCGCGACGGGCCGAGCTCGCCGGCGGCCGCGATCTCGCTCAGGTTGGCGATCACCGCCCCCAGCTCGGCCCTGCGGATCCCGCTCAGGTGCTTGACCAGGCGCTGCGCGGCGTTCCAGCTTGCGCCGTAGGCGTCGTAGTCGGACCGGTCGAGCTGCCCCGTCCGATACAGATGCGCCAGGACCCCCGGAACCGACGGCGGCTTCAGCCGTCGCCCGCGCGCGGCGGCGCGAGCGGCGAGCGCCCCGGGCGCGACGGGGGCGAGCGCCCCGGGCGCGGCGGCGCTGAGCGCCCGAGCGCGCGCGGGTCGGGCCTGCGGCCGCGCCGGAGCCGGCTCGGCCGTCGAGGCTGCCAGGAAGCGGTCGGTCTCACGGCGCACGCGTCCATGGGAGCCCATCACCAGCACCGGCGCCGCCTGCGCGCCGGCGGGGCAGATTACGGCAGCCGCAAGCAGCAGACCGAGTAGGCGCCCTCTCACCGTCGCGATGCTACCTTCGTGCTCGCCCATGTGCCACTCCCGGACGCTGCGTTGCGCGTTGACGCTGCTCGTCGCTGCGGCAGCTTCGATTTCGCTGGCTGCCTGCGGCGGCTCGAATCAGGCGACCAAGCTGTTGCGCGAGACGTTCTCGGGCAACCACCGCATCACCAGCGGCCAGCTGGGGATGCTGCTGACGGTCAGCCCGTCGGGCGCCAGCGTGCTCAAGGGGCCGATAACGCTGAGCCTGGCCGGACCGTTTCAGCGCGTCGGGCCGGGCACGCTCCCCGCGTCGGCGTTCAACGTCAGCCTGGCCGCAGCCGGGTCCGGCACCGCGCTGACGATCATCTCGACCGGTTCGACCGGATACATCACCTTCCAGGGGCAGAGCTACAAGCTCCCGCAAGCGACCTTCGAGCAGCTCGAATCCACTTTCGCCGGCCTCGGGTCAGCAGCCGGCGGCGGTGGCCCCGGCACGGCCGCCCGCCTGGGCATTCATCCCGAGCGGTGGGTGTCCAACCCCCAGATCGTCGGCGATGAGGCGATCGATGGCACCAACACGACGAGGATCCGGTCCGCAATCGACATGCGGGCGCTGCTGAACGATCTGGGGACGTTCCTCCGGCGCGCCGCCTCGGCCGGGGTTCCCGGCGCCGGCAGCCTGCTCTCTGCCTCAGCCCGGCAGCAGATCGCGACTCAGGTCAAGCACCCGACGGTCGATGTCTGGACCGGAGTGGCGGACAAGACGCTGCGCAAGCTTGAGGTCGACCTCGCGGTGCCGGTCAGCGGGCAGCTCTCGGCGCTGTTCGGGCGCCTCGCGACGATCGACGTCACCATGCAATACGCCGAGCTCAACCAGCCGCAGACGATCACCGCGCCGACCCACCTGTTGCCCTACAGCCAGTTCCAGGCCAAGCTGCACGTCCTGGTCCAGGATCTGGAGAGCGGGTTGATCACCGGCCAGACGAGCGGACCCAGCACCGGGGGCGGGAGCTCGGGGCCGAGCTACCAGTCCTACACGAACTGCATCCAGGCGGCGAACGGGGACCTGGCGAAGATGGAGCAGTGCGCGCCGCTGCTCAGCGGCAAATAGCGCTATTCGTCCTCCGAGCCGAAGTCCTCTTCCTCGAGGTCCTCGAGCAGGTCGTGGTCGTCCTCGCCGAGCGTCCCGGTGTCGTGCCGGCTCTGGAACCTCTCGAGCAGCTCGTCGCGACGATTCTCCTCCACCGGCACCTCGTCGGAGATGAGCACCCAGTCGGCGCCCTCGTACTCCTCCATGTTGAAGATCTCGGTGTCCAGCTCCGGCGAGTCGTCGACCACGATCAGAACCTCGGTCTGAGGGTTGAAATAGGTCCCGGGCCGGTTGACCAGCTCGTCAAGCTCGAAGCGGCGGGGGTCGGCCATGACGCGCGTCAGCCTACCCGACATCGCCGAGGCGGGAGATCTCCCGCTCGATCTCGGCCTCAACGTCCAGGGGCGGCTTGCCGGCGCGGACCCGGCGATAGTTGCGGGCGAGCACCAGGTCACGGATCTCCTGGCGCAGCTCGGGATCGATCTGCGGGCGGGTCAGCTGCCGCAGCTCCTGCTCGACGTCCAGGGCCTCCTCGCCGCGCCGGACCCTCAGGGCGTTCTTCGCCTCGAGCATCTGCCGGATCTCCTCATCGCGCTCGCGCAGCGACGAGCCGGAGCTCCCTCGGGAGCCCGACGTGCGATCGCGGTCCATGACCAGGTGGTCCTTGCCGTAGTCCTCCCAGACCTTGCCGCTCGAGGCCATGGCGGCCAGCGCGATCACCGTCGCCACGATCAGGACCACCCAGATCAGCGTTGCCACTCGGGGGATTCTGGCGCATCTGCGGCGCCGCGCGGCCGATCGGATAACCTTAATCCAGTTGTTGACTGACTAGTCAATCAAGGAGATCAAGGTGGTCGATTTCACCCTCACCGACGAGCAGAAGAGCCTGCAGGAGATGGCCCACGACTTTGCCGAGAAGGAGATCCGGCCCGTCGCCTGGGAATACGACAAGGACAGCACCTGGCCTCAGGAGATCATCGAGAAGGCCTGGGAGCTCGGTCTGCTCAACACGCACCTCCCCACGGAGTACGGGGGCCCGGGGCTCAGCGCGCTTGACGGCTGCCTGATCGAGGAGGAGATCGCGTGGGGCTGCTCAGGGATCGGCACCTCCCTGTCCGCCAACGGGCTGGCCTGCGCGCCGATCATCCTGGCCGCGTCCGAGGAGCTCAAGCGCGAATACCTCGGACGCCTGGCTGAGGCGCCGCTGCTCTGCTCGTTCTGCCTGACCGAGCCCGAAGCCGGCTCGGACGTCAGCGGGATGAAGACGACCGCCACCCGCAAGGGCGACAAGTGGGTGATCAACGGCTCCAAGTGCTTCATCACCAACGG
>DAIQND010000108.1:0-8092 GCA_036788555.1 Solirubrobacteraceae bacterium | reverse complement strand
CGGTTGGTGGCGCCGATCCTCACCCCGACCGCCTCGACGCTCGCGCCCGCCTCGCCCAGCATCTCCACCAGCAGCGAGTCGGCGACCCGCAGCCCGTGGGTCGTGCCAAGCGAGACGACCAGCAGATCGCTCATCGCCGGCCTGAGCGACGGGTGATCGCGCGTGCGTAGACCTCGACCGTCCGGCGCCCGCAGCGCTCCCAGGTGAACTCCCGAGCCACTGTCTCCCGCGCCGCGGCCCCGCGGGCGGCCAGCCGCCCGGGGTCGCTCAGCTCGGCGTCGATCGCCGCCGCCAGCGCGCGGTGATCGTCACGCGGCACGAGCACGATCCCCTCCCCGGCCGCGGCGATGTCCTCCGGACCGCCCTCTCCGCGCAGCCCGATCGCCGGCAGGCCGGCGGCCATCGCCTCGACGTAGGCGACCCCGAACGGCTCCTCGACGCTCGGCATCACGAACAGATGACAGCGCGCGAGCTCACCCAGCGCCCGCTGATGCTCGAGCTGCCCGGTCATCTGCACGCGTTCGGCCACCCCCAGCTCGCGGGCGACCCGCTCGATCTGCCTCCGGGCCGGACCCTCACCGATGATCAGATAGTCAGGTCGCCGTGCCTCAGGCAGCGCGGCCAGCGCGTGCAGCACGACCACGTGGCGCTTGCGGGGCTCCAGGTGAGCCACCGTGACGATCGTCGCCCGGGCGCGCCGCTCCGGCACCTCCGCGGGCAGCTCCGCCCCGAGGTGCACCACCTCTGTGGGCAGCGGATGACCGGCGATCGCCTGGCAGCGCTCGGCCGCCCAGCGGGAGTTGGCGAGCACCAGGTCGGCTCGGTCGAACGCCGCCGCGGTCGCGTGGCCGGCCCAGCGGCTGCGGGCATGCACCGAGATCACGTCGGGCCCGTGGGTGGAGACGGCCAACGCCACCGGGCGGCGGCGCGCCCAGTGAGCGGCCGCGTACCCGGGCGGGGTGATCGAATGCGCGTGGAGCAGCTGAAACGGCCAGCGGGCGTAGAGACGATCAAGCGCCCGCGCCACCGGCGGGGCCATCCACTGGCCCCATGCCCCGTAGCTCAGCGGCCGCGGCGGGCTGAGGAAGGGGGCGGTGGCGATCGGGATGTCGTCGAGCTCGAAGGGAGCCAGGAACGCCCGCACGCCCCGCGCCCACGCGGCCAGCGCCGGCGCGCCGCGCCGGACCACCGACAGCGGCGGAACCGGGCGCCGGGCAACCACCACGCGGATCTCCGCCCCCGCGTTCCGCGCGGCGACAGCCTGGCGATGGGCCCATACGCCGTGCACCGGGTCAGTCGGCGACGGATACCACTCCGCCAGGACCGCGACGCGCACCCGTTCAGCCGGCGCGGCTCACGGCGAGTGCGCCTCGCCCGGCTCGAGGATCACCACGTTTGAGCCGGTGGCCGACTCGACGTCTGACTTGAATGCCTCGGCGTCGACCTCGATCGCCGGGAACGTGTTGTAGTGGCAGGGGATCACGGTCTTGGCGCCGATCAGCTCGGCGGCGTCGACCGCGTCGGTGGGGTCCATCGTGTAGTGGCCGCCGATGCACATCAGCGCGATGTCGATCGGGTGGCGCTTACCGACCCGCTGCAGGTCGGAGAATACGCAGGTGTCGCCCAGGTGGTAGACGATCGTGTTCTCAAGCGAGACGACGAGTCCGGCCGGCGTGTTCGCGGTGCCCTTGGGGGTCGTCGAGGTGTGCCAGGCGGGGACCAGCTTGACCCATCCCCAGTCGAACTTGACCGAGCCGCCGAGGTTCGGGTCGAAGGTCTGAATCCCCTCCTCGGCGATCTCGTTGGCGATCTCGACGATCGCCACCACCGGAGCTCCGGTGCGCTTGGCGATCTCGACCGTGTCGCCGAAGTGGTCCCCGTGGCCGTGGGTCAGCAGGATCACCGTGGGGTTGACGTCCTCGGCGGCGATCGCCGCCTTCGGATTGCCCGTCAGGAATGGGTCGATCAGCACCCGGGTGTCGCCGTCGGAAAGCTCAAAGCATGCGTGGCCGAGGAAGCGAACTTCCATTTCTAGATCAGTCCTCCTAGTCGATGGTTTGGTCCGCGGCGGGCGGCGTGTCGGCGCCCCTGCTCGCGTTCTCTGGCCGGGCCTCCGCGCCCGCGTCTTGGCGATCCAACTCCCGCGCCAGCTGAAACCCCACCGCCACGCCGACCATCATCCCGAGCCGGGTCTCCTCGGCGAGCAGCGTCTGGAGCTCACGCTCGCGCTGGGCGGGGTCCTCGGCCGCCGCCGCCTGGCGCACGGCCTGGGCGTGGCCGGCGTCAAACCACCCGCCCTCGGCCAGCGCCCCGGCCAGCAGCCGCTGCAGCGACGGCGCGGTGCGCAGCACCACGTCCTGTGCCTGGCGCAGCCGATCCGGACCGGCGATCGATGCCAGCGCGGCGTCGAGCTCGTCGTCGGTGTAGCTACGCTCGGACACGGCTTGGAGCATCATAGGTAGATGGCCGTCGCGCTGACCTCGCTCTCCCACGGCGCCGGGTGTGGCTGCAAGCTTCCGGCGGCGGCGATCGGACCGCTGCTGGCGAGCCTCCCGGCCAACGCCGACCCGAATGTGCTGGTCGGCTTCGGGACCAGCGACGACGCGGGCGTGTACAGGCTGCGCGACGACCTCGCCCTCGTCCAGACGGTGGACTTCTTCACCCCGATCGTGGATGACCCCTACGACTTCGGGCGGATCGCGGCCGCCAACGCCCTGTCAGACGTCTACGCGATGGGCGGGACGCCGGTGAGCGCGCTGAACCTGGTCGCGTTCTCGCTCGAGCAACTCGGCGAGCAGGTGCTGCTCGCCATCCTGCGCGGCGCGGGCGAGATCGCCGCGCAGGCGGGGGTGGCGATCGTCGGAGGCCACTCGATCGAGGACGCCGAGCCGAAGTTCGGGATGGCGGTGACCGGCACGGTCCATCCAGACGAGGTGATCGCCAACGCCGGCGGGCGCGCCGGAGATCGATTGGTGCTGACCAAGCCGCTGGGCGCCGGGGCCGTCTCCACGGCCGTCAAGCGAGGCTTGCCGGCGCCGCTGGCCGAGGCGGTGTCGGTGATGACTACGCTCAACCGCGACGGCGCCGCGGCCGCCCGGAAGGCGGGCGCCCACGGGATGACCGACGTCACCGGATTCGGGCTGCTCGGCCATCTGCACGAGCTGGCGCTGGCCAGCGGGCTGGCGGCGGAGATCGACGCGGCGGCGGTCCCGGCGATCGACGGCGTGCTCGAGCTGCTGGCCGACCCGGCCGAGCAGGCGATCGCCGGCGGCACCCGGCGCAACCGCGCCTACGCCGAGACCTTCGCGGCCTTCGCAGGCGCCGTGCCCGAGGCCCGGCGCTGGCTGGTCTGCGACGCGATGACCTCCGGCGGCCTTTTGGCCGCGCTCCCGGCGGGCGCACGAATGCCCGGCGCGGTGATCGGCCGGCTGACCGAGGGCCCGGCCGGGACGATCACCGTCAGCTGAGGCTAGGCCTCCCGGGTCAGCGCCAGCGGCAGGCCGATGGCGATCCCGCCGAGCACCCCGACCGCGTCTGAGATCCAGCTCGGCCCGGGCCACGCCACCACCAGCGGCATCAGCGCGATCACCACGGCGATCAGCGCCGTCCCGAGCAGGTCGCCGTCGATGTCCTCGCGCCGGCGCAGGGAGAGCAGATCCGGCACCGCCCAGGCGACGAGCAGCGCCAGCGCGGCCCCGTTGCCACCGAGCACCACCGGGATAGGGAACGCGGCGGCGGTGGCGGCCGCGCCGCCCACGCCGCCCACGGCGAACAGCGCGAGCACGGTGAGCGGGCCGTGGCGGCGCTCGATCAGCCAGCCGTAAAGCGCGATCGCCGCCAGCGTCACAAAGGCAAAGCCGAGGTTGTTGTAGATGAACGGAGCCGTGATCAGCCGCCACCAATGGCTGCCGGGTGGGCCGAAAACCGTCACCTGCTCGATCCCCACCTGCCCGGTGCGCCACACCAGGTACCCGGCCATTCCCAGCACCACGAGCGCCGCGGTGGCGTAGGGTCGCGCGTCGGGGCGGATGCCCGGGATCTCGCCGCGGCGCAGCCGAGGCAGCGATGGCGCCGGCGGACGCCGGCGGCGCTTCTCCGCCACCCGGCCGTGGCGGTCGAGCTTCGGCGCCCGCTTGCGCAGCCGGTTGCCGCAGTACGGGCACTCGGTGATGTAGGGGCTTACCTCAGATCCGCAGCTACGGCAGATCACGAACAGGTCCGGGTTGCCCGTACTCATCGTTCAACCGATTGTAAAGCGGCCCCGAAGCTACACCGATGTGGCGGCGACGATCTCCGACATCACCTCGTGCATGTCTCGGTTGGCCTCGTAGACCACGACCTGGCGCGCCGCTCCGTTGCCCCGCTCGAGCAGATCCTCCACCGCGTCGAGCTCGGTGGCGGACCCGAGATCCTGGCAGTGCTCGCGCATCCGGTCGAGCAGCCGCCGGGCCAGCGCGCGGCTGGCGACCCGCTCGAAGCTCGGGAGATCCACCAGATCGCCCTCGAGGCCGTGGCGTGCCGCCAGCCACTTGTTCTCATCGAGCATCTCGAACGGGTAGCGCGAGAGCTGCCTGCCGGCCTCGAAGTGCTCGCACAGCTCCTTGACCAGCCCCTGCACGAGCGCCGCCAGCCCGATCGTGTGCTCGACGTGGGTCTGGGAGTCCATCACCCGCACCTCGATCGTCCCCAGGTCCGGATGCGGGCGCACGTCGTGCCAGAGATAGGTGTAGTCCTCGATCACCTTGGCGTTGACCATGAAGTCGATCCGCCGGGCGTAGTCATCCCAGTTCTCGTAGGTGGGCGGCAGCCCCACCCGGGGGAAGGCCCGGAAGATCGGGTGGCGGGTCGAGGCCAGCCCGGTGGCGTCACCCCGCCAGAACGGCGAGTTGGCCGACAATCCCAGCAGCACCGGCATGTGCACCCGCATCCCGTTGGCGACGTGGATGGCCTTGTCCGGGTCGTCGATGCCCACGTGGACGTGGACCCCGAAGATCAGCTCCTGGCGGGCCACGAACCGCAGGGCCGACACCAGGTCGCGATACCGCGGCCGGGCCACGATCCGCTGTTGCTCCCATTTGGCGAACGGATGGGTCCCGGCGGCGCCGATCGCCATCCCCTGCGTGGCCGCGGTCTCGATCACCTGGCGCCTGAGGCCCCGCAGCTGCTCCTCGGCCTGCCTGATCCCCTGGCAGGGCTCGGTTGAGATCTCCAGCACCGATTCCATCAGCTCGGGCTTGATCTCGCCGGCCTGCGCGGGCTCGAGCATCGACTCGACCGCGTTGACCAGCTCCAGCGAGGAGCCGTCGAGGATCATCAGCTCCTCCTCGATGCCGATCGTGTAGGCGGGGCCGGTGAAACGGTGCTCCACTGCTCGGGCAGCCTAACGAGAGCCGGGGCCGTAGACTGAGCTTGTTCGACCAGCGAGAGGCAACGGAGGGTCAGATGGCTCTGGGATACGACGGCAAGCTTTACATCCTGGCGTTCGACCACCGCGGGTCCTTCCAGAAGAAGATGTTCGGAATCGAGGGCGACCCCGACGCCGAGCAGACCGAGAAGATCTCTGACGCCAAGCGGGTGATCTTCGAAGGGATGGTCGAGGCGGTCAGACGGGGTGCCGAGGCCGGTGCCACCGGAGTGCTGGTCGACGAGCAGTTCGGCTCCAACGTGCCTGAGCAGGCTCGCGCGCAGGGTCTGAAGCTCGCGATGCCGGTCGAGAAGTCAGGCCAGGACGAGTTCGACTTCGAGTACGGCGAGGACTTCGGCGCCCATATCGAGAAGTTCGACCCGGACTTTTCCAAGGTGCTGGTCCGGCTCAACCCCGATGGCGACGCGGAGATGAACGAGCGCCAGCTGAAGCGACTCAAGCGGCTGGCCGATTGGCTTCACGACCACGACCGCAAGTTCCTCTTCGAGCTGCTCGTGCCCGCCACGGAGGGCCAGCTCGCGAGCGTCGAGGGCGACTCAGAGCGCTACGACGCAGAGCTGCGCCCGGCGCTGATGCGCGAGGCGATCCAGCAGATCCAGAGCGCCGGGGTCGAGGTCGACATCTGGAAGATCGAGGGTGTCGATTCCCGCGAGGATGATGAGATGCTGGCCGAGCTGGCGCGGTCGGGTCCCGGGCGCGAGGGCGTGGTCTGCGTGGTGCTTGGCCGCGGGGCCTCGACCGAGAAGGTCGAGCAGTGGCTTCAGGCGGCCTCGCCGGTCGAGGGGTTTGTGGGATTCGCGATCGGGCGCTCCATCTGGTGGGACGCGCTCAAGGGGTGGCTGGCGGGCGATCTTGACCGGGAGGCCGCGGTCGGTCAGATCGCCGAGAACTACTTGCACTTCATCGACATCTACCAGGGCCAGAAGGTGGCGCACTGATGGCGCTGCGCATGCGCCAGAGCCTGGCCGAGCTCGAGGAGGAGTTCCTCGACGAGATGCAGCGCGAGCAGACCCGCGCCGAGCAGCTGCGCCGGACCGCCGTGCAGCGGACGCGGACGCGCACCCGTGAGCGCCGGCGCAAGCGCAGCTCGGTCCGGTACTGGATGCTCGTGCTGTCGCTGGTCGCGACGGCGGTGGGAGTCACCGTCGCGATGTTCGAAACGCTGTATTACCTGCTTGGCTAGCTCCAGCTAGCCGTTCTCACCAAGGCTGTTGAGCGCGGCGTCGACCTCTTCGCGCGCGCCCTTGCCGCCACCGCCTCCCTGCTCCTGCTGGATCTCGAGGTAGACCTCTTTGCGAAACACGGGAATGTCACGCGGGGCCTGAATGCCGATCCGGACCTTTTCGCCCATGATCGCCAGCACAGAGATCTCGATCTCATCCCCGATCATGATGCTCTGGTTCGACTTCCGGGTTAGTACCAACATGGGAATCCGCCTCCCTGCTCGCCTGATTGAAACCGCCCGGCTCATGCGGCCCGGGCCCAGACTGAGCGACCCGAGCGCGGAGCATACCGCGTGCGATGTTGTTTACTCAAACGAGTAATCGTGTATGGACGGACCAGGCATGGTAGGCCAGATGTTGAGGGTTATCGTCGGTCAAACGGACGGCTGTTTTAGTGTCCAGGCCCCACGCGAAAGCGCGCCGATGGCACCAAGGACCAGCGGCGTCGGATCCGGTTTGGCCCCTGCCGCTCGCTCAGCTGTATTACTCTCCCCGCCGCATGGCTCGTCGATCGCTACGACCCGAACTGAACCGGATCCGCGCCTGGGTCCGCCAGGGCCGCACCGACGCGTGGATCGCCCACCAGCTCGAGGTGACCGTGCAGCAGATCCAGTCCTTCAAGCGCGAGCACAAGCTCGACGAGGACCTGGCTGAGGGCGCGGGCGTGACCGCCGACTACGACGACGAGATCGACCTGCGCGCCGAGGATGAAGCGCTGATCGCCGCCGAGCTGGAGGCCGCCGAGGCGCGGCGTGCCGAGGAGCCGGAGGAAGAGCCCGAGGAGACCGACGAGCGCCCCCGCAGGCGGCGCGGTGGCCGGCGTGGCGGCCGGCGCACGCGGCGGCCGGTCGGGGCGCTCGAGGCGACGTTCGACCACGGCGAGGAGGGCTACGGGCTGTGGCTTGACCCCGCGGTCCAGGACGACCCGGTGTACGCCGAGTACTGGGCCGGGCACCGGCCCGTCGAGGTCACGATCGAGGAGGATCAGATCGTGATCCGCCGCGCCGGCGAGGAGAACGGCGAGGAGAACGAGGGCTAGTCGTTCTCGGCGGCCTCGGTGACGCGGTAGTCACTGGCCTCGCGCGCGTAGCGGGCGAACGCCGCCCCGGCCACCGTCGGCACGTCCCACGCCCCCGGGTTACCCGGCGCGACCTCGGTGGCGATGGCAAAGCACCAGTCGGTGCCCTCCTCGATGTACAGCCGGGCCAGCTCCTCGGTAGTGAACGGCCCGCCGAGGCGGCGGCGGAGCTCCTGCACGATCTCGTCGGCCACCCGCTCGAGCGCCGCCTGGTCGGGCGGATCCGCGCGCTCCAGCCTGCGCCGACCGTCCTCCCACAGCCCCGCTAGCTCGTCATAGCGCATGCGGGCAATGATGCCCGAGGCGAGGGGAGGGAAACGCGCCGAGGGCCGGCTCTGCGGCGGCTCAGCCGCGGGGCAGCCCGGT
>DAIQND010000107.1:2390-8182 GCA_036788555.1 Solirubrobacteraceae bacterium | reverse complement strand
TACGCGCTGCTCGGGATGCGCTACATCGAGCCCGAGCTGCGCGAGAATCGCGGCGAGCTCGAGGCGGCCCAGGCGGGCACGCTGCCCCAGCTGATCGAGATCTCGGACCTGCGCGGCGATCTGCACTGCCACACCACCGCCTCGGACGGCACCGCCTCGATCGAGGAGATGGCGCTCGCCGCCCGCGAGCGCGGCTACGAGTACCTGGCCATCACCGACCACTCGGCGTCGATGGGGTTCGGAAAGGATGTCTCGCCCGAGCGGCTGCGCGAGCACATCGCGAGGATTCGCGCCACCGAGGTTGACGGCCTCCAGCTGCTCGCCGGCTCAGAGGTGAACGTGCTCCCCGATGGCTCGCTGGATTACGAGGACGAGCTGCTGGGCGAGCTTGACTGGGTGATCGCCAGCGTCCACACCTCGTTTCGGATGCCCTCCGAGCGGATGACCCAGCGGATCATCCGCGCGGTGGAGCATCCGCTGGTCGATGCCCTGGGGCATCCATCGGGGCGGAAGATCGAGCAACGGCCGGGCTACGAGTTCGACCTCGAGCGGGTGATCGAGGCGGCGGCGGCGAGCGGGACGATGCTCGAAATCAACTCGAGCCCCGATCGGCGTGACCTCAATGACACGGCGGCCCGCGCCGCCGCGGCGGCGGGCATCCCGATCCTCATCAACTGCGACGCCCACCGCCCCAAGGGCTTCGCGGTGGCGCGCTACGGGATCGCGACCGCGCGGCGGGCGTGGCTGACCGCAGCCGACGTGGCCAACACCCGCAGCCGGGCCGAGCTGGCGGCGCTGCGCCCACGCAATCGCTGAAAACGCTACGCGCGCCGCTGGGCGGGGACCGGACGCGGGGGTTCGCCACCCGGCGCGGTCGCGGCCGGCAGCTCGCGCCGGCGCCACGGCAAAAAGCCCCACTGCACCCAGGCGAACCACACGAGCCCGATCACCGTGCCGAGCAGCGCGATCCAGAAGTTCAGGCGCATGCCGAGCACGTAGACCGAATAGTCGATCCGCAGGTTCTCCTCGAAGATCCGAAAGCCCGAGTAGCCGGCGACGTAGAGCGCGAACACGCCGGGGGCGCGCACCCGGTGCCGGCGGACCAGCCAGGCCAGGAAGCCTGCCAGCAGCAGGTTCCAGATGATCTCGTAGAGGAAGGTCGGCTGGAAGGTGGCGAACTGGGTGTAGCCGGGCGGCCGGTGGGCCGGGCTGATCTTCAGCGCCCAGGGCAGGGTGCTGGGCTTTCCGAACAGCTCCTGGTTGAAGTAGTTGCCGATCCGTCCGATCGCCTGGGCGACCAGCAGGGCCGGCGCCACACAGTTCATGAGGTGCAGCATGTCGGCCTTGGTCAGGCCGCGCCGGCGCACGTACCACAGCCCCACCAGGACACCGGCGGCGATCCCGCCCCAGATGCCGAGCCCGCCCTTCCAGATCGCGAACGGCCCCCACCAGTGCGGCGGGATCTGGCTGGGCGTGGTGATCAGGAAGTAGATCCGCCCGCCGATCAGGCCGGCGGGAAACGCCCACACGGCGATCTCACCCGGCAGGTTCGGATCGCCACCGTCACGCTTCCAAAGCTCGCGCGTGACGAGGATCGCGGCGGCCACCGCGATCACGTACGCGAGGCCATAGGCGTGGACGAAGAACGGCCCGATGTGGAAGCCGTTGGCGGACGGGCTCGGGATATAGCCAAGGACGTTCACAGTTCCGCGAGTCAGCGTAGCGAGCGCGGTCATCCGGCCAGGATCACCGGCGTCGCCTTCTAGGCTCGCGGCCGGGCGCGCGGCGCATGCCCGGAGCTGCCGTTGAGCTCGAACAGATCGGAGCGGAAGCCCGGGGTGCGGATCAGCTGGATCGGCTTCACCGGCGAGGTGCGAACGACGTAGAAGCGGGCCCCGTCACGGCCTTCGACGGCTCGCACCGCAGAGGCCTGGCGGCGCCAGGCCAGCGCCCAGATGATCGCAAAGCCGGTGGCGATCGCCGGCACCTGGGGGAGCACGAACGCGAGCGCCCCGGCGCCGATCGTGCAGAGCAGCAGCGGCCACAGGCGGTTCAGCACGGTGCGCCCGGGATTCACCTCGGGCAGCGAGGACTGCATCCGCGCATTGGCCAGAAGGTCGGCGATCGCCGCCGAGGTCTGAGCCCGGCGGCCCATCCACAACCCGATCGCCGTGGCGATCACCCACCACCCCGCCGCCACCGGCACGAGCAGCCCGTCCGTGGCACCCGCCGCCCCGGCGACCGTCACCGCGGCCAGCGCGCTGGCCGCGGCCGCGCTGAGCAGGACGGTGGTGCGGAGGAAGTCGGCGAAGCGCACTGCCGGTGACGCTACTCGGCGAGCAGTGCCGAGAGCAGGTCGACCACGCCCTCGGTCCCCTCGACGGCCAGGTCGGCGTCGCTCATGATCTCCTCAGGCCCCTCCTCGGAGCGCACACCGACTCTGAGCACGTGCGCCAGGCGTCCCTCGTCGCGGAGCTGACCCAGCGTTCGGAAGGCATCCAGGTCGGTGACGTCGTCGCCGACGTACATCGCCGCGTCGAGGTCGGTGCCCTCAAGGAACGAGGCGATTCCGGTGCCCTTGTCGATCCTGACCGGTGGGCGCACCTCGAGCACCTTGCGGCCCCAGTGGGTACGAAGCCCCGCCGCCTCCGCCCTGGCGGCGATCGCATCGATCGCCGCCCGGGCCGCCTCCTGATCGGGCGCACCCCGCCAGTGGAAGCCCAGGATCGCGCCCTTGTCCTCCGTCCGGACCCCGCGCCGACGGGCGTCGGAGGTGTCGACCTGACGGCAGAAGTCGTGGATCCGCCGCTGCCAGTCCTCGAGCTCCGGATCGAGCTGCGCCTTGGTCCAGCCCGCGCGCAGCAGCTCGGAGCCGTGCGAGCCCAGGTAGGAGATCGTCCCCACCGACACCATCGCGCGGGCCTCCGAGGCTCTCCGCCCGCTGACGCACACGACCGCGCCGTAGCGACGCGCCAGTTCGGCCAGCAGCTGACGTGTGCGCTCCGGCACCGCCGCGTCGGAGGGCTTCTCGACGATCGGCGCGAGCGTGCCATCGATGTCGAGCAGGATCGCCGCGCGCGCCGGGTTCTGGCGAAGCGGCGCGAGCGCCTCCGTGCGGAGCGCTGACGTCACGCCGCGAAGTCTATGCCGCACGCTGCGCCGGCGGCCCGGCGCTGACTACGATGCGCCGATGGCGGAGCCCGCGGTGCTGCTGCTCCACGGGCAGCCAGGAAGCGCCCAGGACTGGCGGGGGGTCACAGCGGCGCTGGGCGGCCGAGCCCGCACGGTCGCTGTCGACCGCCCCGGCTGGAACGGCCGCGGGCACCCGACCGACCTCGCGGGCAACGCACGCGCGGCGCTGGCCAGCCTGGACGCCGCGGGCATCGAGCGCGCCGTCGTCGTCGGCCACAGCCTCGGCGGCGCGGTGGCGGCGTGGGTGGCGGCCGAGCGTCCCGAGCGCGTGACGGCGCTCGTGCTCGCCGCCCCGGCCGCCAACCTGAGCTCGCTGAACCGGCTTGACGAGCTACTGGCCAGCCGGTTGTGGGGGCCGGCGCTCAGCGTCGGCATGCTCTCGGTCGGCGGCGCGGCGCTGCTCAGCGCACCGCTGCGCCGCCGGCTGACCGCCGCGCTCGGGGTGAAGGAGACCTACCTGCGCGATGTCGCGCGGGCGCTGCTGAACCCCAGGACCTGGCGGGCGTTCATCGTCGAGCAACGCGTGCTGATCCGGCAGCTGCCATCGCTCGAGCGCCGGCTGGGGACGATCTCGGTTCCCACGATCGTCGTGGCGGGAACGGCCGACCGGATCGTCTCGCCCTCGGCGGCGCGTGAGCTGGCCCGGCAGATCCCGGGGGCGGAGGTCGTGCAGCTGCGAGGCGCCGCCCACCTGCTTCCTCAGCAGCGGCCTCGCGAGCTCGCCGAGGTGATCCTCGAGGCAGCGCGCGCCGGCTGACGGGCCCTACGTTCCGGGATCCGGCTGTGGGTCGGCGTTCGGTTCGGGCTCAGGGACGGCCGGGGTCGGCGGCTCCTGCGGCGCCGGGACGGTCGCGGGCTGCTCGGGATCGGCCGGCGTGCCGGGATCGGGCACGGCGGGAGTCACCGGCGCCTCGGGCACCGCCGGGGTCACCGGCGCCCCCGGCTGGGGCACCTCGGCGAACGGGGGATTCACGTCCATCTCAAACCAGCGCTACCCGGATCTCACCCGCTCAACCCTCGGGCGGGTATCGTCCGCGAGACGGACGGCGCATCTGAACCTGTGACGGCCCCGAGGGAGAGCGGATCACCATCAGTTCGCACAGCGAGACCGAACAGGCGCGATTGAGCTTCCCGGCGGGAAGCGTCTTCCGCGCGGCGCTGGATGCGGTGATCGTGATGGATGCCGCGGGTCGCGTACGGGACTGGAATCCCAGCGCCGAGCTGATGTTCGGCCGCAGCGCCGCTGAGGCGATGGGCCGTGAGGTCGCCGAGCTGGTGATCCCCGGAGCTCTGCGCGATGCGCACCGCAACGCCCTGCGGCGGTATCTGGAGACCGGCGAGGCGTCGATCCTCGACCGCCGGGTTGAGCTCTCGGCGTTGCGAGCCGACGGCTCGGAGTTCCGGGTCGAGCTGACGCTCAGCCGTCTGCGGGAGGCCGATCCGCCGCTGTTCGTCGCGTTCATCCGCGACATTCGAGAGCGCGGCGGGGTCGAGCAGGAAAACGCTCGGCTTCAGCAGCGGATGGCGTTTCTGGCCCAGGCCGGGCTGGTGCTCGACCGTTCGCTCGAGTTCGACGAGACGCTTCATCAGCTGGTCGAGCTGGTCGTTCCAGAGCTGGCGCAGATCGCGGTCGTCGACATCGTCGAGGACGACGACTCGATCCGCACCGCGGTCGCCGCAGCTCAGAACCTCGACGACGCCCACGCCGTGGAGGAGATGCGCCGCGCGCACCCGCTGAGCCTCGAGAGCCCGCATCCCGTCGCCGAGGCCCTGCGTACCGGCCGCCCCTCGCTGCAATCCTCGATGAGCCCGGAGTTCCAGCGCAAGATCGCCCAGGGGCCCGAGCACTACGAGCTGATGCGCCGGCTGCGCTACAACTCGGCGCTCGTCGTCCCGCTGGTCGGGCGCGAGCGCCTGCTCGGAACGCTTTCGCTGCTTCGGACCGCGGGCAGCGATCCCTATCAGGAGAACGACATGCTGCTGGCGGGCGAGCTGGCGCGCCGCGCCGCGCTGGCGATCGACAACGCGCGGATGTTCGGCGCCACCCGGGATCTCGCCCGGACGCTGCAGGAGAGCCTGCTGCCGCACGAGCTTCCCGCGATACCCGGGGTGCGGATCACCGGCCGCTACCGCGCCGCCGCGCAGGGCCAGGAGGTCGGCGGTGACTTCTATGACGTGTTCACGATCGCGCAGGGCGAGTGGGGAATCGCGATCGGCGACGTCTGCGGCAAGGGAGCCAATGCCGCGGCGCTGACCGCGTTTGCCCGCTACACGATCCGTGCTCTGGCGGTTGCCGATCCGGCCGAGTTGCTCGGCCAGCTCAACGAGGCCGCGCTCCGCCATCCGCCGCTCGGGCCCGAGCAGCTGGTGACCGTGCTGTTCGCGGTGGCGCGCCTGGAGGGCGACGAGCTGGTGGTCGACCTCGCCAGCGCCGGGCACCCTCCGCCGCTCGTGCGCCGCGCCGATCGCCACGTGGAGCCGGTGGCGATCGCGGGCCCGCTGATCGGGCTGGACGCAGAGCCGCGGTACCGCCGCGCGCGGGCGCGGCTGGGGCCCGGCGACATCCTCACCCTCGCCCCCGGCGAGCCGAGCGACTTCGA
>DAIQND010000107.1:0-2380 GCA_036788555.1 Solirubrobacteraceae bacterium | reverse complement strand
CGTCCTTGACACCGACGGGCTCACCGACGCGCGCGCGCCGATGACGATCCTCGACGATCACGAGCTGGCCGACCTGGTCGCCCGGGCACCGGCCGGCGGAGCCGAGCTGGCCGAGTTCCTCGAAGCCAGCGTCACGCGCGGCGATGACCCGCGCGACGACATCGCCCTGCTGGTCATCGAGCGCCTCCCCTAGACGGGCCGGCAGGCGCTACGCTCTCGCCCCCGTGGGCGGCGATCAAGGGTGGCGGTGGCGCGCGGCGATCGTGGCGGTCGCCTTCACGGTGGCGACGCCGGCGCTCGCGCCGGCGAGCACCGCCGCGGCAAGCCCGGCGGGTCGCCCCGGCACCCCGGTATCGGTGGTCGTCACCCGCCCGGACCTCACGGCAGCGCTGACCCAGATGCCGACCGCCTACCTGCGCTCGGGCAGCTCAGGCGAGCAGCTGCCGACGATCCGCGTGGATCCGAGCATTCGCTATCAGCAGGTGCAGTCCTTCGGCGCGGCGATGACCGACAGCTCAGCGTGGCTGATCGGCACCAAGCTTCCGCGGCGGCAGCGCGGCGCCGTGATGCAGGACCTGTTCTCGACCCGCTCCGGGATCGGCCTGCGATTCCTCCGGGTTCCCGTCGGAGCGTCTGACTTCACGGTCACCGGCCACCCGTATACCTACGACGACCTGCCGGCGGGCAGGACCGATCCGAGTCTCACCGACTTCTCGATCGCCCACGACCTGGCCTACATCATCCCCACGCTGCGCCAGGCTGTGGCGATCGACCCGCGCCTCGAGCTGCTGGCCACCCCGTGGACCGCGCCGCCGTGGATGAAGGCCAACGACTCCTACGGCAACCCCTCGGCCAACGGGCTGCTCGATCCCGGCTTCTACGGCTCGTACGCGGAATATCTGGTCAAGTTCCTGCAGGCGTACCGGGCTCAGGGGGTTCGGGTGGGCGCGCTCACGGTTCAAAACGAACCGGACGCACCGACTTTTCCCGGGGGCGAGCTGCCGCCGCAGCAGGAGGCCGACTTCATCGGCGGCTACCTGGAGCCGGCCCTTCGCCGCGCCGGGCTTGGCGCCACCAAGCTCTATGGGCTCGACAACGGCAACCGCAATCTGGCCTACGCCCTCCAGCTGCTCCACGGCCCGGCCGCGCGACAGCTGGCGGGCATCGCCTGGCACTGCTACGGCGGGCTGAGCGGCATGAGCGGCCTGCACGGCGTGGCGCCGGGGATCGACCAGATCGTCTCCGAGTGCTCGCCCGGAATCATCCCGTACTCCCCCGCGGAGGCGATCATCGACGCCGTCCGCAACTGGGCGAGCACCGCGGCGCTGTGGAACGTCGCGCTGAGCCCGGCCGGCGGTCCGGTTCACCACCCAAACTGGTCCTGCCGCGGTTGCAGCGGTCTGCTCAGCGTCTCCGAGCAGCGCCACACCTTCAGCCTCGGGTTGGGCTACTACGAGCTCGGCCAGGTCTCGAAGTACGTGGAGCCCGGGGCGGTTCGAATCGGGTCGACCCGGCTCGTCCGGGACTTCGTCGACGGCAACCGCAACGGCGTCACGCCCGGGGTGGACGATGTCGCCTTCCGCAACCCGGACGGCGCGCTGGTGCTGGTGGCGCATGACAACGGCCCGTCGAGCCGGTTTCGCCTCAGCTTCAAGCAGCGCTCGCTCGTCTACCCGCTCCAGAGCGGGGAGACCGCGACCTTCATCTGGCGTTAGCCGGGCGCCTCAGCCGACCGGCTCGGCGTGGACGATCACCGGCCGCCCGCCCTCTTCCTGCCATTGAGCGCGAATCGTCACGGCGGCGTCCTCACCTGAGTACCGGATCGTCGAGACGCTCTCCTGCTCGCCGATCTCGACGCTCTGGATGTCGGCCGAGGTCGTCGGCTGCGGAAGCGCCTTGGCCAGCTCAGGCACCCTGGGGCGCAGCTCCGCGGAGAAATCCCCGATCACAGTGTCCATATCGCCGCGCACCACCGCCTCAGCGTGCGCCTCGATGTGGCTTCGGGTGATTGCCTCGTCCATTGCCTGCCTCCCTTGCTTGTTGGCTGTGTGCGCCAACCGTATCCGACCGGGTGACCGGCCCGGTCTGGACCGGTCACCACCCTGCGGATCGTTCAGGAAACGAGGTCGAAGCGATCGAGGTTCATGACCTTGTCCCACGCCGCGATGAAGTCGCACGCATAGCCCTCGGCGATCGCGCGGAGCTGGTCGTTTGAGCCGAACACCAGATCCACCGCCGTGGCCGTCCACTTCACCTGTCCGGTAGCGCGGTCGCGGCCCTCGTAGACGCGGGTTGCGGAGCCGTTCGAGCTGGAGGTCTGCCACTCGGTGCCCATGTCGAGCAGGTTGACGAAGAAGTCGTTCGTCAACGTTTCGGGCCG
>DAIQND010000106.1:0-8218 GCA_036788555.1 Solirubrobacteraceae bacterium | reverse complement strand
CACGCCGCCAGCGTTCGTCCTGAGCCAGGATCAAACTCTCCGTGAAGAACTGCTGCGCGGGCTGCTTTGGCAACCCGCTCCAGGCGGGCCGCAAGCGACCCGCTTCACAAAGAGTCGTCAGCACTCGTTCTGCACGCCCGGTCAAGCCGGGAGTGGAGGAGCCCATGTACACCACGGGCTCCGGAGCGCATGACGGGGTAGGTCTTGGCACCGCCGGAGCGCTTGGTCCGCGAGGGACCAGGCGAACGGCGGCGTTCGAACCTGGACACACCATCTCGATCGAGGGTCGATCGAGGGTGCGCATGCTGTTGAGTTTTCAAAGACCGTCGCACCTCTTCAGGAAGGTGCCTCCTTCCTAGTGGGGCGCGTCCGATGGCCTTCCGGCCCCGGAGCGGACCGATGAGTATAGCGCCGAACGACGGCCGTGGCGGGCCCAGGCCGGCATTCAGAGAAGCCTCACGCGCACGAACCGGCGCTTGCCGAGCTGGACGACCCGTTCGTCGAGCGCTTCGGCGGAGACGTCGAGGGCCCCATCCGGCACCGGAACGCCGTCGATCCGCACGCCGCCCTGGGCGATCGACCGGCGTGCCTCGGATGTCGAGACACCGAACGCTCGCCCGAGCAGGGCCGGCAGATGAACCACGCCGTCCCCACGCTCCCATTCGAGCTCGGGCACGTCCTCGGGCAGCTCATGGCGCACGAACTGGCGGTCAAACGCCTCCTCGGCGTCCTGCGCCGCACCCGCACCGTGGAAGCGCGCAACCAGCCGTCTGGCGAGCGTTCGCTTGGCGTCGCGCGGCGGGGCGTCCCGAGGCACCTCAGCGCCCAGCAGCAGCTCATACCACGATCCCAGCGACGCATCCGGGATGCTCAGCGTCTTGCCGTACATGTCCTGCGGCGCGTCGGTGACCCCGATGTAATTCCCGTACGACTTAGACATCTTGCGCTCGCCATCGGTGCCGGTCAGCAGCGGCAGGGTCAGGATCACCTGCTCGGGCTGGCGGTAGTGGCGCTGGATGTCGCGCCCCAGCAGCAGGTTGAACTTCTGGTCGGTACCGCCAAGCTCGACGTCGGAGCGGACCGCCACCGAGTCATAGCCCTGAAGCAGCGGATACAGCAGCTCGAGGACCGAGATCGGTTCGTGGGCGGAGAAGCGCTTGGCGAAGTCGTCTCGTTCCAGGAGCTGCGCCACGGTCACCGAGCGGGTGAGCGAGAACAGCTCCTCCATCCCCATCTCCAGCCATTCGCTGTTGTAGCGGACCTCCAGACGCTCCGAGTCGAGCACCAGCAGCGCCTGATCCTTGAACGTCTGTGCGTTGGCCTCGATTTCGGCCGGGTCGAGCACCGGCCGGGTGCTCGAGCGGCCGCTGGGATCTCCCACCCGTGCGGTGTAGTCCCCCACGATCAGCACCACCACGTGTCCCAGGTCCTGAAATTCCCGCAGCTTCTGAAGCACCACGGTGAACCCGAGGTGGATGTCCGGCGCGGTGGGATCGATCCCCAGCTTCACCCGAAGCGGGCGGCCGAGCGATAGCTTGCGCTCGAGCTCGCCTTCGGGGAGGCAGTCGACCGCGTTTCGGGCCAGCCAGGAGGCCGCCCCGGCAGGGGATGAGGCGCGCGCCTCGCCCGGCCCGTCACGACCCCCGCACCGCACCGCACCACTCTCGCTGAACACCCCGCGGAATATGCCGGATCCAGCTGCGGCGGTCCTCCATCCCCTCGGACGCCCCGGCGGCCGGTGCTATGCTGCCGCCGCCCACGGAAACCGAGGCCGTCTGCCTTCCGTGGTTTGCGCGGCTGCGGGAACGCGGGTGATGGGTGCGGCCGCGGCTTCGATCGCATGAGCGACGACGTGACAAATCCGATTCGGCGCGTTTCCACCGCCCACGAGCCCGGGAGCAAGCGAGGCGGCCATCTGCATGCGGTGCCGGTGGAACCCGCGACGCGCCCTGCCCCGGCGCCCCGTGAAGCGCTGCGGGAGCAGCCCGAGGGCGCGCGACGGGCCGGCTGGTCGGGAGGCGGCGGACCGCGCCGACCCTGGCGGCCTCGGCGCGGCGGCGGGGGTGGCGGGCGCGGGCCCCGGCCGCGGCTTCGCAAGCTGCGCCTTTTGGCGATCCTGTTCGGGCTGGCGGTGCTGGCGATCATCTCCACCGTCTTCGGGATGGTGATGGCGGTCGCCTCCGACATCCCTCAGATCGAGAATCGCCAGGAATACAAGAACATCGGGAACAACTCCTATCTCTACGACGATCACTGGCGGCGAATCGGCCCCTTTCTGTCCAGCGAGCCCGAGGTCATCGACACCTGGAAGCGGATGTCGCCGGCGGTGATCAACGCGGTGATCGCGGTCGAGGACAAGCGGTTCTGGTCGGACCCGGGCGTCGACATCAAGGGAATCGTTCGGGCCTTCGTCTCGGACATCAGCGGCGGCCCCACGCAGGGCGCATCGACCATCACCGAGCAGTTCGTCAAGAACGCGCTCGTTCAGCAGGGCAACCGGACGGTGCTGGAGAAGCTGCGAGAGGCGGCGCTGGCGTTCCACCTCACCCGCAAATGGAAGCCAACCAAGATCCTCAACGAGTACCTGAACTCGGTGTACTTCGGCAACGGCGCCTACGGCGTTGAGTCGGCGGCGCGTGTCTACTTCGGAAAGCAGCTCGGGTATGACCCCAACGCCGCCACCGATGGAGGGACGAGCACCTGCGGCGACGCCGCGGCGCGTCTTCCATCGTGTGCATCGAAGCTCAGGTACTGGCAGGCGGCGCTGCTGGCCGGGATGATCGCCGATCCCACGGCGTTCAACCCGGTTGAGCATCCGCGCGCGGCGACCGATCGGCGCAACCTCGTCCTGCTCGACATGCTCCAGCAGCACTACATAAGCCGTAGGAAGTACGCGTTCGGGATCCGTCAGCCGGTCCCGATCTCAACCGACCTGCTCCCGCCCTCGGAGCCGTCGGCCGCGCCGTATTTCGCCAGCTGGGTGGGGCCGCAGATCATCGACGCCCTGGAGAGAACCGGGCTCTCACAGAAGGTCGCCCAGTACCAGGCCTATTACGGCGACATCGCGATCCGGACGACGCTCGACCTCAAGATGCAGGAGGCGGCCGACCAGGCGATCTCGCAGGAGCTGCCCTACACGGGGCCGAACTCGCCGGTCGCCTCGCTCGTGACGATCGACAACGCCACCGGCGAGGTCAGAGCGATGGTCGGCGGGCCGATCGTCAACGGGCGGGAGGACTACAGCCATTTCCCGTTCAACCTGGCCACCGAGGCTGAGCGGCAGCCGGGCTCGGCGTTCAAGCCGTTCACCCTGGCGGTGGCGCTCGAGCACGGCTTCGGGCCGAGCTCGGTGATCGAGTCGGCCCCGTTGGACATCGTGGTCCCGCACAGCGGGGGCCGCGAGATCTTCCACGTGAAGAACTTTGGCAACGCCTACTCGGGCGAGATCACGCTCCAAGGCGCGACCGACGTGTCCGACAACTCGGTGTTCGAGCGTGTCGGGTGGTACGGCCTCGGGCCCCAGAAGGGGGTCGACGAGATCGCCGCCCTGGCGCACGCCGCCGGCATCCAGACGCCGATCTCGACCAACCCGGCGATGATCCTCGGCGGGCTGACGATCGGAGTCTCGCCGCTGGACATGGCTCATGCCTACGAGACGTTCGCCGATGGCGGCAAGCGCATGTACAGCCCCACGCTCGGCAGCCCCGGCGACGGACCGACTGGGATCGCGGAGATGCGGTGGAAGGGGCACACGCTCCGGGACATCCCCGCCTCCACCAGGGTGATGCCGGCGAGCATCGCCCATGAGGTCCACGACATGCTGACGGGCGTCGTGCAATCGGGCACGGGCACGGCGGCGGCGATCTCCGGGGTGGATGTGGTTGGTAAGACCGGGACGACCACCAACGAGGCCGACGCCTGGTTTGTCGGCTGGACTCCGCAGCTCACGACGGCCGTGTGGGTTGGCTTCCCCCAGAAGCTGGTGCCGATGATGACGTTGTTCAACGGCGGCCCGGTCGAGGGCGGGACCTATCCGGCGTTGATCTGGCACAACTTCATGGTTCAGGCCCTCCAGATCCTGGCCAGCGAGCAGCCGGCCGGGAGCAAGACCGCGACGACCACCACCCCCGCGTCGAGCGTTCCCACCACGGTGGCTCCGGGCCCGACCGTGGCGAGCACCGCCACGACCGCGGCGACCACGCCCGCCAACCCCGCGCCGACCGCCACCGGGTCCCCGGCCGCCAACGGCGGCGGAGGCGGCGGCGCCCCCGCGCCGGCCCAGGCTCCGGCGCCGACGCCGCCCGCCGCCAGCCAGAACGGCGGCGGGACGAACCGCGCCGGGGCGGGCACCGGCGCCGGCACGGGTGGAACCGGCAGCGGAACCGGCGCCGGTACGGGCGGTGGTGGAACCGGCGCCGGCACGACCGGTGCAGGCGGAGTGCCGCCCGGCGGCACCGGCGGAGCCGCCACGGGCAAGTAGCGGCGCGAGCTGACCCCCGGCGCCTCCTACGCGGCGGCGCGAACCGGGCGAGACAGGAAGCGGCTTCCGGCCGCGGAGAAGCGCCAGGGAAGCTCGACCGCCTTGGTGATGCCGATCCGCCGATCGACCGCGACCGGCACGCCTCGCCAGGCGCGTGACGGCTCGGAGACCGTAACCGGTCCGCGCCGCAGGTCCGAACCGTTGTGGCGCAGCTCGATGCCCAGCGCCTGGGTGAGCTTGCCCGGGCCTGAGCACAGGGCACGCAGCGACTCCAGCCCCCGCCGGGCCTGCATCAACTCGATTCCCTCCAGCGGCTCGAGCGCGCGGATCAAGACCGCCGATCCCACCCCCTCCGGTTCGCAGACGGCGTTCAGCAATGCGTGGATCCCGTAGGAGCGGTAGACGTATGCCCGTCCCGGTGGCCCGAACAGCGTCCTGGTACGGGGCGTCAGGCCCACGAAGGCGTGGCAGGCGGGCTCGGAGTCGTGGTAGGCCTCGGTCTCGACGATCGCCCCTGCGCATGGTCCATGGCGGACCACGCAACCGATCAGCTCGCGCGCCACCTCGACAACCGGACGGTCGTAGAAGGAGGGTTTCAGCGGCGGCCTCGCGCTCACCGCAGGGCCGCCAGGGCGCGCTCGAGCTGCTCGCGCACCCGCGCCAGGCTGGTGGCGCCCCGGGAGATCTTGCTCTCGAGCCAGGCGCGGTCGCTGAGCACGGCATAGAACTCCTCATCGAGCAGCGGGGACCGCTCAGCGAGCTCCTGCGCCGTGAGCTCGGAGAGCTGCTTGCCCTGCTCGAGCGCGCTGCGGACCAGTGCCCCCACCACCCCGTGGGCCTCGCGGAACGGCATCCCCCGCCTGACCAGGAGGTCGGCGACGTCGGTGGCGGCGAGGAACTCCTCGGCGGCCGCCTGGCCAAGTCTCTCGCGGTTGAAGCTGATCCCCTCCAGCATCCCGTCGGCGGCTGCCAGACACAGCTCGAGCGTGTCAGCGGCGTCGAACAGGTGCTCCTTGTCCTCCTGCATGTCCTTGTTGTAGGCGAGG
This sequence comes from Solirubrobacteraceae bacterium, assembly GCA_036788555.1. Lineage (GTDB taxonomy): Bacteria > Actinomycetota > Thermoleophilia > Solirubrobacterales > Solirubrobacteraceae > Palsa-465. Next base: position 2,692 of record DAIQND010000106.1, on the reverse strand, counting down.
GGCAGCCCGTGCAGCACCCCGTGGAACGCCACCAGGTGCCCGCTGATACGCGGCGCCTTGGCCCGCAGCAGCTCGGCCGCATCGGGGTTCTTCTTCTGCGGCATGATCGAGGAGCCGGAGCTCCAGGCGTCTGAGAGCTCGCAGAAGCCGAACTCCTGGCTTGACCACAGGACGATCTCCGCTCCCAGTCGCGAGAGGTGAGTGGCGCAGAGCGCGGCGGCCGACAGGTAATCGAGCACGAAGTCACGGTTCGACACCGCGTCGAGCGAGTTCTCCGCCACCCGCGTGAAACCAAGCTCCCGGGCCACCAGCTCGCGGTCGGTGTCGAAGTTCACTCCGGCCAACGCCCCGGCTCCTAGCGGCAGTGTTCCCGCGGCGTCGAGCACCGCGGAAAAACGCTGCCGATCGCGAATCAGCATCCACGTATAGGCCAGCAGGTGGTGACTGAGGTACACCGGCTGCGCCCGCTGCAGGTGGGTGTAGCCGGGCATCGGCCAGTCAAGGTGCGTCTGGGCCAGCGAGATCAGCGTCTGCGCGAGCCTGGCGATCGCGTCGCGCGCGAGCACCGCTCGGTCGCGGACGAACAGCGCAATATCCGTGGCGACCTGATCGTTGCGCGAACGCGCGGTGTGCAGCTTGCCGCCGACCGCACCCGTGAGCTCGGTCAGCCGCCGCTCGATCGCCATGTGGATATCCTCGTCGCGCTCGCCGAAGCGGAAGGACCGCTCCCGCAGCTCGGCTGCCACCCGGTCAAGCCCGTCCAGCAGCTGGTCGCGCTCGGCCTCGGTGATGATCGCCCGCGCGGCCAGCATCTTCGCGTGCGCTCGTGACTGCTCGACGTCGTAGGGCCACAGCCGCACGTCGAAGCTCAGCGAGTCGTTAAGCGCCTTGAAGGCTGAGGCCTGGGGCTCGGCGAAGCGTGACATGGCCTCGGGATGGTACGGGCCGAGGGCAGCCCGGCCCCGGCGCCGGCAGCCTCAGCCGGTAAACGGCGGCCGCGCCGACGAGCGTGATCGGCCCGAGCCCCTCGGCGAGGGCCCGGCGGCGAACCTCACGACCGCCGGAAGCCCGACGTTGCCCGCGGCATCGACCGCGCGGATCGCGACGTAGCGCTCGGCGCCGGCGGGGAGCCGCAGCGCCTGCCGGGTTCCGGCCGCTGCCGGCGCCGCTGCGGCTGAGAGCCGCGCCGCACGCGCGAAGTTCTCGGGCGTGATCGGCCTGTTGGAGGTCACGAGCTGATAGCGGCTCGCCTTACCGCACAGCAGGTCGCCGCCGGGAGCGATGAAGGACACCGTGCGCCCGCTCACCCGCACGCCGAACGGGCGCCCTGGATCGACGGCATCGGTTTCGTAGTCACCGGTGTTCCAGTTGTCGTGGTGAAAGCGCGGCGAGGAGCTGGGGGTGCACGCGCCGGCCGGCGTCGAGTACACCGCCAGGGTGCCGCTGCGGGTGATCGAGACGACGTCTTTTCGGGCTCCCGCGGCCGTGTCGAGCGTGCCGAACGACCCGAGCGTCGGGGTGGCGACGGTCCAGTCGCCGGTCAGCTTCGGCCATGCCGAGCTCGCGGGCAGGCCGGCGGCGTTGAATGCCTGTAGGTCCAGCGACGAGGTGCCGCCGATCACGTCCTGGCCGGCGCCGGCGGTGATCTGGCCGACCACCGGCCCGGTCAGGAACTGCAGGTCGTTGACCACGGCAGGGAAGCCCGGGCGCTGCTGTCCGCTCGACGGGTTCCAGGAGGCGATGAAGTCCTGGCCGCCCTGGTAGTCGGGAACCGCCACGTCCAGCGTGCGGATCAACCCGGCCTCGGGTGCGAAGTAGTCGATGGCTCGCCCGTCGAAGCTGCCGAAGGCTCCGTAGCCGACGGCCGAGAACGCGGGATGGTCGTATTGCCCGTCGCCCTGGCTGAAGTCGGTGTCCAGCGTGTTGTCGCGGCCGCTCTGGTCGCTGCCGTAGCAGGAGCTGCCGTCGGGGTTGAAGATGTAGGAAGGACCCGCATCCGGGGTTACCGCGATCTTCATTCCGCGGCCGCCGTCCGGGCAGGTCAGCGGCGCCACGACGGACGATCCGTCGATCCCCTCTCCCACGTCCGGCAGCAGCCCGGCGTCAATCAGCCCCACCTTCTTCGGCCACCCGGCCACGAACGCGCTCGAGTGACACCTCCCGCCGGAGCAGGTCATGTTCCCGCCGGTCGGCTTGATCGCGTACAGCCGGCCGTTGGCGAACGGCAACAGGCCGCTCGCGCCTAGCACGCCAACCGAGGCAGCGGTGAAGTCGCCGGCGTTGATCGCGCCCTCGTCGCCGGTGTTGACCAGGTACTCCTCGTTGCTGCCAATGATGATCTCGGGCTTGCCGTTGATCGTCGCGATCGCCGGCGTGTCGACGAGCTTTCCCTGGTCCTGGTCGATCTGCGGGTTGGAGCCGGCGCGTGCGCCGCTGAACAGCAGATGGTTGGTCGTCGGATCGACGGCGCTCAGCTTGTCAGGGTCGGCCACGAGCACCGGGAAGCCGGGCAGAGCCTGGCCGGCCAGCCGCCGCGGGCTCGGCGCCCAGGCGTAGAGGTGGCGGTCGTCGGAGGCGACGATGATGTCCAACGGCCCGTCCGTCCCGCCGATCAGGTGGCCGAGGACCGGTGAGGAGAGAAATCCATGTTCGGTACGGTCGCGGACGCCGGTCCTGACGGTGTGGAACGGCT
>DAIQND010000105.1:0-8279 GCA_036788555.1 Solirubrobacteraceae bacterium | reverse complement strand
CAGAGCTCTGAGCTGTGGCTCAAGCTCGCCGCCACCGAGGTCGAGCAGGCCGCGGTCAGACTCGAGCAGGACGACCCCGCGGCGGCGGTCCGGCTGCTACGCCGCGCGGTGCTCTGCATCAAGCTGATCACCGAACAGATCGAGATGCTCAACCAGATGTCACCCTGGGAGTACCAATCGATCCGCGTCGTCCTCGGCCACGGCTCGGGCTTTGACTCCCCCGGCTTCCGGCGGGTCCCGAAGGTCACCCAACGCGTCTGGAAAGCCTTCGACGCCCGGCTCACGCAGGCCGGGCTCGAGCTGACCGAGCTCTACCAGCGCGGACGCGAGTTCGAGGACCTCTACCAGCTCGCCGAGCTGCTGACCGAATGGGACGAGCGCATCTGGGTCTGGCGCTTTCGCCACTACTCGATCGTCGCCCGCGCCCTCGGCGAGGACACCGTCGGCACCCAAGGCACACCCGTCCAGGTCCTCGGCAAACTCATCGCCCAACGCCAGCTCCCCAAACTCTGGGACACCCGCAGCCGCCTGGTCGAAATATTCGACGCCGAACGAGCGCAGCAGGCGAAGCCATAGCCGCGTCTGGTGTGTCGTAGGAGATCACGGCCGGCACGGCTCAAGGCTGATCCAGCTCCGGATGGCGGGTCGTGATCCGGTAGGAGCCCGAGTGGAACACCAGGGGCTCGCCCCCGTGGGTCTCGTGGTGCTCGACCTCGCCGATCATGATCACGTGGTCGCCGGCCTCGATCTGGCGGATGTTGCGGCAGATGAAATGAGCCAGCGCCCCCTCGAGCAGGGGCACGTCTGACGGGCCGTCCCTGACCTGGGTGCCGGCGAACTTGTCCGCCCCCGAGGTGGCGAACAGCCGTGAGAGATGGTGCTGGTGGGACGCGAGCACGTTCACGGCGAACCACTCGCAGCCGCGAAACGCCGGCAGGCTCAGCGCCTGACGCGCCAGGCACCAGAGCACGAGCGGCGGCTCGAGCGAAAGCGAGGTAAAGGAGTTGGCGGTCAGCCCCACCGGACGCCCGTCGCGATCACGCGCGGTGATGACCGTCACCCCGGTCGCGAACTGCCCGAGCGCGTTTCGCAGCTCGCGCAGGTCGAGCCCCCGGGCCCGCTCGCTTCGCTTCTCGGCGATCAGCCGCTCCGCCTCCTCGGGGTCGAACCACCACGGATTGAGCGTGCGCGGATCGTCGAACCCGGCTGCGATCGTCGCGGCCAGCGCGGGAAGCTCCTGCGCCGCCGACAGCAGACGCAGCACGTGCTCCGGCGGCGGCGCCAGCATCGCGTTCGTCCACCTCACCACCCACTTGGCGTAGCTGCGCCAGTAGTAGTCAAACGTCTGGCGCATCCACTGCGGGTCAAAGCGATCCTCGCCGCGGCTCAGCACCCGCTCCAGATAGATCTCCGCGCACTTGGCGGCGTTGTTGGAGCCCTGGCCGGTGATCGGGTCGTTCAGCACAACCGCATCGGCCATCGCCAGTACGGCTGCTCCCGAGGGAAGCTCAGCGACCGGCTCGTGTACGACGGGGGTGAAGCGACCGGTGAGGACCCCCCGCTCGTCGGTCAGCTCGGCTCGGCGGCAGGGCGCGTATTCCCACGGGATCAGCCGCTCGAGGATCTCGAGCGAGCGGGCCAGGTGCTCGGCCGGCGTTCTCACGTCGTCCCAGCGGTCCATCGGGCCCCCGGGGATCGCCTCGAAGACCATGATCTCGCACTCGCCGCTTGTGGTCAGCGCGGGGAACACGAAGTACTCCCCGACCCCCGGGATGGCATTGAACGAAACCGCGGGGTAATCGCGCCGCGGCTCCATCCCCCGCACATAGGTGAGCGCGAGTGTCCGTTGCGGAACCTGGAAGGGCGAGTTGGCCTCGTCGCGTGGGAACAGTCCCGCGAGCGAGCCGCGCCCGGTCGCAACCACCACCAGCTCGTGGCTGCGAGCGTAGTCCTCGAGGTCGTCGACCGTCGCCTCCCGGACGATCAGACCGCCGCTGCGCCGCTCGTACTCCTCCAGCCAGCGCGAGAGCTTCAGGCGCTGATCGACCGACTGCGCGGGCGAGTCCAGCCGCGCCTCCCACTCAATCGCCTTGCCGCCGTCCGGCGCCGCGCCGGCGAACGCGATCCCGTCGATCTGCGGACACGTCCGGCTCCAGAAGTCCAGCCCCAGCGCGCGCTCGGTGGCGAGCGCCGTCGCGAACATGCATTGGCTTGACTGCACCCAGCCCCTGCGCACCTGCTCACTGGTCTGGTTGGTCACGAGCGTCACCTCGTAGCCCTCGCCCAGCAGGCCGAGCGCGAGCTGCAGGCCGGACTGGCCGGCGCCAACGATCGCGATCCGGCGAGACATCCCGCTCGAGGCGGCGATCAGGCCGGGGCGCCGACCTGCGCCAGGAACGCCTCCGCCTTATCGGGGAACATGAACCACTCGAAGTAGCCCGGCGGGTTGTCGAAATCGTTGACGAACCGGTGGGCGACCTCCGGGCTCTGGTTGCCCGCGCCGAGCACCTTGAGCACATGCGGGGGCGGCGGCGAGAGCAGGGCGTTGGTCCATCCGGTGACGAACTGGCCGTAGCTCTCCCAGAAGCCCTCGAACGTGGCCTCCATGAACTCGCGGTCGTACGGTCCCTCGCCCCGCTGGCGGATCGCGTTCAGGTAGGCGGTCGCCATCTTCGCCGCGTTGTTCGAGCCCTGGCCGGTGATCGGGTCATTCAGCATGATCGCGTCGGCCAGCCCCAGGACCAGCCGCCCCGACGGCAGCTCGGCCACCGGTCGCCGGACGGCGGGCGGAAAGCGACCGGCGAGGATCCCGTTGTCATCGGTCAGCTCGCAGTTGCGCGAGCGCTCGCCCTCCCACGGGAAGAACGTGTCGAGGATCTCCTTTGACTTGGCGAGATGCTCCTGCGGCGTGCTCACCTCGCCCCACGTGTCCATCGGACCGCCGGGGATCCCCTCGAAGACCATGATCTCGCACTCGCCGGTGGTGGTCAGCGCCGGGAACACGAAATACTCCCCGACCCCCGGCAGCAGATTGAACGCCACCGCGCTGTACTCGGGGCGCGGCGTCATCCCGGTCACATAGGTGAGCGCCAGCGCGCGCATCGGCTGCTCGTACGGCGAGCGCTCGGGGTCACGTTCGAACAGCCGCACGATCTCGCCCTTCCCGGCAGCGACGATCACCAGATCGTTCTCCTGGGTGTAGCGCTCGAGCTCCTCGATTCCCACGTCCTCGATCACCAGCTTGCCGCCGCGCTTCTCCACCTCCTCCATCCAGCCCGGCATCTTCACCCGCTGGTCGACCGACTGCGCGTAGCGGTCAAGCCGCGAGGCGAAGTCGATTGCCTTGCCGCCACCCGGCGCGGGGACGGTGAACGAGATCCCCTCGACCGGCGGACACTCCTTCTCCCAGAAGTTGATGCCGAGGTCACGCTCGGTCTGAAGCGCGGCGTCGAACATGCATTGGCTGGACATCACCCGGCCGTCACGGATGTCCTCCGGCGTGCGATTCGACGCCACCGTCACCTCGTGGTCATCAGCCAGCAGCCCGAGGGCGAGCTGAAGACCCGCCTGTCCGCCGCCCACGATCATGAATTTGCTCATGTCTGCCTCACCTTTTCGTATGTTGATCTGCAGCTCTTACTTGAACAGGGGTAGGGTCCAGCGTCCATTCTGTTGCACGGGAGTGAATGAATAAGGCTCCGTCAACTGCTGGGCATCGCTCGGGAACGAGCCGGCCAGCGCAGGCGTGATCGCCGGCACCTCGAGGTAGATCTTCTGGGGGATCGTCTTCCCGGCCAGCGCCTCTCGGACCGCCCACCCGGCGATACGCCCGGTCAAGGTCGGGTTCTGGTAGTAGCTGACCGCCAGCTTCCCGGCCTTCAGCCCGTTGATCGAGTCGTTCGTGCCGCCGTAGGTGACGATCTGCGGGTGGAATCCGCCGCCCGTCACGGTGGCCGACCCGATCGCCTGACTCTCGAGCGTGTCGAACAGACCCTTCAGCGACGAACCGAACCGGGTCTTCAGGTCCTGCGTCATTGACACCGCATCCTGAGGTGACAGCTGCGGATCGATCTGGCTGCTGACGACGTTCAGATGCGCCTGTTGTGCGCCGGCTTTGAAGCCCGCGGCGATGTCGCGGAACTGGTCCACCTGCGGCGGCCCCAGGATCGCCGCAACCTTTGCTCCCTGCGGAAGGTGGCTCGCGAACCACAGGGCGGCATCCCGGCCGACGCTCGTGCCGTCGAGGATGATGTCGGTGTAGTAGGGGCCGCCGAACAGCGTGTAGATCGTGATGATCGGGATATGCGCCGCGCGGGCCTGGGCGAACGCCGGCTGAATGGCGTGGTCGTCCAACGGCCAGACCACGATCGCCTTCACCTTCTGCTGCACGAAGGTTTCCACGTCGGATAGCTGCTTGCTCGGGTCGAGGTTGGCGTCGGTCGTCTCCACCTGCAATCCGGCCTTGCCAGCCTCAGCCCGCAGCCCCGCATCAAGTGCCTGCAACGCGGTGTTGGAGCCCTGGGGGATCGAGAAACCAATCTTGCCGCCCGAGCTGGATGGCGTCGAGGCGGTGGAACTGGCTGATGTCGATCCACCGCTGCTGCTGCTGCTGCTGCCGCCGCTGCTGCCGCATCCGGCCACGACGAGCGCGAGCGCGCCGGAGAGCGCGAGCACGAGGCGAATGGAGCGTTTGTCGCTCATTTCTTGGATCTCCTCCTTGGGGTTGAAAGAAACCGGCCCCACGGCACTCGGTCAGGCCGGAACCGGTCAAACAGCACGGCCACGATGAGCACGATGCCCGTCACCACGCCCTGCCAGAACGCTGAGATCCCGGAGAGGGTGAGGCCATTCGACAGCGCGCCGAGAAACACGACGCCGAGCAATGAGCCGAACAAGCCACCTGAGCCCCCGAACAGGCTCGTGCCCCCGATCAGCACAGCGGCGGCGGCTGTGAGCTCGATCCCGGTGCCCATGTCAGGCGTCGCCGAGGCCAGTCGCCCCGTCGTGAGCACGCCGGCGATGCCGGCGCAGCCGGCCGAGATGGCGTAGGCGGCGACCCGCACGCCGACGACATTGATGCCGGCCAGCCGCGCCGCCTCCTGGTTGCCGCCGACGATGTACAACTGTCGGCCGAAGCCGGTGAAGTGCAGGATGAGCAGCCCCGCCACCAGTACGCCGGCCGCGATCAGCACCGAGATCGGAATCCCCGCGACGCTGTTGGACCCGATGGCGAGGATCGTGCTGTTGCTGTACAGGCCCTGCGTCGTGCCCTTCGTCTCCACAAGCGCCACGCCCTGAAACAGCGAAGCGGTGCCGAGCGTGACGACGAAGAACGACAGGCCGACGCGCGCGATCAGGATCCCGTTCAACACGAGCCCGACCACGGTGGCGGCCACGATCATGGCGAAAATCGCCAGCCCGGTCGGGACGCCCTTCTCGATCAGCACCGCGAGGAATACGCCGGTCAACGCGAGCATGCCGCCGACGGATAGATCGAAGCCTCCGACGAGCATCACAAACGTGATCCCGACCGACACCACCATCAGCGCCGCGCTCGCCTGCAGGATGTTGGACCAGTTGCCCGAGGTCAGGAACTGCGGCTGCGTCGCCCCGAGCCACGCGACCAGCAAGACGAGGGCGAGCAGCACCCCGAGGTAGCGCAAGAACGACTTGAGCGCGTCGCGCGCGAACTCCCCAACCCGCCCTTGCCGAACCGGTGCCTGCGGCTCCAGGAACTCAGTCGACATCGTCAAGCCCGCCTCCGGTGCTGAGCAGCGCGATCCGCTCCTCCGTCGCCTCCTGCCTCGAGAGCTCGGCCACGATCCGGTGCTCGTACATCACGAGGATCCGGTCCGATAGCCCGAGGACCTCCGGCAGCTCAGACGATGCGACGACAAGCGCCATCCCGGAGTCGACGAACTCCTGCATGATCCGGTAGATCTCCTCCTTGGCCCCCACGTCCACACCGCGGGTCGGCTCGTCGAGCAACAGCACCCGTGGCTGGCGGGCAATGGCCCGTGCGAGCACGACCTTCTGCTGGTTGCCGCCGGACAGGGTGCGGACCGGCGCGTCGACCGCGGGAGTGCGGATGCGCAGTTGGGCGACCGCGCGAGCGGCGAGGTCCCGCTCGTCTCGGCGCCGAGCGAGGGACACCGCCGACGCAAGGCCCATCGTGACGTTGCGAGTGAGCGGCGCCTCCGCCACAAGGCCCTGGAGCATGCGATCCTCCGGGACGAGCGTGATTCCGGCGGCGATCGCGCGGCCGACCGTCGTGCACCGCACATCCGCTCCGTCGACGGCGATCGTCCCCGCCCGCGCACGGCGCGCGCCGGCGATCGTTTCGAGGAGCTCGCTGCGTCCTGAGCCGACCAACCCGGCTAGGCCCACGACCTCGCCGGCGCGGGCCTCCAGCGAGACCGGCACAGAGGTGCCGGGAACCACGAGGTCGGTCACGCGGAGAGCAACCTCGGCACGCGAACGTCGGGCATGCTGAAAGAACGACTTCAGCTCACGACCCACCATCATCCCCGCCACGCGGTTCTCGTCGAGCTCCGCTCGCCGCAGCTGGCCCACGCGCCGCCCGTCTCGCAGCACCACCACGCGCTGTGCGACGCGCCGGATCTCGCGCAGCCGGTGGGTTATGAAGATCGTGGCGACCCCGTCCTCGCGCAGCCGGTCAACCAGGGCAAAAAGCGGCTCGGCGTCGGGTAGCCGCGTCGTGACCTCGTCGAGGATCAGTAGTCGCGGGTGCGAGGCCAGCGCCTTGGCGACCTCCACGAGCTCACGCTCGCCGGTCCGCAGGGTGTCAAACGCTTGGCGCGGGTCACCACCGAGACCGACCGCCTCGAGGTACGGCCGTGACGCATCGCACGTGGTACGGCGGCGGAAGCCGCGCAGCGGCCGGCGCATTGCGTGCAGCATCACGTTCTCGCCGATGCTGAGCTCGGGGACCGAGGTCGGGTCCTGACTCACCAGGGCGACGCCGGCATCCAGCGCTTCGCGCGGGCGCGCAAACTGCCGCTGCTCGCCGTCAAAGACGACGCGACCCGTATCGGCGGCGAGAACCCCCGCGACGATCTTCACCAGCGTCGACTTGCCTGAGCCGTTCTCACCGACCAGCCCGACGACCTCGCCCGCCCGGACCTCAAGCGCCACATCCTGGAGCGCCTGCACGTTTCCGTAGCGCTTGCTCACTCCGTCGACCACCAGGAGCGATGCCGAGGCTGACCCGGCGCTGGACCGGCGTTCGGCGGCGGCAGAAGGAGGCGGGATCATCGCCGGGCCGCCAAGCTGGGCGCCTCCTCGCTCAGCTGCTCCGGATGAGCCACGCTCACCGCGCCGAGGGACAGCATCGCCGCATCCGCGGCGGTGAGCGCGTCCTCTTCGTGAAAACGCCGGGCCACCAGCTGAACGCCATTCGGCAGACTGACCGCGGGGAGCCCGAGCAGCGGCACCCATACCGCGTTTCGCATCTGGTCGAACAGCTGCCGGGTGGCGCCGGGCGAGAGGAGGTGGTCGAACTCCAGCGGGGGTGGCGCCATACCGGCGACCGGCGCGAGAATCAGCGGGTAAGCCTCCATCCAGAGCGCCGTCTCTCGCACGACTCGTCGCCGCCGCACGCACGCCTCGAGGTATGCCTCCACGCGCTCGCTTGGCTCCCACAGCCCGAGCAGAGCCTCGATGTGCTGGCGGCAGGTCGGCTCCATCTGCTCTCTGAAGGACGGAATCGCGAACCGAAGCAACTCGGTGCCGAGGATCTGGCCCCACAGGTCGGGTGCCTCCGCGGCCAGCGGAAACGCGGCATCGACCACGTCGTAGCCCGCGGCCGCGAGTGCCGTCGCCGTCCGGTCGACCTCCGCCTCGACCGCCGGGGCGACCACTGCGCCGGCCTCACGAACCATGCGCGCCACCCGCAGCGGCGGCGCATCCGCGCCTGCCAGGGGCGCAGCCTGACTCGCGGGATCACCGGGATGCGCGCCAGCCAATACCGCAAGCGCGAGCCGCAGGTCCTCGATTGATCGGGCAATCGGTCCGGCGGAATTCATCTGGTCGCGGCCGGGCGTGCCGTCGAACGGTGCCACCGAGCTCGTGAGCGGCACCCGCCCGGGGGTCACGCGCAGTCCGCACACCCCGCAGAAGGCAGCCGGCACCCGTACCGAGCCGCCGAGGTCGCTGCCAATACCGAGCGGGGTCAGCCCGGCGGCGGTCGCCGCCGCATCGCCGCCGGAAGATCCACCGGCGCTGCGCGACAGGTCGCGGGGATTGCGCGTCGTGCCGTA
>DAIQND010000104.1:0-8365 GCA_036788555.1 Solirubrobacteraceae bacterium | reverse complement strand
AAACATCCAGCCGTGCGCAGGCGGGAATGGCTGGTGGTGGCGGCTGCCCTCGTGGCCGCCGCTGCCAGGCGACGCGCGCAACGCCGCCGGTCGCTCCACCCCGCGCCAGGTCGTGGTCGTGGTCGGCCGCCCCCGCCGCCGCTGATCCCTTCACACACCCCCGGTCGTCGGGTAAGGTCGGGCCAGGACCCTGGGGGCGGCGCCCCCGGGACCGACTCGCGAACTTGGAGGGAGATGAATGAGCACACCGCTATCGGTCCGCCTGCGCGTCAACGGGGTCGAGCACCAGCTGAACGTGGAGCCGCGCCTGTTGCTCGTGCATGCGCTGCGCGACCACCTCGGGTTGACCGGCACCCATGTCGGGTGCGACACGTCCAACTGCGGTGCCTGCACGATCCACCTGGACGGTCTGCCGGTGAAGTCCTGCACGGTGCTGGCGGTCCAGGCGGACGGCGCCGAGATCACCACGATCGAGGGCATGGCCTCCGATGGCGAGCTGCATCCGCTCCAGGAGGCCTTCTGGAACGACCACGGCCTGCAGTGCGGCTATTGCACGCCCGGGATGATCATGGCGGCGGCCGGTCTGCTGGCGGAGAATCCCGACCCGACCGAGGCCGAGGTGCGCCATGCGCTTGAGGGGAACCTCTGCCGGTGCACCGGCTACCACAACATCGTCAAGGCGGTGCTCGACGCGGCCAAGACCAAGTCGGGCTCGGTTGGGTCAGAGCCGGAGGTGAGGGCATGAGTGAGGACACCGGTGGCGTCGCCGCCGAAATCACCGAGATCGCGGCTGAGACGGCAGAGCAGCGCCAGGCGCCGGCGCCGAGCAACCACGTCGGCCAGGCGATGCGGCGCAAGGAGGACCCGCGGCTGATCACCGGGCGGGGCCGCTACGTCGACGACATCACGCTGCCGGGGGTGCTGTACGTGGCGTTCGTGCGCTCGCCGGAGGCGCACGCCAGGATCGCCTCGATCGACGCCTCCGCCGCGCGCGAGCGCCCGGGCGTGCACGCCGTGTTCACCGGCGAGGACATGAGCGACCTGGCGGCGCCGCTGCCCGTCGCCTGGGTCCCGCCCGGGGTCGAGCTTCACAATCCGGACCACTGGCCACTGGCCCGCGGCGCGGTCAAGCACGTCGGCGATCCGGTGGCCGCCGTCGTCGGCACCGACCGCTACAGCGTGGTCGACGCCGCCGAGGATGTGGTGGTCGAGTACGAGGCGCTGCCGGTGGTCACGGACCCGGAGAAGGCGCTCGAGGGTGAGCCGTACGTGCACGAGCAGTTCGGGACCAACGAGACGCATCGGTGGTCGCTGGGCGGCGGCGATCTCGACGCCGGGTTTGCCGAGGCCGATGCGATCGTCGAGCGCCGGGTGGTCAATCACCGGACGGCCGGGGCGCCGATCGAGCCGCGCGGCGTGCTGGCCGACTACCGGGCGGGCTCGCTGACCGTGTGGTCGGCGACCCAGGTGCCCCACTTCCTGCGGCTGTTTTTGGCGATCCTGCTCGGGATGAGCGAGGAGCGGGTGCGGGTGATCGCGCCCGAGGTGGGCGGCGGATTCGGGCAGAAGCTCCAGGTGTACGGCGAGGAGGTGTTCGCCGCCTGGGCGTCGCGCAAGCTGGGGATGCCGGTCAAGTGGATCGAAACCCGCTCGGAGAACATGCTCGCCGCCCATCAGGGTCGCGACCAGATCGCCTACACCAAGATGGGGCTGAAGCGCGACGGCACGATCACCGCCTTCCACGTCAAGATCATCGCCGACCTCGGCGCCTACAACATGCTGCTGACGCCGGCGATCCCCGAGCTCGGGGCCTTCGTGATGAGCGGGGTCTACAAGATGCCGGCGCTTCAGACCGACATCGTCGGCGTGTTCACCAACAAGTGCCCCACCGATGCGATCCGCGGCGCTGGGCGGCCGGAGGCCACGCACATGATTGAGCTGACGCTCGACCAGGCGGCCGCCGAGCTGGGGATGGACCCGCTGGAGATCCGGCGGCGGAATTTCATCCCCAAGGAGGAGTTCCCGGCCGAGCTGCCGATCGGGGTGATCTACGACTCCGGGGACTACTCGGGAGCGCTCGACAGGCTGCTCGAGCACGTCGATCTTGACGCCTTCCGCCGCGAGCAGGAGGAGCTGCGCTCGCGCGGGGTCTATCGAGGGATCGGCTTCTCCACCTACACCGAGATCTGCGGTCTGGCGCCCACCCGGGTGGTCGGGCCGGAGGGCTTCGGCAACCAGGCCGGGTTCTGGGAGTCGGCGATGGTGCGCGTGCACAACACCGGTGCGGTCACCGCCTACACCGGCACCTCGCCCCACGGGCAGGGTCACGAGACGGCGTTCGCGCAGATCGTGGCCGACCGGCTCGGAGTCGACCCGGCGGTGGTCGAGATCATCCACGGCGATACCGGCACCGGCCCCGAGGGACGTAACACCTACGGCTCGAGGTCGCTGGCGGTGGGCGGTGAGGCACTGGCGCGCTGCGCGACCAAGATCGCGGAGAAGGCCAAGGCGATCGTCGCCCATAGCCTGGAGGCGGCGCCCGAGGACATCGAGCTGACCGACGGCCGGTTCACCGTGCGCGGCTCGCCCGACAAGGGGATGACGCTGGCCGAGGTCGCCGGCGCGGCCTACCTGAACAACGTCCCGGCGGGGATGGAGCCGGGGCTCGAGACGACGACGTTCTGGGAGCCCGAGAACTTCGTGTTCCCGTTCGGCGCCCACGCCTGCGTGGTAGACGTCGACGGCGAGACCGGCAAGGTCAAGGTGGTCCGGTATGTCGCGGTCGATGACTGCGGCAACCCGATCAACCCGCTGCTGATCGACGGCCAGGTTCACGGCGGGATCGTCCACGCGATCGGCCAGGCCCTGTACGAGCGCGTGCACTACGACGAGGACGGCCAGCTGATCACCGGCACCTTCGTGGACTACGCGCTGCCGACGGCGGCTGAGCTGCCCTCGTTCGAGACCGACCGCACGGTCACGCCGTCGCCGGTCAACTCGATGGGCGTGAAGGGTGTCGGGGAGGCGGGCACGATCGCCGCCAGCCCGGCGGTGACCAACGCCGTGATCGACGCGCTGCGCCCGCTCGGCGTGACCTATATCAACATGCCGCTCACCCCCATGCGGGTGTGGGAGGCGATCCAGGAAGCCAAAGGAGGTGTGGCGGCATGATTCCGGCTGAGTTCGACTACGTCGCCCCGGACACGCTCGAGGACGCGATCGCCGCGGTACGCGACGGCGGCGAGGACGCCAAGCTGCTGGCCGGCGGGCACTCCCTGTTGCCGCTGATGAAGCTGCGCCTCGCGGCGCCGTCACTGCTGGTCGACCTGCGCAAGGTTCCGGGCCTGCGCGGGATCGACCGCTCCAACGGCGGCTGGCGGGTCGGGGCGCTGACCACCCACTCCGAGCTCCAGCGCACCGGGCAGCTGGGAATCGTCTCCCGGGTCGCAGGGACGATCGCCGACCCGCAGGTTCGCAACCGGGGGACGATCGGTGGCTCGCTCGCGCACGGCGATCCCGCGTCCGACCTGCCGGCGGCGATGCTGATCACCGACGCGTCGGTGACGCTGCAGGGGTCCGGTGGCGAGCGCTCGGTCCCGGCGGCCGAGTTGTTCCGCGACTATCTGGAGACAGCGGTGGAGCCCGGCGAGGTCCTGACCGAGATCCGGATCCCCTCGCTCGACGGGTGGGGCTTCGCCTACCAGAAGTTCAACCGCCGCAGCGAGGACTGGGCGATGGTGGCGGTATGCGCGATGGTCAAGGCCTCGGGCGGCAAGATCGAGGAAGCGCGCGTCGGGCTGACCAACATGGCGTCGGTGCCGCTGCGGGCGGGTTCGGTCGAGGAGGCGCTACGGGGTCAGCCGCTGACCGCGGAGATCATCGGGCGCGCCGCCGAGCAGGCCGCCGAGGGCACCGACCCGCCCGCCGACCTGAACGCCTCCGCCGATTACAAGCGCCACCTGGCCCGGGTCCTGTGCCGCCGCGCGCTGGAGGAGGCCGCCGGGTTGTCATCATGAGCGTGTGAGCTTTCTCGAACTGTCGTCGGTTGAGGCGGCGAGCGCGGCGCTCGCCGCCGACGGATATTTGGCCGACCGGCCGCTGGCGCTGGCCGTGCACCTGGCGGTTGTGCTCGAGCAGCCGCTGCTGCTGGAGGGCGAGGCCGGCGTCGGAAAGACCGAGGTCGCGCGGGCGCTTGCCGCCTCCAGCGGCGCGCGGCTGATCCGCCTCCAGTGCCACGAGGGCATCGACCTCCACCACGCCGTCTACGACTGGGACTACGCGCGGCAGCTGCTGGCGCTGCGGGCAGCCGAAGGTGGGGTGGGGGAGGGCGAGCTGTTCTCCCGGCGCTTCCTCCTGAGGCGCCCCCTGCTCGAGGCGCTGGAACATGACGGTCCGGTCGTGCTCCTGATCGACGAGGTCGACCGCGCCGACGATGAATTCGAGGCGTTCCTGCTCGAGTTCCTGTCGGACTTCGCGGTCACGATCCCCGAGCTGGGGACGGTCACGGCGGCTCATCGTCCGGTCGTCGTGCTGACCTCCAACCGGACCCGCGAGCTGCACGACGCGCTCAAGCGCCGCTGTCTCTACCACTGGATCGACTACCCGTCGCCGGACCGCGAGCGTGAGATCGTGCAGGCGCGGATCCCGGGGGTCCCGGAGGCGATCGCCGAGCGGGTGGTGGCCGCGGTCGGTCGGCTGCGCGAGCACGGTGACCTGTACAAGCTGCCAGGCGTTGGCGAGACGCTGGTGTGGGCGCGCGCGCTGCTGGCGCTGGGGGAGGACGCCGACCTCGAGGAGACTCTCGGGGCGGCCCTGAAGGTCCACGAGGACGTCGTCCGGGTGCGAGAGCGGAAGGTGCTCGAAGGTGTCTGAGGCCCTGGCCGTGACCGAGCGTCTCGGGTCGCTCGCGGCGGTGTTGCGGGCGCAGGGCACGCGGGTGGGGGTCGGCGAGCTGCTGGGCGCTCACCGCGCGCTGGCCGCGGTTGACTGCACCTCACGGGAGGATTCCCGGCTGGCGCTGCGGGCTGTGATGTGCACCGGCCGCGGCGACCTGGAGCGCTTCGATTTGGCGTTCGCCGCGGTGTTCGGCACCGGAGAGGCGGCAGCTCCCCATGACCCGTTCGAGGAGCTGGGGGCGGTGGCAAAGGCTGCGCTACCGCGGGCGGCTGTGCCCGGTGCAGCGATGCCGCAACCCCAGCCGGCCCAGCAGCAGCCGGCCGCCGTGCCGGCTGCCTGGAGCGACGTCGAGCTGCTGCGCGAGAAGGACTTCGCCCAGTACAGCGAGGCGGAGATGGCGATCGCCCGGGTGTTGATTGCGCGGCTCGCCCGCCGCGGGCCCACCCGTGTTTCCCGCCGAACCCGCCCGGCGCGCCGGCGGCGGGGCCACCGGCCCGACCTGCGGCGGGTGCTGCGAGCCTCGCTGCGCACCGGCGGCGACCCGATCCACCGGCACTGGCGCGCCCCCCGGCGCCGACCCCGCCAGGTGGTGCTGATCTGCGATGTCTCGGGGTCGATGACTCCCTACGCGCGGATGCTGCTCCAGTACCTGCAGGCGTCCGTTGCCGCGCGCCGGCGCGTCGAAGCCTTCGCCTTCGGCACGCGGCTGACCCGGATCACCAACGAGCTCGAGGGGCGCGATCCCGACCTGGCTCTCGGCCGGGCGGCGGCTGCGGTATCGGACTTCTCGGGAGGCACCCGGATCGGCGCCGCGCTCGCGGAGCTGAACCGCCGGCATGGCCGGCGCATCGGCCGCGGAGCCGTGGTGGTGATCCTGTCCGACGGCTGGGACCGGGGCGATCCGGCGCTGCTCGAGACCGAGATGGCCCGGCTTCGCCGCAGTGCCCACCAGCTCGTGTGGCTGAACCCATTGGCCGCCCATCCTGACTTCGAGCCGCTGACGCGCGGAATGCGCGCCGCGGTTCCGCACACCGACGAGCTCCTGGCGGGCAACTCGCTCGCCTCACTGGAAGAGCTCGCCAGCATCCTGGAGGAGATCTGACCGTGAAAGACGTACTGGGAGATATCGATCGATGGCGTGAACGCGGCGACCGGGTCGCGGTGGCCACCGTTGTGGACGTACAGCGCTCAGCGCCCCGGGCGCCGGGCGCGAAGATGGCGATCAGCCAGAAGGGCGAGATCGCCGGCGGTGTGTCGGGCGGCTGCGTGGAGGGGGCGGTCGTCGAGCTCGCCGAGCAGGTGCTGGGGGGTGCGCCGCCGCAGCTGGTCCACTTCGGCATCGCCGACTCGGAGGCATGGGACGTCGGCCTGCCGTGCGGCGGTGAGATCGACGTCTGGATCCAGGAGTATCAGCCGGGCCGGTTCGACGAGATCGCCCGCGCCGGCGGCCGGGCAGCCGAGGTGACGGTGCTCGAGGGACCGCAGCTCGGAGCCAAGCTGCTGATCGACGCCGACGGCGTGCGCTCAGGCTCGCTGGGCTCGCCCGAGCTCGATGACGAGGCCGCGCGCGCCGCCGGTGAGCTGCTGTGGACCGACGCCTCCGAGCGCCGCGGCACGCTGTTCGTCGACGTGGTGGCTCCCGCGCCCCGGCTCGTCCTGTTCGGGGCGGTGGACATCGCCGCGCATCTGTGCACGCTCGCGCGGGGGTTGGACTGGCGCCCGTACGTGGTCGATCCGCGGGCTCGCTTCGCCACGCCCGACCGCTTCCCTGACGCCGAGGAGGTGATCGCCGCGTGGCCGGAGGAGGCGTTCGCGCGCCTCGGCGGGATCGATCCGGCGACGGCGATCGTGGTGCTGACCCACGACCCCAAGCTGGACGACGCCGCGCTGACGCTGGCGCTCCGCTCGCCGGCGCGCTTCATCGGCGCGATGGGGTCCCGGCGCGCTCAGGCGGCGCGGCGCGAGCGATTGCTGGCCGCCGGGATGACCGACGAGGACCTCGAGCGGCTGTCGGCGCCGGTCGGGCTGAATCTGGGAGCGATCAGCCGTGAGGAGACGGCGCTCTCGATCCTGTCCGAGGTGGTGGCGGCCCGCCACGGGCGCGACGGGGGCCGACTCTCGAGCGGTGGCGGCCGGATCCATCAGGTCCCGGCTTGATCGCAGGTCTGATCCTGGCCGCGGGCGGCGGCACGCGGTTCGGGCCCGAGCCGAAGCTGCTGGCGTCGTTGGAGGGCCGGCCCTTGCTGGAGTGGGCGATCCGGGCCCAGTGCGCGGTACCCGAGCTCGAGCGGGTCGTGGTGGTGCTGGGGGCGTTTGCCGATCGCGTGCTCGAGCGGGTTGAGCTCGGGCGGGCCGATCCGGTGGTGTGCGAGCGCTGGAACGAGGGGCAGGCGGCGTCGCTTCGCCGTGGCGTCGCAGAACTGCGCGAGGCTTCGAAGGTCATCGTCACCCTGGGGGATGAGCCGCTGATCACGCCGGAGGTGGTGGCGCGGTTCGTGGCTGAGCCGCCGGGATCGCAGGCGTTCTACGATGGCCGCCCCGGCCATCCGGTGGTGCTCGGCCCGGAACATCTCGAGGCGGTGGCGAGGTTGAGCGGCGACCGCGGAGCCCGGGGGTTGCTGGCCGGCGGGCGCAGGATCGAGCTTGGCGGCCTCGGTGACATCGGCCGCGACGTGGACACAACTGAAGACCTGGAGAGGATCCGCAATGAAGCTAGAGCAATCGTTTGAGGTCGATGCGCCGCTGGATCAGGTGTGGGCGGCGCTGATCGATGTCGAGCGGGTGGCGCCGTGCCTGCCGGGTGCCGCGGTCACGGGGCGCAACGACGACGGGAGCTACAACGGCACGTTCACGATCAAGATCGGGCCCACCACCGCGTCGTACACCGGCAAGCTCGAGATGCAGGACGTCGACGAGGCGGCCCACAGCGCGACCATGCACGCGCAGGGATCCGACCGGCGAGGGCAGGGCGGAGCCACCGCCACGATTGCGTCTCGGCTGACCTCGTCGGGTGGCCGCACCCGCGTGGAGGTGCTCACCGACTACCACATCACCGGGCGCCTGGCCCGCTTCGGCCGCGGCGGGATGATCGAGGACATCTCCGAGCGCCTGCTGCGCGAGTTCGCCGGAAGGTTGCAGGCGTCGGTAGCCGGGGGCGGGCCTGGCGGCGGGAGTGGGGGGGAGGTCGCCGCTCAAGCGGAGGCTGTGTCCGGGGCGGCTGTGTCTGGGGCGGAGGTCGAGTCCGGGGCGGAGGTCGAGGATGCCGAGCAGCCGACCGAGGAAACGCCGGTGGCTGAGGCTGGCCCGGGGGGGCCGGCCGCGACTGAGGCCGCGCCGGGCGCTTCGGCTCCGACCGAGGCGGCTCCCGGGGCGACCGGGGCAGCTCCCGGGGCTGCTCCCGCGGCGACGGAGGCGGCTCCCGGGGCGACGGAGGCGCCCGTTGAGCCGCCGCCCGAGGTGACGCCGCCAT
>DAIQND010000103.1:0-8441 GCA_036788555.1 Solirubrobacteraceae bacterium | reverse complement strand
CGACTCGGTGATCGACGTCCGAGCGGTGTTCCAGCAGGGCCACCGCGAACTGCACGTAGAGGAGATGCCGGCGTTCCTGCTGCCGAGGAAGGGCAGATTCGGTCTGATCGACTACGAGAAGACGTTCTGCGCCGACGCGTCGGCCGGCGACGTCTACGAGCTGCGCGGAGTGAATCGGGACACCGGCTGCATGGTGGTCGTCCGTCCCGACCAGTACGTGGCTCGCGTCCTGCCGCTGCACGCGCACGCGGCGCTGTCGGAGTTCTTCGCGGGGATCCTGATCGCCGCGCGCGACCCGGGGGACCCACGGCTGGCGGCGAGCCCTGCCGGCACCGTAGAGGTTTAGGCGCGACCGGCGGCGAGGTCTCGCTCGATCGCGGCCGCGGCTTCGCGCAGGGGCGGCAGGAATTCGCGGCGCAGCGCCTCGGCGCTCCGGCGGCTGGCGTGGGTCGAGAGGTTGATCGCCGCGTCCACCTCGCCGGTGGGGCTGCGGATCGGCACGGCCAGCGCCCGCAGCCCATCCTCGAGCTCCTGGTCGACCAGGGCCCAGCCCTGCCGGCGCACGCGCTCGATCTCCCCGCGCAGGCGCGGGCGGTCGGTGATGGTGGCCGCGGTCAGCGGGGTGAGCTGCGAGCGTTCGAGCAGGATCTCGAACTCCCCCGGGGGCAGCCCGGCCAGCAGCACACGGCCCATCGAGGTGGCGTAGGCGGGGAACCTGGTACCGACCGAGATGACGACGGTCATGATCCGTTGCGTGGGCTCGCGCGCCACGTACACGATCTCCGTGTCGTCGAGCACCGAGACAGACGACGATTCGCCCACGCGAGCCACCAGCTCGCGGAGGTGAGGCTGGGCGATCTGGGGGAGGGTGAGCCCCGAGAGGAACGCGTACCCGAGCTCGAGCGTCCTCGGTGTGAGCACGAACCGGTGCTCCTCGGTGCGGACGTAGCCGAGTTCCTCGAGCGTGAGCAGGAAGCGCCGGGCGGAGGCGCGCGTGAGACCGGCGGCCCTCGCCACCTCCGACAGCGTCCGCCCGCGACCGGGCGCGCTGAGCGCCCGGATGACCTCGAGCCCCCGTTCGAGGGACCGGACGAACTGGCGCCCGCGGGGGCGGGTGTCTAGCGCCACCGCCTCCGCCTCATCGGCTCACGAGCTCCCGCAGGGCGGCAAGCTCCTCCGGGCTCGGCGGCTCGGTCCGCGCCAGCTCCTCGGCGAGCTCGAGCTCCCAGCCCGTCTGGGCGCGAACCTCCTCGAGCTCGACCCCGGGATGCAGCGAAGTCAGCCGCAGCTCCAGGCTCTCGGGGCCGGGCTCGAGCACGCCGAGATCGGTGATGACCGCCGTGGGGCCGCCGCCGCGGAAGCCCAACCGCTCGCGCGAGCCAGGGCCCTGGCCGTGGCCGACCGTCGTGCAGAAGTCGAGTCGCTCGACGAAGGTTCGCCTCGTGTGGGGAACGATGACGATCGTCTCGCCACACGCGCCGGCGATCTCGGGAGCGCCACCGGCTCCGGGCAGTCGCGCCGTCGGGCGCTCGTAGTCGCCGATCACGGTCGAGTTGAGGTTGGCGTGGCGGTCGACCTGGGCCGCGCCCAGGAAGGCCACCTCGATCCGGCCCGCGCCGATCCAGTAGTTGAACATCTCCGGCACCGGCACCACGAAGTCGGCGGTCTCGGCGAGCTCACCGTCGCCGATCGAGAGCGGCACGCGGTGCGGCTTGGCGCCGACCGTTCCGGACTCGTACACGAGCACCAGCTCCGGGTTGTGCACCATCCGGGCGAGAATCGCGGCGGTGCTCGGGCGTCCGACGCCGATGAAGACGCTCGCGGCCGTCCGCAGGCGCCGGGCGGCCACCACGGTCTGGATCTCCGCCGGCGTCGCTCCGGTGCTCATCGTGCGACCGGCGCGCTCAGAACGTGTTCGGCCATCCATGCGGTGAACGAGTCCCGGTCGCGGCTGACCTCGTCCCAGAGGGTGTAGAAGTCGTTGTCGCGATGGGTGATCCCGTGCGAGTAGGAGGGCCACGCCCCACCGGGCGCCTCGGCCACGGCGTCGATCGTCCAGGCGGGCAGCCTAATCGCGCCCGGCCGCGGCTGCAGCCGCTCGACGATCCGCTCGACGGTCACGAGTGAGCGCGCGGCCGCCAGCACCGCCTCCTTCTGCACGCCCGGGATGCCCCACAGCTGCACGTTGCCGTCCCGGTCCGCCTCCTGCGCGTGGATGATCGTCACGTCGGGGCGCAGGGCGGGCACCGCGACGAGCTGCTCGCCGGAGAACGGGCAGGTAACGGGCTTGACGCGCGTGCGGCTCATCAGATCGGTCCCTAGATAGCCGCGCATCAGCGCGCAGGGCATGCCCGCGGCGCCGGCCGCGTAGGCGTTGGCCATGCCGGCGTGGGAGTGCTCCTCGATCTCCAGCCGCCGCGGCCAGCCGTGCTCGACGGCGTCGCGGAAGCGGTGCAGCGATCCGACCCCCGGGTTGCCCCCGTAGGAGAAGGTGAGCCTGCGCGCGCAGCCCATCCCGATCATCTGGTCGTAGAGCAGATCGGGCGTCATCCTGATCAGCTCGAGGTCCCGCCGCCCCTGGCGCAGGAGCTCGTGGCCGGCGGCGAACGGGATCAGGTGGGTGAAGCCCTCCAAGGCCACGCTGTCGCCGTCCGAGACGAGTTCGCGCAGCGCGGCCGTGAGCGAGAGGACCTCAGCCATCTTGTGCGCTATGCGAACACTTGACTGCGATGCGTACGAGGCTATAGGCTCGCGGATGACAACGCAAATCGCGCCAGCCGTGGCGAGGGGAACCGGTCGCCCGCGGTCGACGCACCCGGATTCTGTACGCCAGGAGCGAGAGGCAGAGGGTATGAACTTCCAGATCAAGCGGCGATGGTTCGCAGTTGTCTGCGTCGCGGCCCTGCTGGCCGCCGGCTGCGGTGGCTCGAGTGGGAGCTCGAGTTCCTCCAGCTCGTCGGGTTCGTCGAGCTCTTCGAGCTCCTCGAGCGCGAAGGGTCCGATCGCGATCGGCACGCTCACCTCCCTGACCGGTCTGTTCCAGCCGTGGGGGCTCCAGGTACGCGACGGGATGCAGTTCGCGGTCAACCAGATCAACAGCAGCGGCGGCATCAACGGGCGAAAGCTCCAGCTGTTCGTGGCCGACGACCAATCTCAGCCGGCGGCCGGGATCGATGCCTTCAAGCGGCTGACCGAGCAGGACCACGTGATCGCTCTCGGTGGCGTCATCGACAGCGACGTCGGCGTGGCCACGGCCCGTCTGGCCGAGCGCGCGCAAGTGCCGTACTTCATGGAGAAGGCGGGCGCGAGCCAGATCCTCACCATGAACAGCAAGTACACCTTCCGGACCTGTCTGCCGGCCGCCCAGGAGGACGCGACTCCTTACCTGGACTACGCCCAGAGCCAGCACATCACGAGAATCGGAGCGATAGACGCCGACTACGCTTGGGGACAGGCCTTCGGGTCGGGTCTTCAGTCGGCGCTGGCCAAGATCCCCTCGATCCACGCGAAGGTCGAGGTCGCGCCCGTCGATGCCACCGACTTCACCACCTACCTTCGCGGCCTCAGCTCAATCAACCCGCAGCTGATCCTGGCCACCGGTCATCCGCCGGGAACTCCCCCGATTGTCGTCCAGTCCGAGAGGCTCGGGATGAACGTGCCGGTCACCGGGCCAGACTTTCCCTCCTCGCTGATCGCCAAGGCGGTGGGGCAGCCCGCGTATGGCCGCTACCTGGACTTCAAGTGCATGGACGTGACGAGCTCCGGCTACCAGAGCCTCGCCCGCCAGTTTTTGAAGGCCTATCCGGGCGATCACTTCTTCGAGGACGACGCGCTGGCCGGCTACGCGATCGTGAAGGTGGTCGCGCAGGCGATCCAGCAGGTGGGCGCCGATCCGGTCAAGATCGCCTCCTACCTGCATTCCAACACGTTCAACGTCCCGGGCTTTGCCTACCCGCTCAAGTGGACCTCCTGGGGTGAGCTCGCGGAGGCGCGCATGGCGATCGACGAGCTGACGGCGGGACCGGCGCCGCAAGGCCTCAACACAGGGGGGACCTGGTTCCTAAAGCAGCTGTACCTGTCGCCGCCGCTGACCCCGTACACGCCGTAGGGAGCGACGCGCGCCCCAGGGCGAAGGCTGCCGGGAGCGCCGGTTAGCTTGGGCGAGCGGGCAACACCCAGGCTCTGGCGCTCCCGCGGCGCCCGGGTGCAGACTCACGCGGCGGACGGCGCTGCGCTGCTCGAGGTAGAGGCGCTGACCAAGCACTTCAGCCGGGTGTTCGCGGTCGAGGAGGTGTCCTTCTCCGTCGCGGCGGGGGAGATCGTGGCGATCGTGGGGCCGAACGGCGCGGGCAAGAGCACGCTGCTGAAGATGATCGCCGGCCTCGAGCGACCCACCTCCGGCCGCGTCGGCCTGGCCGGTCGGGCGGTCCAGGGGCTGCTCCCCCATCAGCTCCGCCGCCGCGGGATCGCGCTGGTCATGCAGACTCCGCTTGTCTTCAGCTCGATGAGCGTGCTCGAGAACGCCGTCCTCGGGGCCATGTTCGGACCCAGCCGGGGTGTTATGGGAGAGCACGGGGCGCGGCAGCGAGCGGCCGCGATGCTCAGCTTCGTCGGGCTCGAGCAGCACGTCCAGGCGCCGGTGGCGAGCCTCAACCTGCACCAGCAGCGCTTCCTCGAGCTGGCCAAGGCACTGGCCGCCCAGCCCCGCGTGCTGTTGCTCGACGAGGTCATGGCGGGTCTCAACGACACCGAGGTCGCGGCCTCGGTGCAGATCGTCCGCAAGGTCCGGGACGAGCTCGGGATCACGATTCTGTGGGTAGAGCACGTGATGCGCGCGGTCATGGAGCTGGCCGAGCGGGTGATCGTGCTCAACTTCGGCCGGATCCTCACCGAGGGCGATCCGGCCACCGTGATGCGGGATCCAGACGTGGTCGAGGCCTACCTCGGGGAGGCACACGTTGCTTGAGGTGCGGGGACTGGCGGCCGGCTACATGGGCGAGCGGGTTCTCGAGGGGATCGACCTGACGGTCGAGGCGGGCGAGGCGGTGGCGATCATCGGCTCCAACGGTGCCGGCAAGACGACGCTGTTCCGGGCGATCGCCGGATTGCTGCGTCCGATGGCGGGAAGCGTGATCCTCGACGGTCGCGAGCTGACCCGCCGGCCGGCCCACCGCGTGGCCGGCGCCGGCGTGGCCTACGTCCCCGCCGAGCGGCACCTGTTTCCGGGGATGACGGTGAAGACCAACCTGTCCCTCGGCTCCTATCCGCGGCGCCCCGACCGGGAGATGCTCGAGCTGGTGTTCGACATCTTCCCGCCGATCAGGGAGCGCCTGCATCAGCGCGCCGGCACCCTGAGCGGAGGCCAGCAGCAGATGGTCGCGGTCGGCCGCGGGCTGATGTCACGGCCACGGCTCCTGCTGCTCGACGAGCCTTCGACCGGGCTCGCGCCGAAGCTGGCCAAGGACGCCTTCCAGGCGCTCAGCGGGGTGAAGGACAAGGGGATCACGCTGCTCGTGGCCGAGCAGCAGGTGCCGCTGGCGCTTTCCGTGGCCGACCGCGGCTACGTCCTGGAGAACGGCCGCATCACTCTCGAGGGCACTCCCCACGATCTCGACCAGAACCCGGAGGTTCGGCGAGCCTACCTGGGGGTCGCGTGAAGGCAGCCATCATCGACGGGATCGCGTTCGGGCTCAGCCTGGGGCTGCTGGGCGTGGGGATGACGCTCGTCTACGGCCTCGGCGGGATCCTCAACCTGGCCTATGGCGAGCTGGCCGTGCTGGCCGCCGTCGTGGTCTCGGAGGCGATGACCGGGGGGATGCCGACCGGACTGGCGGTGCTGGTCGGGATCCTGGCCGCCGCCGGGGCGGGCGTAGCCATCGACATGACCCTGATGCGCCCGGTGTATCGCCAGAGGGGCGGGCACCGCGTGCTGCTGGGGCTCCTCCTGACCCTCGGCGCCGCGTTCATCATCGAGGGGGCGCTGACCTGGCGCGACCCGCTGGGGGCGCTCAGCATCAACATCTCCGGTAGCCCGATCGGGATCTTCGGCGTGCGGATGGCGGTGGGAACCGTATGGGGCGCAGTGATCGCCCTGGGGGTCTTCCTCGCCCTGGTCGCGGCGCTTGGCGCGACCGTGTTCGGGCGGGGCGTCCGCTCCGTGATCCAGGACGAGCTCGGGGCGCGACTGGTCGGCATCAGCCCCTCGCTGGTGCGAACGGTGATCTTCGGCCTGAGCGGCGCCCTGGCCGGCCTCGTCGCGGTCACGCAGGCGATGACCGCACCGGTGACGGTCACAGCCGGCTTCAACCTCACCGTACTGGCGCTGATCGTCAGCGTCGTGGGGGGCCTCGGCAGCGTCGCCGGCGCCTTTCTGGCCGGGGTCCTGCTTGGAATCGTCAATGACGTCAGCGCCTACTACGTCGGGAGCTACATCACCAGCATCGTGCTCCTCGGCGCCGCCGTCCTGACCATCCTGGTGTGGCCACGGGGGCTGCTTGGAAGCCAAAATGGATGAGGGACTGACAGCACGGCTGCCGCCGCGGGGACGGACGGTGCGATCCCTCGCCAGGGCCCGCGCCTTCCTGCCCGTGCTCGCCGCGGCGATCATCATCCTCGTCGTCCCCCAGATCTGGTTTGCCGGCTCGGAGTACACGACCGGCCTGGCCGTGCAGGCCCTCGTGCTGGCCGCCTACGCCGTCGGCTTCAACCTCATCTTCGGGAGCACCAATCAGCTGTTTCTGTGCGTCGGCGCGCTGGCCGGCCTGGGCGGGTACACCGCCGGGATCCTCTCCAACCACAACTCGCTGCCGCTGTGGGCGGCGATCGTGGCGGGGACGCTGTTTGCCGCGGTGGTGGGCGGGGCGCTCAGCTGGGTGGCGGTCCGCCGGCGGCTCGGCGTGATCTTCACCGGCATCGTCACGCTTGCCTTCTCACTGGCCTTCCAGGACCTGCTCCTGGGCAGATCGCACCTCACCGGCGGCTCCACCGGGCTGACGGTCAACGCGGCTGCGGTCAAGCTGGCCGACACCGGCATGGGCGGCTACTACCTGTTCGCCGGGGTGGTCGTGGCCTTCCTGGTCGTGTTCCGCGCGCTGCAGATCTCCCACGTCGGGTGGGCGTTCCGGGCGCTGCGAGACGACGAGACGGCAGCCGAGCTCACCGGGGTGAGCGTCGCCCGCTACCGCGTCTACGCCGCGGTCCTCGGCTCGGCGATGATCGGATTGACCGGCGCGCTCTTCGCCTACAGCGACGGGTTCCTGAGCCCGCCCACCTTCGCCTTCGCTCAGGTCGACGTCCGGGTTCTCGTGCTGGTCGCCTTCGGCGGCCTCGGAACCCTGCTCGGCCCGGTGTTTGGAGCCGTGGTGTTCGCCTTCCTGGACCATGCGCTCGTCAACAGCGGCGAGCTGCGCGAGCTGCTCTACGGCGTGTGCGTGGTCCTGCTCTTCCTCGGCTTCCGCCGGGGGGTCGGCCACACGCTCGGCATGCTGGCGCAGTCGATCGTGCACCGCCGCGCCGCGGTCGCGGCCCAGGATTCGCCCGTGCGGCGCTGGCTAGGATCTGGGCGCTGAGCCATGCTGTCCAGGGAGGAGAACGAGCTCATCACCCGCAGCGGACCGGGAACCCCGCTGGGCGGCCTGCTGCGCGCCTACTGGCAGCCGGTGGCGCTGAAATCCGAGGTCGACGAGCTGCGTCCGGTCAAGCCGGTCCGGCTCCTGGGCGAGGACCTCGTCCTCTTTCGCTCCGAGCCGGGCTGGGGGCTGGTGGGTCGATTCTGCGCTCACCGCGGCGTCGACCTGGCCTTCGGGCGCCTGGAGGGCGGCGGGCTGCGCTGCCTCTATCACGGCTGGCTGTATGGCTCGGACGGGCGCTGTCTCGAGCAGCCCGCGGAGCCGGAGCACAGCCGGTTTGCCTCGAAGATCCGGATTGCCAGCTATCCGTGCCGGGAGCGAAACGGGATCGTGTTCGCGTACCTCGGCGCCGGTGACCCGCCGCCATTTCCCGCCTACGACTGCTTCGTGGCACCGGAGCAGTACACGTTCGCGTTCAAGGGCCTGTGGGAGTGCAACTGGCTGCAGGGCGTGGAGGGGGGTATCGACCCGAGTCACGTCTCGTTCCTGCACCGGTTCGTCGGCGAGGATCCGCGCGAGAGCTACGGCCAGCAGTTCAGTCAGGTCGTGGCCGGAACCGGGCAAAAGCTCTCGAAGCTGGTCGGCGATGCCTACCGGCCGGATATCGAGGTCGAGCCGGCCGAGCACGGGCTGCGGGTGTTCGCGGTGCGTCAGCTCACCGATCAGGTCAAGCACGTGCGCGTCACCAATCTGGTCTTCCCGAATGCGTTCGTGGTGCCGTTCGGCAATGACCAGGTGTTCTGCCAGTGGCACGTCCCGATCGACGACGAGCATCACTACTGGTACATGATCCTCTACGACTTCCAGCGCCCG
>DAIQND010000102.1:0-8477 GCA_036788555.1 Solirubrobacteraceae bacterium | reverse complement strand
CGACCGGAGCGAGGCGGCGGCTACGAGCTCGCATCTCAGGAGCCAATCAGCAGGGGAGCCAGCGTCGGAGTGCAGGCGCACGCGGCGTAGCGCAGGTGGGGGAGTGCGAACAGGTCCTCGATCGTCTGCAGCAGCGAGTAGTGATCTGATGGCGTCTGCATGCGTGTCGCCCGGCGCGCGCCGGGCCCGGCGGCGATCGTCGCCACGCGCCCTCCGCTGGCCGCCCGGCAACAGCCGTTGTCGCTGGAGCCCTCATCCCACGTCAAGAACAGGATGCCGTGGGTGCCGAGCGCGCGCAGCAGGGGCGGCACCACGCGGGCGAGGAACCGGTCGCCGGTCGAGACGCTGCAGTCATGCATGTCGTGGCACAGGTCGGGGGTGATCCAGACGAACCTGGGCAGCGCAGCGTTGCGTTCGTCGGCGCTCAGCTGCATCAGCGGGACGACCCGCGAGCAGCGGGAGGGGTTGTGAGCGATGTCGGTGTAATACATGAATGGGTCATGCTTCTTGGCGTAGTCGCCCGAGCCCGAACCGGCGTAGCAGGGCCGCGGCAGATTCTCCATGTAGGCCTTCCAGGAGATGCCGGCCGCCTCGAGCTGGGAGACCAGGCTAGCGGCGTGGACCGAGCAGTCGGTGCAGTCACTGTTGATTCCGAACGTCGAGCCACCGGTCAGCGCGAGGTAGTTGGGCAGCGACGGGTGATCCACCGCGTAGGCGGCTTGCGCGATCGCATACCGACGCGCGAGGCGCGTGATGAAGGGCGCGGCGCCGGACCCCACCACGCTTGCGTAGCTCTCGTTCTCCATCACGATCACGGCCACATGGGCAGGCCGAATGCGTGCGACCGAGGCGCTGACCGCGGCGTGGCGCGCCGGCACCGAGGCGGTCGCCCGTGGCCGGTGAGCGTTCGCAGCCGAGGAGCCGCGCGTCAAGCCGAATGCGACCGGGCCGGCGGCCAGGCCGGCAATCGAGACCAGCGCGATCGCCAACCGCCCGCCTCTCACCGGGCCATCCTGTTCGGCTGCGGCAAGGCGGCGCTAAACACCCGGTGAGAAGCCGCTCACCCGATCAGTCGTAGGCTGGCTCCACCCGGACCGCGGTGCTTCGCCGATGGCTTCCGCGCAACGCGAGCGCGAAGGCCACAAGCGCCCCGGCGGTCTGGATGCCCAGGACAACGAGAGCGAAGCTGGCCGGCTGCTTCGGCGCCTGCAAGAGCAGGATCGGCTCGGCGAGGGCGACCACGGCCAGCGGCAGCAGGAACCAGGTCCGCTTGAGCGCCAGCCCGTACTGGATCGCCAGATATGTGGATGCCAGCACGGTGAATGCCGCCCCCAGCGGGAGCAGCGAGTCCGACGCTCTAGCCTTCTTGGCCCCGAACACCGCGCTGATCAGCGGATGGGCGCCGAATGCGTAGATCAGCAGGCAGGGCGTGGCCGCGGCGAGGATGATCACGAGCGTCTTGAACAGCACCGGCCTCGTGTCCTCGCCCTCGGCGCGGCGGCGCGAGACCTCCGGGACGAGGTAGAACCCGGCGCCGATTGCCACCCAGATGAGCACCTTGGCCGCGACCGCCACCGCGGCATAGGAGTTGGCATCGACGTTCGAGAACCGGTGCTTGGCGGCGATGATGTCGATGTTCTGGAGCACCGCGATCACCGCCAGCCCGGCGATTGGCACCAGCGCGCCGCGGATGTGGCTCCATAGGGAGACCGGCGGCGGGGTAACCGGGGCGTCCGACGGCGCGACATAGCTCCGGGCGTAGCGGCGGAGCCGGAGGCCGCAGTAGGCCGACATGCCGATGTAGGAGAGCAGCGAGCCCAGATAGGCGCCCGTGACTCCCAGCGGAATCGCGAACACCGCGCCGGCGATCAGCCGCACCCCCTGCTCGCCGACCAGGCTCAGCCCGACGCCCTTGTAGTCGACGACGCCTTGAAGCGCGCCGCGCAGCAGGGATACCTCGAGGTACATGCACCCGGCGGGGATTCCCAGGGCGGCCGCCCACGCCCAGCGGTGCCCGACGCCGACCGCCGAGGCGATCGGGTCTCGGAGCAGCACGGAGAGGACCGTCAACGCGAGGGTGACCAGCAGCATGCCGCGCGTCCAGTTGCGCAGCGTGGCGGTCAGCCCGTCACCCAGCCCGAGGTGGCCGAGCACCCCCTCGCGAGCGGTCGCCACCTGCATCGCCTGTCCGGCGACGGTCAGGATCAGCAGGTAGCTGATCAGTGCGCCGAGCGAGCTGTAGTCGGACAGCAGCCGCGCGAACACGACCGTGGCGACCAGCGCGATCACGTTGTTGGCGATCATCGCGCCCGCCAGCCCGGCCGCCTTCGCCGTATCCGACGCGCGCAGCGTGGTTGCGTGGGGTTCCACCCGGGCCCTGATCGAGGCGATGGGGCCGAGCGATTCTCGTCGCCAGCGAGCGCTCATCGTCGGAACTGACGGTACCGAATACAGTGGCCAATCCCGTGAACTGCGCCCGCCACACGCACAGTCCGGAGCAGACCGAACGGCTCGGAGCGGAGCTGGCGGGCCGCCTCACCCCCGGTGACGTGGTGCTCGTGGCCGGGGAGCTGGGCGCGGGCAAGACGACCTTCGTCAGAGGCGCCGCCCGAGCCCTGGGGGTGGCGGGGCCGGTCACCAGCCCCACATTCACGATCGGGCAGCGCTATCCCGGGCGGGTACGGGTGGCTCACGTTGACCTGTTTCGGGTGGCGGACATAGGCGCCGAGGACCCCGACCTGCTGAGTGAGTACCTCCGAGCCGACACGATCGCGTTCGTGGAGTGGCCCTCGCATGGGGAAGACGCCGTGGCCGCCCTGGGGCGGGTCGCCGCTCGCGTGAGGATCGAGCACGCCGGCGGGGACGAGCGATCGGTGTTGATCGAGCCGGCATGACCGACGGCTGGATTCTCGGCCTCGACACGGCGACCCGGGCCACGGCGGTGGCACTCGTGGACGCCGAGGGACGGGTGCTCGAGGCGCGGGACGATCCGCCGCGTGGCGAGCGGCCGCGCCACGTGACGCGCCTGCTCCCGCTGTGCGTCGCGGTGCTCGACCAGGCAGGTATCGGTTTTGGCGAGCTTGCCCGGTTCGCGGTCGGCGTGGGGCCCGGGACGTTCACCGGACTGCGGATCGGGGTGGCGACGGCGCGCGCGCTGGCGCGGGCGGCGGAGGTTCCCCTGGTCGGGGTATCGACGCTTCAGTCGCTCGCCCTGGGAGCCGTCGGCCTCGCGGACCGGTCTCCTCCGGCGGTGGCGGCGGTGCTCGATGCCCGCCGCGGTGAGGCGTTCGCCGCGGTGTGGAGCGCCGGACCACCGGGCCGGCTCGGCGAGCCGCTGGTTGCGCCCGGCGCATTCACGCCCGAGACGCTGGCCGAGCGGGTCGAGTCGCTTCAGTCACCGCTGCTGGCGGTGGGCG
This sequence comes from Solirubrobacteraceae bacterium, assembly GCA_036788555.1. Taxonomy (GTDB): domain Bacteria; phylum Actinomycetota; class Thermoleophilia; order Solirubrobacterales; family Solirubrobacteraceae; genus Palsa-465. The sequence continues at coordinate 5,061 of DAIQND010000102.1, read as the reverse complement.
AGGGGGCGATAGAATTCCGCTTGGTTCTCGAGCGTTCAGGGGCGTTTGTCCCGGATGATGCGGCAGAGGCTCACCGGGTTAGCGCTGTAGGTCATTGTCGGATCGCCCGGCAGCTGCCGCCGGCTGACCCAGATCAGGTGAGTCCTCAGTACCTGCGTCTCCCGGACGCCGAGATAGCCCGTCGCCAAGCAGGCAAACCATGAGCACCGCTCCGGTCACGATCCGCCCTCTCGGATACTCAGATCTCCCGCAGGTGATCTCCATCGAGCGCCGCTCGTTCCCCACGCCGTGGTCGCTGGCGATGTTCGTGCTGGAGCTGTCCAAGCCTTCGAGCATCTGCATGGGCGCCGCCGAGCCACAGCCCGGCCGGGCGTCAAAACTGCTCGGCTACGCGATCTGCTCCCGTTATGCCGATGTCTGGCACCTGATGAACATCGCGGTCGACCCGGCGGCACGCCGCCGCGGAATCGCCCGGCAGCTGCTCCAGAGCGTGATCGAGCGTGCCGGCTCGAGTGAGTCGTTCACGCTCGAGGTGCGGCCGTCGAATCCCGGCGCGATCATGCTCTACGAGCAGTTCGCGTTCCGGACGGCCGGGACGCGTCCGCGTTACTACCAGGACACCGGCGAGGACGCGGTGATCATGTGGCGGACGGCGGAATCAGTCGCGCAAGCCGAAGCCCGCGGGCGCGAGGACGCGGCGGCTCGCCCGGCCGCGCGGGAGAGCCACACGTGATCCTCGCGCTCGAGACCAGCTGCGATGACACCTGCGCCGCGGTGATCACCCCGGCGGGCGAGATTCGCGCCAACGTGATCTCCTCACAGCGGGTCCACGATCGCTACGGAGGCGTGGTTCCGGAGATCGCCTCCCGGCATCACCTCGAGCTGGTGGGCGGGGTGGTCGAGGATGCGCTCGCCGAGGCGCGGGTCAGCCTGAGGCAGGTGGAGCTGGTCGGGGTCACCCAGGGTCCGGGGCTGGTGGCGGCGCTCCTGGTGGGCGTGGCCACCGCCAAGGCTCTGGCCGCCCCGCACCGGATCCCGCTCGCCCCGGTCGACCACCTTCACGGACACGTCGCCGCCGCCTTCCTGGCCCCCGATCCGTTTGAGCCGCCGTTCCTGAGCCTGGTGGCCAGCGGCGGCCACACGCTCCTGGCGCACGTGCGCGATCACGGCCCCGGATTCGAGGTCCTCGGCCAGACGATCGATGACGCCGCGGGGGAGGCGTTTGACAAGGGCGCCCGCCTGCTCGGCCTCGGCTATCCCGGCGGAGCCGCGCTCGAGCGGCTGGCGCGCGAGGGGGATCCAACAGCGTTCACATTTCCGATTGCGGCGCGGATGGCGGGCCTCGACTTCTCGTTCGCGGGGCTCAAGACCGCGCTCCTCTACAAGGTGCGCGAGCTGGGGGAGGCGGAGGCGACGCGGCTGCGCGCCGATCTCGCCGCCTCCTACCAGCGGGCGATCGTCGAGGCGCTGGCGCTGCGGGTCGAGCGAGCGCTGAGCCGCACGGGTCTGGACCGCCTGGCGGTCGGTGGAGGCGTGGCGGCGAACGGGCCGCTGCGCGAACGTCTGGCCGCACTCGACGTCGAGCTGGACGTTCCGCCACGCGAGCTGTGCACCGACAACGCTGCGATGATCGCCAGTGCCGCCCGCCACGTGGACACGCTCGCCTACCCGCGCTATCTGGAGCTCGATGTCTACGCGACCGGCGAGCGTCCGCTGGCTGCCTGATGCACCGTGTCGTCCTTTACTCGCGGGAGGGCTGCTGCCTGTGCGACAGCGCGCGGGAACTGCTCGAGCGGGTGCGGGCCGAAAGTCCCGCCGCGTTCTGGATCGAGGAGCGCGACATCGAGGGTGACGAGGCGCTGCACCGGGCTTACCTGGAGCGAATTCCGGTGGTGATGATCGACGGAGTGGAGCACTTCGAGCTGTTCGTCGATGAGGCCGGACTGCGGCGGCGGCTCGGTATTGTGGGCGGAGGATGAGTTACACCGTCGACCGTGATCTGATGAGCCAGCGGGACGGCGAGGAAAAGCCGGGAGAGAAGCTTTCGCTCGGGGTCGCCGCGCGCCTTTCGCGCTACCTCCAGGTCCTCACCCAGGCCCGCAAGATCGGCAAGCAGACGATCTCCTCCCAGGAGCTGGCCGACTACACGCACGTCAACTCGACCCAGATCCGGCGTGACCTTTCGGGATTTGGCAAGTTCGGCAAGCGCGGCGTCGGTTACAACGTCGACTCGCTGGTCTCCCAGATCCGGAAGATCCTGCGGACCGCCGGACAGCACAACATCGCGCTGTTCGGGGCGGGTCACCTGGGGACGGCGATCGCCACCTCGGACATCTTCGCCGACCATGGATTCCGGATAGTCGCCGTGTTTGACACCGACGAGGAGAAGGTGGGTACGCGGATCGGTCCGCTGATCGTGCGCGAGAAGTCCGAGCTGCGCCAGGTGATCGAGGATGAGGACATCGTCGTGGCCATCCTGGCCGTCCCTGCCGCTGCCGCCCAGCGGCTGGCCGACGACGTCGCCGACGCGGGCGTGAAGATCATCTTCAACTACTCAGACGCTCTGCTGCAGGTCCCGCCGGAGGTGACGGTCCACACGTCCAGCCCCGCGGTCGACCTGCTCTACGCCCTTTACTTCTACCTGACCTGAGCCACCCCGGGCATCCCGTGGATCTCGATCTGGCAGCCGCGCGCGCGGCCTTCGAGGCGTCCGCCGATTTCACGGTCGGGCTCGAGGAGGAGTTCGCGCTGCTCGATCCGAGCGAACTCGGCCTGGCGCCGCGGTTTGAGGAGCTCTATGCGGCCGGGAGGGCCGACCCGCTGCTGGCGGAATCGCTGGCGGGGGAGCTGATCTCCTCTGAAATCGAGATCCGCTCCGGGCGTGCCCAGGACATCGCCGCCGCCACCGCGGAGCAGCGCAGGCGACGTCGGCGGCTGTTCACGCTGGCGGCCGAACATGGCATCGCGCTCGGCGCCACCGGGACGCACCCCTGGGCGGATTACCGTCAGCAGCAGATCATCGACACCGAGCACTACCGGCGCGTCGAGGAGGGGCTGAAATACGTCGCGTGGCGCAACAACACCTTCTCGCTGCACGTGCACGTGGGGATCCGGGGCGCGGATCGCGCGGTGCTGGTGTGCGATCGCCTGCGGCCGGTCCTGCCGCTGCTGCTGGCGATCTCCGCGAGCTCGCCATTCCTGGACGGACGTGATTCCGGCCTGCACAGCGCGCGCAGCCAGATCTTCACAAAGAGCTTTCCCCGCTGCGGGATTCCAGATCCGTTTGGCGGTTGGGAGGCGTTCGCGCGCTACATCGAGTTCCTCGTGCGCACGCGGTCGATCGTCGAGTACACCCAGGTCTGGTGGTCGATCCGGCCGCATTTCGCCTTTGGGACGGTCGAGGTTCGAATCTGCGATTGTCAGGTCACGGCAGGCGAGTCCGAGGGGTTGGCCGCGCTGATCGTCGCCTGCGTCGCGCAGGCCGCCAAGGACCTCGATGACGGGGTTCCGTGCGCTGATCTGCCCCGGAGGCTGATCGAGGAGAACTTCTGGCGCGCGCTGCGCTACGGCCTGGACGGGCAGCTGATCGACCTCGGCCGAGGCGAAACCTACGCGGCGGGTGAGGCGCTTGAGCGTCTGCTGAGCTGGACCGCGCCCGCACGGGCCTCCCTCGGGATCGACGTCCAGCTGCCGGCGCAGAACGGGGCTCAGCGCCAGCGAGCGCTCCTGGAGTCGGGACTTAGCCTGGCCGAGGTGTACGCGGCGACCGTCGCGGAAACCCGCGAAACGTATGCTGGGTCCCTGGAAGCACAGGAGGTAGAGCGATGAGCACCGAGCACGAACAGGGTCCGATCGAAGACGCCCGGGAGCCAACCGAGGAAGAGCTGCGTGCCGCCTACGAGGAGCAGGTCAAGCGGCTGCGGGTGGAGCATGTGGTGCTCGAGACGGTGGTCACGCTGGCCAACCTCGGAATGCGCCGCACCGGGCTGGCCCCGGGGACCGAGGACGAGCGCGATGTCGAGCAGGTGCGGCTGGCGATCGAGTCGATTCGGGCGCTCATGCCGTTGCTCGAACCGGTCGGGCCACAGCAGGTCGCGGCGATCCGGGACGCGCTCTCCCAGCTCCAGCTGGCGTTCGTGCGGATCGGGGGGCCGCCGGCGCCGGCGGCGGCGCATCCGGCGGTGGCGGTGCCGGCGCGGGCGGTGGTGCGTCCGGCGGTGGCGCGTCCGGCGGTGGCACGCCGGCCCCAGGCTCGCCGCCGCCCCAGCGCGACCAACCCGGGCCTGCTCAGCGCAGCGGCCGCCTCTGGGTGCCGGGGCAGTAGCCGCCGCCCAACGGTCCTGCGGCGCACGGCACTAGCCTGCCGCCCAACCGGCCCTGCGCCGCACGGCACGGTACACTCGCGCCGTTCTGTGTCCGGGCTCCACTCGACCCGTGCGGGTGGCGGCCCGGTTGCCGTTTCTGGGCGTCCATCGGCGCCCCGACGAATTCTGAGCACTTCCGGAGGACCTTCTTGCCTAGTTATCTGACCGAACACGGCGTCTGGATCGCGCTCGTGTGTGCAGGCGCCGCCCTGGTGTACGGCGCCGTCACGGCCCGGGCGCTGCTGGCGCTGTCGCCCGGCAACGAGCGGATGCGCGCGATTTCGGCCGCCGTCCAGGAGGGAGCGCGCGCCTACCTGAACCGCCAATACATCACCATCGCCGGCGTCGGCGTGGTCGTGTTCGCGCTGCTTATCCCGCTGCAGAACATCCGCGTGGCGATCGGTTTCGCCATCGGCGGCGCCCTATCGGCGGGGGGCGGCTACATCGGGGTGAAAGTGTCCGTGCGGGCCAACGCGCGCGTGGCCGAGTCCGCGCGCGGTGGCGTCCCCCGGGCGCTGGCCACCGCCTTCCGCGGCGGCGCGATCACCGGGCTGCTCGTGGTGGGACTGGCGATGATCGGCCTCGCCGGCTACTACGGGATCCTCACCTGGATCTTCGGCTACACCGCGCGTGAGGCGATCAACGCGCTGGTCGGCCTGGGCTTCGGCGGGTCCCTGATCTCCGTATTCGCCCGCCT
>DAIQND010000101.1:0-8498 GCA_036788555.1 Solirubrobacteraceae bacterium | reverse complement strand
GCGAGCCTGACTCCAGCTTTGACAGGTCGAGGAGGTCGACCGAGAGCTTGCGCAGCCGCTCGACCTGATCCTTCACCTGCTCAAAGAAGCGCCGCCGGGTCTCCTCGTCAAGCTCCTCGTCCTCGAGCAACTCGATAAACCCGCCGAGCGAGAACACCGGCGTGCGCAACTCGTGCGAAGCGGTGGCGATGAACTTCTCCCGTGCGGAGACGAGGAGCGCGAGCTGCTGCTGCATCTGGTTGAAGGCCACCGCCAGCTGCCCGAGCTCATCGCCGGAGTCGACGGCGATCGGATGTTCGAAGTCGCCCGCCGCGACCTGCTGCGCGGCCAGCTCGAGTCGCTTGACCCGCTGGGCCAGCGCCCGGGCGACCAGATATCCACCGACCAGTGCCAGCAGCAGCGCGATCCCGCCCGCGATCAGGATCTCGTGGCGGACGAGCGTGACGCTGTGGACGACATCCGACACCGGCGAGGAGTAGACGATCACCGCCGCCACCTGTCCGCCATAGTCGACGGGATACGCCGCCTCGGCGAGCAGGCCCGCGGCGCCCGGCTCGGTTCCCGTCCTCGGCGTGCGGGTCCGGGCGGCCTCGGTGCCGATCTGCTTTGGCAGCCCGGCCGCTGCCGCGACGTTGATCGAATCGGCCTCGGGCGAGAGCTGCACGCCGGCCGGGGTCCGGGCGACGAGCAGGAGCGTCACCCGGTCGCCGGAGCTGAGCGCGGCGGTGTCGACCTCACGTCGGACCACCACCGCGGGCTCGGTGCTCCCGACGGCTTTGACGATCTGCCCCGAATCCGCGCGGGCGGCAGCGAGCAACTCATCCAGCCGTTCGTTGACCAGCCGCGAGCGCAGGCCCGGCGCCACGTACAGATACAGCGCCGCGATCGCCACCAGCGTGACGGCAAAGAACACGAGCGCCAGGCGGTTGCGCAGCGAGCGGGTGACCCCCGGCCAGCGCCTGATGCCGACGGAGCGGGAGCGCCTCATGGCGGAGTGCCGTCAGGCCTCGCTGTCGCGGAAGCGGTAACCGACACCCCGCACCGTGAACAGGTAGTCAGGATCCTTGGCGTCGCGCTCGATCTTCTCGCGCAGATGGCGGATGTGCACGTCGATCGTGCGGGGGTCGCGGTAGGCGGAGTCGCCCCAGATCTTGGCCAGCAGCATGTCGCGGGTGAACACGCGGCCCGGGGCGCGCGCCAGGGCGGAGAGGATCTCGAACTCGACGAACGTCAACTCCGCCTCCTCGCCGCGGATCCGGACCGAGCGCTTGGCGAAGTCGATGCGCAGGTCGCGTACCTCGAGCGGCGACTCGTCCGGCGAGGCCTCGGCGTCGCGGCTCATCTCGGCTCGCCGCAGGGCGGCCTTGATCCGGCTTGAGAACTCGCGCAGCGAGAACGGCTTGGTGATGTAGTCGTCGGCTCCCAGCTCGAGGCCGACGACCTTGTCGATTTCGTCGGACTTGGCGGTCAGCATGATGATCGGGACCGCGCTGCGACTGCGAAGCTGGCGGCATATCTCCAGCCCGTCCACCTTGGGCAGCATCAGGTCGAGGACGACGAGGTCAAACGCCTGCTCGTCGAACCGGTCAAGCGCCTGGCGCCCGTCGGTGGCCTGGACGACGTCATACCCCTCTTTGCGCAGGGGATAGGAGAGCAGTGTCTGAATCGACTGCTCGTCGTCCACGAGCAGAATGCGGGCCGATCGGTCGGACAACGGTCGCCTCCTTGGGCGAAAAAGGGTAGTGGCGACCGGCCGGGAGTGAAACCCCCGGCACGAGCCGGTTACCCTGTCTGGCGCGATGCTGGATCCCCGGATCTACCGCATGGGGCTGGTTCCGGTGGTGCTGGCCGTCATCGTGCTCGCGTTCTCGCTGACCAATCAGCCTGCGGCGCTCACGACGAGCCTCGCCCCGGATGCCTACAGCGGTTCAGGCGCCTACGCCACGATGACGTCGCTGGCGGCGCAATTCCCGCGCCGAGCGCCGGGATCGGTCGCCGACCGCCGCCTCGGCCGGCTGGTGGCCGCCCAGCTGCGCTCCGATCAGTTCAGCGTCTCCACAGACACCTTCAGCGGCATCACCGCGGTGGGCGCGCGGAGGCTCGAGAACGTGATCGGCGTCAGGGCCGGCCAGCAGAACGGCAGCATCGTCGTCGTGGCGCCGCGAGACAGCCTGGGCGCTCCGGCCACCACGCAGCTGTCGGGCACGGCGGTGCTGCTAGCGCTGGCGCAGGTGCTCAGCGGCGAGACGCTTCAGCACACGGTGATCCTCGCGTCGACCACCGGCAGCGCCGGTGGCGCGGGCGCGCTGGAGCTTGCCCGCTCGCTGCCACAGCCGGTTGACGCGGTGATCGCGCTCGGCGATCTCGGCGGCAGGCGGATCCGCGAGCCGGTCGTGGTGCCGTGGTCAGACTCCGAGCAGGTGGCGCCCCCGCTGCTTCGCAATACCGTGGCCGGCGCGCTCCAGAGCCAGGCCGGGGTGGCGCCGGGCGCCACCAGCCTGCTCGGCCAGCTGGCGCACCTGGCGCTGCCGGTGGCGGCCACCGAGCAGGCGCCGCTCGACGGCCACGGGCTGCCAGCGGTGCTGCTCTCGCTCTCCAGCGAGCGCCAGCCTGCCGCCGATGAGCCCCCCAGTCAGGCAGCGCTCGCCGGCACCGGCCGAGCGGTGCTGCAGGCGGTCAACGCGCTTGACGGCGTGACGAGTGTCCCCGCTCCGGGCAGCTACCTGACGTTCTCCGGCAAGTCGGTTCCCGCGTGGGCGATCAGCCTGCTAGGGCTGGCCCTGATCCTGCCCGTGCTGCTGGCCTCGATCGACGGCCTGGCGCGGGCCCGGCGCCGAGGAAGCGCGATCCTGCCGTGGGTGGGCTGGGTCCTGGCCGGAGCTGTGCCGGTGATTACTGCCGCGCTGGTCGCGATGGCGGCGAGCGCGGTCGGAGCGATTCACGCCGCTCCTCCGGTCCCGCTCGCGGGCGACACGATCAAGCTGGGGTCGGGCCAGCTGGCGTTCTTGGCCGTGCTCGCGTGCCTGGTCGCCGGTGGATACGCCTGGCTGCGGGCCTGGACCGCCCGCCACGCCGGCAGGCGACGCGGCAGCTACACCTACGGCGAGGGCGCGGCGGCGGCCGTGCTGAGCGTGATGTGTCTGGTGGCGGTCGTGCTGTGGGTGGCCAATCCGTTCGCGGCCCTGCTCGTCGCTCCTGCCCTGCACCTGTGGCTGTGGGTCGTCGCGCCGGAGGTCAGGTTGCCGGCGGCCGGGACGATCGTGATGGTCCTGGCCGGGCTCGCACTGCCGCTGCTGGTGGCCGCCGAATACTGCCTCAGCCTGGGGCTGGGCCCGCTTCAGGCGCTGTGGAGCTGGGTGTTGCTGCTGGGAGGCGGCGGCTATGGCCTCGTGGCAGCCGTCGCCTGGAGCCTGTTCCTGGGCTGTGCCGCCAGCGTGGTTGCGATGGCGCTCAGCACCGCGCGCGAAGCCCGGCCGGAACCGATCCGGGTGACCGTCCGCGGCCCGGTTACCTACGCCGGGCCGGGATCGCTCGGCGGCACCAAGTCGGCGCTGCGGCGCTGAACGCCCTCGCTCATGGATGGGGTCCAGACCCGGTACTGCGCGGCTTTGAGAGGGCCGATACTGCCCACATGAACGGATTGGCCCCACATCCAAAAACCCCCCACAAGGTCGCGGAGATCAAGCGTCTGGTCGCGTTGGGGCAGTATCGGATCGACCCTCGCGCGGTCGCTGAGGCGATGATTCGCAGGGCTGAGAGGGAGACGGACACGTTCGTCCGCGCCGCGTTCGCGGCACCGCGTCAGAACGAGTGCTCGTATCCCGAAAGCTCGCCCTCGGCATCGAGAAAAGTGACCCCGGCAGGGCCTTCGACCACCGCCCCGATCCACGTCAGACCAGCATTGGCCCTCGGCCACGCCGCCTGAAGGCGCTCCGCCGCGGCGGCGGGGATACACGCGCACAGCTCGTAGTCGTCGCCCGCTGTGGCCGCGAACGAGTGCGCGCTGCGCCCCAGCCGATCGGCGACCGCTTCGACCCCCGCGGCCAGCGGCAGCGAGGCTAGGGCCAGCTCGATCCGGACGCCGCTGCGCTGCGCCAGGTGGCCGGCGTCACGCGCCAGGCCGTCGCTGAGGTCGATCACGCTTCGCGCCCCAAGCTGGGCGAGCAGGCGCCCCTCGGCCAGCCGTGGCTGGGGCCTGGCGTAGCGTTCGCGCAACCCGCGCAGGACATCGGCGGGAATCCCGTCCGCCACCGCCGCATCCCCGAGCAGCGCCAGCCCGGCACCGGCCCCGCCGAGGCTTCCGGTGACCACGACGCGGTCGCCGGGCCGAGCGCCATCCCGCCCGACCAACAGTCCTGGTTCAGCGCTCCAGCCGACGACTGTCACCGAAACCATCAGCCGCGGGGCCTGCGTGACGTCCCCGCCGACGATCGCCACGCCGTGCCGGCTGGCCAGCCGCTGCGCCGCCTCGGCCAGCGCCAGCGCGTCGGCCTGGGCGAAACGATCCGGGAGCCCCAGCACCAGGTAGGCCTCGCCGGCCTCGCTGCCCATCGCCGCCAGGTCCGAGAGCGCGCCGGCAAGGGCGCGATGGCCGATCTCCCCCGGCGACAGGTGCTCGCTGCGAAAGTGCACGCCGTCGACCATCGCGTCGACCGAGGTGACGGCGTAGCCGGCTCCGCGCACGACGGAGGCGTCGTCGCCGATTCCGCGGATCACCCGCGGGTGATCGCAGGCAAAAACCGACGCCAGCTGATCGATCAGCTCGAATTCGCGCATCGCAGCGCGGCCGAGGCCTAGCGATGCCGGTAGACGATCCGAGCCCGGTCCAGGTCGTAGGGCGAGAGCTCTACGCGAACCCGGTCGCCGGGCAGGATCCTGATCCGGAAGCGGCGCATCTTGCCCGCCACATGGCCGAGCACGGTGCGGTCCATCCCGTCGAGCTTCACGCGGAACATCGCGTTCGGCAGGGCCTCGACGACCTCTCCCTCCAGCTCGACTTTCTCTTCCTTGGGCATGTGAGCCCCCAGGTTAGTGCTTCTTGGGGGCGCCGCCACCTGGGCCATGGCCGCCGCCGGGCGCCCCGCCGCCGCCCGGTGGCCCCGGCGCGGCGCCGCCGCCGGTGCTCGAAGGCGAGTTGCCGCCGCCGGTCGTCGCGGGTGGCTGCGCGAACAGCGTGGGGTTGTTGTATTGGTTGGCGGTGGTGGTGCCCGTGCCGGTGCTGGTGCCTGAACCGCCCGCACCCGAGGAGCCGGACGTGCTGCTGTTGGCCAAGGCGGAGCCGGAGGCGCTGTAGGGCCCGGTGAACGGGACGCCGCTCCACGGCGTGGTCGGCTGGGGAAAGTCACCGCAGAAGCCGTTGGAGGCCGCCTGCATGTAGTCATGCCAGATCGGCGCGGCCAAGGTGCCGCCGAAGCCGTTCGGCCCCATCGGGACGTTCGCCTGCGGGTAGCCAACCCACACGGCGGTCGAGATCTGGGGGTTGTAGCCCACGAACCACGCGTTGTCGAGGTTCTCCGCGGTCCCGGTCTTGCCTGCGGCGGGGCAGCCGTAATTCGCGGCCGTGCCGGTGCCGCTCTGGATCACCGTCTTCAGAACCTGCGTGGCGGCGTAGGCCTCACCGTCGGTGAACACGCGGTGACGCGGCGGGTTGGAGAAGTTCATCGAACTGCCGTCGGGGAACACGACCTTGTCGAGGATCGTCGGCTGGATGTGGACGCCACCGTTGGCCAGCGTCGCGTAGGCGTCGGCCATCTCGAGCATCGTGCAGCACTTGGCCAGGCCGCCGATCACCTCCGACGGCACGCCCTCGAGCGGCGAGGTGATCCCCATCGCGTGCGCGGTCTGGTCGAGCTTGTCCCATCCGAGGTCGGCGGCCAGCTGCACGAATACGGTGTTGTCCGAGATGGTGGTCGCCTTGGTGATGTTGATCCTCCCCTGATAGCTCAGCTCGGCGGTGTGAACGCTCCAGTTCGGGGCCTGTGGCAGCCATCCGGCGGGAAGGAACTTCGACGTGTAATACGTCGAGTTCGGGTCCCCGTCGTAGTCGTGGATCAGCGTCATCAACGCGAACACTTTGAACGCCGAGCCCGTCTGGCGGCGCGCCTGCACCGGGAAGAAGAACTTCGTCTGGCTGTAGGTCGCCGAGGACGCAAGCGCGAGGATGTGGCCGGTGCTGGCCTGGATCGAGGCCAGGGCGGCGGCCGGCTGGTTGTCAAGGACGGGGCCGCCCTGCTGGTCGACCGCCCGCTGGGCCTCGCGCTCGCGCTTGAGGTCAAGCGTCGTATAGATCTTCAGGCCGCCGTTGCGGACGATGGGGCAGTTGTCGGGGGTCCGGGGGCAGAGCTTTTGATCGAGCTGCTGCAGGACGTAGTCGAACACGTACGGTTCGCGGCGCACCCTGTAGCTGGTGTTCGCATGCACCTGCAGCGGCGCGGCGGCGGCGGCGGCGGCCTGCGCGCGGGTGATGTAGTGCGAGCGCGCCATCGCCTGGAGCACGGCCTCGCGCCTGATCAGCGCCGCGCGCTTGTCGATGAACGGGTTGTACAGCGATGGGGCCTGGGGCAGGCCGGCCAGCAGCGCTTCCTGCGCCAGGTCCAGCTCCCACACCGGCTTGTCGAAGAACACCTCGGAGGCCGCCCCCACGCCGAGGGCGGTCTGACCGCCGACCGTCCCGTAGGGGGCGACGTTCAGATAGTTGTCGAGGATCCAGTTCTTCGTGTGGTGCGCGGCGAGCTGCTCGGCCAGCTTCGCCTGAGTGATCTTGTACTTCAGGTCGTGTTTTGCCGCGTACCTGCTTCCCGCGCACGCGGGATGACACAGGTACATGTTGTCGACCAGCTGCATGGTCAGGGTCGAGGCGCCCTGAAGTGAGCCGGCGCCGCCGAACACGTCCTTGATCCCGGCGCGGATGATCCCCTGGTAGTCGAGCGCGCCGTGCTGGTAGAAGCGGCGGTCCTCGATGGCGATCGTCGCGTGTTTGAGCATCGGCGGGATCTGGGCGTCGGTGACGGGGATGTGCAGCGTGTCGGCGTGGACGTAGCCGAGCAACGTCCCGTCGCTCGCGTACACGGCGGACGGCGGGCTCGGGTCGCGGGGCTTCATCTGGCTCAGATTGGGGGCCGAGTCGGCCACCGATACCACCCAGCCGACGGCGAACAGGGCGGCCATCGCCAGCCCGCACACACTGAACAGCATGCTGAACAGGACCACCCGCTTGACCGGGTGACCACGGTGGCGCTGTCGCTGGCGCTGTCGTTCGCGGCGGCTCATCGAGGGACTGGATAGGAAAGGGGGCGCCAGGGCTGCGTGGGCGTCACGCGGCGCTCGCCTTGTGCCCGAGTGTAGCTAGCGGCCTGTTTCGGTCCGGCAGTTCAAGCTCCTGCCGCTGGTGCGACACTCGCGCTCTGGATGCAGGTAGAGCTGCTCAGGCCGAGGCTGTGGACGCGGATTGCCGGCGGCGCGGGCCGGCCGGCCTGGCGGACCGCGTGGCAGGCGTTCTGGACCTCCCGGCTGGTGATCCTCGTCTCCGGTGTCCTCGGCGTACTCGGGTTTGGGAACGCGCCCGGGTGGGAGCGATACGACCCCGGGGGGCTGACCACCCCCTTCCATTACTTCGAGAACCTGCTCGCCGCGCCGTTTGCCCGCTGGGATTCGGTTTGGTATCTGGCGATCGCCCAGGGCGGCTACGACCACCAGGCGGCACGGACGGCGTTCTTCCCGCTGTATCCCCTCCTGCTGCGCGGGCTCGGCCTGGTGATCGGCTCTGACCTTCTCGCCGGGGTGCTGATCTCGATGGCCGCGTTGATCGTGGCGCTGGTGTTGCTCTACCGGCTGGTCGCTCTCGAGCTCGACGACGAGCTGGCGCGGATCACCGTGCTGCTGATCGCCTTCTGCCCGATGGCCTACTTCTTCTCCGCGGTCTACAGCGAATCTCTGTTCCTAGCGCTGGCGCTGGGCTGCCTGTGGATGGCGCGAACCGGCCGGTGGGCGCGAGCCGGGCTCCTGGGTGGCCTGGCTGCCGCCGAGCGGGCCACCGGGGTCACGCTGATCGTCCCGCTGGTGCTTGTGTACCTCTACGGACCGCGGGTGCAGCGCGCGGCGGCGTTCCCGCTCCTCGGCCGGCCATGGTTGCAGCGGCTGCTTCCGCGCTATCGGCCGGGCCCGGCGCTTGCCTGGGTGCTGCTGGTCCCGGCCGGCCTCGGCGCCTATGCGCTGGCGCTGGCGCTGCTGACCGGCGACGGGCTCGCGCCCTTCCACGCAACCTCGACGGTCTGGTTCAGGCACTTTGCGCCGTTCGGCGGAGTGTGGGACGGCGCGGTGGCCGCGTGGGGCGGGCTGCGGCAGCTGCTGCACGGCCCGGCACCGCCGCTCTACTTCCGTGGCTTCGGCGGCAACGGGCTGTGGAATGCGGGAGCCAACCTGATGCTGTTCGGCTTTCTGGTGTTGGGGGTGGCAGCGCTCGTGGGGACCTTCCGGCGGCTGCCCGTCGCCTACGGCGC
>DAIQND010000100.1:0-8546 GCA_036788555.1 Solirubrobacteraceae bacterium | reverse complement strand
GCAGCCCCCGTGCGCGGGCCGGCCGGTCTTGCAAGAATGCCTGCATGGCCAAACCGGACCGGCTGAGCGGCCTTGACAGCTCGTTCCTGCATCTGGAGCGAGGCTCGGCGCACATGCACGTGGCCGGGTGCGCGGTCTTCCACGGCGAGCCGCCGGCCCAGGAGGAGCTGATCGAGGCGATCGAGTCGCGCCTGCACCTCGTCCCGCGTTATCGCCAGCGGCTGGCCTTCGTTCCGTTCGGCCAGGGCCGGCCGGTGTGGGTCGACGATCCGCACTTCAACCTCGGCTTCCACGTGCGCCACTCGGCCCTGCCTGCCCCCGGCGATGAGGCGCAGCTGATGCGGATGACCGGACGCGTGTTCTCGCAGGCGCTCGATCGCTCGCGGCCCCTGTGGGAGATCTGGCTGGTCGAGGGGCTGGTCGGCGACCGTTTCGCGCTGCTGAGCAAGACCCACCACGCGCTGGTCGACGGGATCTCCGGGGTGGACATCATGACCGTGCTGTTCGACACCTCGCCGGACCCGATGCCGGTCGCCCCCCCGGACCACGAGTGGGCGCCGAGCCCGCTCCCGACTCGAGCCCAGCTGCTGGCCGATGCACTGCTCGAGCGCGCGACGGTTCCGGGCGAGATGGTGCGCGGGGTGCGTGCGGCGCTGCGCGGGCCGCGGACGGTGGCGGGGCGCCTCGCGCGCTCGGCGGGGGCGCTGGGCGAGCTGGCGAAGACCGGCCTGAGGCCCGCTCCGGAGAGCGTCTTCAACGTGCCGATCGGACCGCATCGGCGGTTCACCTGGGTGCGAGGCGACCTCAACCGGTTCAAGGCGGTGAAGAACTCCCTCGGTGGGACGGTCAACGACGTGGTGCTGGCGGCGGTGGCCGGCAGCCTGGGGCGATACATGCGCCTGCATGGAGAAAAGACCGACGGCGTGGAGCTACGGGCGATGGTCCCGGTGTCGGTCCGCGCCGACGTCGAGCGCGGCGCCCTGGGCAACCGGGTGGCCGCGATGTGGGCCCCGCTGCCGGTCGGGATCACAGACCCGGCCGAGCGCCTGCACGCGATCAGCGCCACGATGCGCGAGCTAAAGCAATCCGGTCAGGCGGTGGGGGCGCAGGTGCTGACCCAGCTTTCGGGGTTTGCCCCGCCCACCATCATCTCTCAGGCCGCGCGCCTGCAGGCCCGCCAGCGCCTGTTCAATCTCGTGGTCACCAACGTCCCGGGGCCCCAGTTTCCGCTCTACCTGCTGGGGCGCGAGCTGGAGTCGATCTTCCCGATGGTGCCGCTGGCCGAGAACACCGCCCTGGGCATCGCGATCATGAGCTACAACGGGCAGCTCAACTTCGGGCTGGCCGCCGATTACGACGCGCTGGCCGATCTCGACGTGCTGGCCGAGCAGCTCAGGCTGTCGATCGAGGAGCTGGTGGACGCCGGGGGGGCGGCGCCCAAGCGACCCCGCCGAGCTCCGGCCCGCCGTAGCGGCCGCCGGGTGCGCACCGGCGCGGACGCCGGTTAGCCGCCGTCGCGGTCCCTGACCGCGATCGTCATCCGCGTCAGCACGCACAGCGCGCCGTGATCGTCGGACATCTCGACCTCCCACACCCAGGTCGTCCGCCCGCGGTGCTTGGCGAGCGCCCGGGCGTGGATCGTCCCCTGGGTGATCGGGCGCAGAAAGCTCGTCTGGTTGGAAAGGCCGACGGCGACCTGGTGCTTGGCGGCGACGGCGCGCGCGGTGGCGATCGTGGCCAGGCTCTCGGCGATCGCGGCGTAGACCCCGCCGTGCACGAGCCCCAGCGGCTGCTTGAGCTCGTCCCGAACCGGCACCTGGGCGCTGGCGCGGCTGTCGCCGAGCTCGAGCACCTCGAGGCCGTACAGGCGGTCAAACCCGACCGGTGCGAGTTGCGCGGGAACCGAGGCCATTGCTCTACCCTACCCCCTGCAAATGCCTTCAATTGAAAGCTTGCCGGCCGACCAGCGGGCGGTCCTCGAGCTGGTGCTCCGCCGGGGGCGCAGCTACGACGAGATCGCGCGGCTGCTCTCGATCGATCGCGCCGGTGTGCGTCAGCGGGCGCTTGCCGCCCTGGACACGCTCGGCCCGCAGACGCGGGTCACCCCCGACCGCCGGGCCCTGATCACCGACTATCTGCTGGACGCGCTGCCCTCGCCGGTCGCCTCCGAGGTCCGCGAGCGCCTGGGGAGCTCGGCCAGCGAGCGGGCGTGGGCCCGCGCGGTGGCCTCCGAGCTTGCGGATCTGGCCGAGCGTCCGCTCCCGGAGATACCGACCAACGGGCGTGCTTCGCGAGCCAGGGGCGGGGGCAGGCGCGCTCCGGTCGCCGCGGCCACTGGGCGCGGCGCCGAACCGCCCACCGCGACGGTGACGGAGGCGGACACCGAGGCCGCCCCGGCGTCCAACGGGGCCGGCACGCCGACTGGCAGCCTGGCGCGGTCCAACGGGACCCCGCGCGAGCGGCCGCCTCACACACCGGGCTCGCGCCGCGGCGGCGCGCTGCTGCTCGGCCTGCTTGCGGCGCTGGCCCTCGCGCTGGTGCTGGTATTCGTGGTGTTCGGCGGCACCGGCCACAAGCACGCCGCGACGGCCGCGCACCGGAGCCGGGCAAAGGCCGCCACCACGGCCGCGGCGCCGCGAATCGTGGCGCAGATCCCGCTCAAGCCGCCGAGCGGCGCCAAATCGCCGATCGGCCTGGCCGAGGTGCTGGCCGCACAGAACCAGGTGGGCGTGGCGATCGCCGCCGAGGGGCTGCCCGCCAACAGCAAGAACCCGCCCAACGCGTACGCCGTGTGGCTCTACAACTCGCCGTCGGATAGCTCGCTGCTGGGCTTCGTCAGCCCCGCCGTCGGGTCGAGCGGGCAGCTGAAGACCGCGGGCGGCCTACCCAGCAACGCTTCGCACTTCCACCGGCTGATCGTGACGCTCGAGACCCGTTCAAAGCCGAAGACCCCGGGCAAGATCGTCCTGGAGGGCACGCTCACGCAGCTGTGAGCAGCGCCTGGAGGCGCTCCAGCGCCTGGTCGAGCCGCGCGCGGGTCGCGCGGCGCATGAGGAAGCCGCCGGTGCGGGAGTAGCCGCGCAGCCGCTGGGTGAGCGCGATCGTCACGAGCGTCCCCTCCCCGGCCGGCTCGAGCACGACCTCGGTCACCGCCTCGCCCAGCACGCGCTCGAACGGCGTCCCCTCCAGCTCCTGCACCCACACGCGGCGCCCGGGCGGATCGCCGTCCGGTCCGGGCGGCTCGGAGGCCAGCAGCCGGAAGTCCATGCGGACCGCGCGGCCCTTGCGGGTGGTGAACACCTGGGTGAAGCGATCCTCCTCCACGCCCTCCATTCGCTTGACCTCCGGCCACCAGCGCGGCATGTGGTGGGGGTCGGCGATCAGCTCCCACACCGTCTGCGGCGAGGCGTCGATCGTCCTCGAGCGTCGAGCGACCGGCACTTACCCGGCGTAGTCGATCAGCGCCAGCACGGGATGCGGATCCAGGCGCTGGCGGCCGTTCAAAAAGCTCAGCTCGATCAGGAACGCGCAGGCGGCCACCTGGCCGCCCAGCCGCTCGACCAGGTCGCACAGCGCCCGGGCGGTCCCGCCGGTGGCCAGCAGATCGTCGTGGACGAGCACCCGGGTGCCTCCGGCGAGCGCGTCGGCGTGGACCTCGAGCGCGTTGATCCCGTACTCCAGAGTGTATTCCGCGCTCACGGTGTCGTGCGGGAGCTTGCCCGGCCGCCGCGCGGGGACGAACCCGGCGCCCAGCCGGCGCGCCAGCGCGCCGCCGAGGATGAAGCCGCGGGCTTCGGCGGCCAGCACCAGGTCGACCGCCAGTGGGTCGGCCAGCTCAGCCAGCCGTTCGATCGCGGCGCCCAGCGCGTCGGCGTTCAACAGCAGCGGCGAGATGTCCTTGAACACGATTCCCGGCTCGGGAAAGTCGGGGATGTCGCGGATGAACGCCCGGAGATCCACGCCGGCAACCGGGCGCCGTCAGCTCGCGATGTTGCGCAGGTCGCGAATCAGCAGCAGGTGCTTGAGCCGGCTGGTCACCGAGGCGAGGTTCTCCAGCGCCTCGATCGCCTCCTTGCGCCGTTCGGGGTTGCGCGAGCGCAGCGCCGGCGCCAGGATGCTCTGGAGCAGCTGGGCCTCGCGGTCAGCCGAGCTGCGAAACACCCGCAGGTTGCGTCCGCCCACCCCGTAGCGTGCCAGCTCCGCGACTGCGCGGACGATCTCACGCTCGGTCTCCTCGAAATACCGCACGCCGGAGCGCTGCTCGCCCTTGATCACCCCGAAGTCGACCAGCTCCCGCACCAGCGTCGGATCGGCTCCGGTTTCCTCGCAGACGTCCTGGAGCGAGTAGAGCGCGCCCGGCTCCCGCGTACTGACCAGCGCGCGGCGCAACGACCGCCCGTCGGCGGGGGCGGCCACGTCTCGGTCGGCCCGTCCCTGGGCGAGCTCCTGGCGGATCACCCGCAGCGGCAGGAACTCGTCACGCTGGAGGCGCAGGATCGTCCGCAGCCGCTGGATGTCGGCCGCGGTGTAGAGCCGGTAGCCCCCCTGCGTGCGGCGGGGAGAGAGCAGCTTCTGGTCCTCCAGGTAACGGATCTTTGAAATCGAGATATCGGGGAACTCCTGGCGCAGCGCCTTGCATACCGCCCCGATCGTCACCGCCTTCTGACGCGGGCGCTCGGGCGCCGGCCCGCGGATCTCCGGCGGCGGGTCCCCGAGCCCCAGGTCTGGGTCGCCTGTCTGCGAGACGCTCATCAGCGGCTGAGGTAGGCCAGCTTGTACTTGCCGATCTGCAGCTCATCGCCGTCGGTCAGCCGGTGCGATTCGATCCGGCGGCGGTTGACGTAGGTGCCGTTCAACGATCCGCAGTCATCGAGGTAGTAGCCGTCACCGCGGCGGACGAGCAGCGCGTGATCGCGTGAGACCGTCACATCGTCGAGGAAGATGTCGCTGTCGGGCCGGCGGCCGATCGTCAGCCGCTCGCCCTCGAGCGGGAAGCTCTCGCCCGCCCGGCCGCCCCCGGTCCGGATCACGAGCGCCGCGCCGCGGGCGATCACCTCGTCCAGCGACAGCTCCTCGAGCTCGCCCGTCTCCCCCACCTTGTAGGCGGCCGTCGTGGTCCCCGGCGGCGGATCGGACTGAGCGAGGAACGCGCCGCAGCGCTGACAGTAGTTCGCCCCCTCGTGGTTGACGGCGCCGCACTCTGGACAGTGCAGGGTCACCGATTCGGCTACTCAGTTCCGCTCGCCGGAACGCGACCCGCGAGGATGTCGGTGAGCTGCTGGACGTCGGCGCCGGTGATCACCAACTCGCCGCTCTCGTCCTTCTTGCGCAGGCGGTTGACCAGTTCGGCACGCAGGATGTCGATCTTTCCGTGGAGGATCCGCCGCTTGTAGGAGATCTCCATCTCCTCATCGGTCAGCTGCTTGATCAGCTCCTTGAGATCCTGGTCACTCAGCGAACCGAGGTCAGGAAACGTATCCATTTCTCTCAGATCCTCCCCGAGGTAGGCGGGCTCGGCGCGGGAGTATACCCCCGGACCCTGTAGGGTCAAGCTGAGCTTGAGGCTTTGCCGGCGCGGAGCTGCTGCCAGCCGGAGCGGATATACAGCCCAGCCGCCAGGAACCCAAGGGCGAGCCCCATGTAGAGCATCACGAGCGCCACCGTATGAAGGCCCAGCATCGCGAAGAACGGCGCCCCCATCGCCGGCGCGACGCCGAGCCTCCCCGGCCAGTTGATCTTGAGCTCGACGCCGTGCCGCAGGCCGTAGCGGCTGAGGATCAGGACCAGCACCTCCCGGGCGATGACCAGCGCCACCGCCCACCGGGGGAGCAGGTCAAAGCGCAGCACGACCGCCATGCCCGAGAGCACCAGCAGCCGGTCGATCACCGGGTCCATCAGCGCGCCGAGACGGCTGTACTGGCCGGTCAGCCGGGCCGCGAAGCCGTCGAGGTAGTCGGCCCAGCCGATCACCGCGAACATCACCGCCGCCGGCGTGCTGTGGCCCCCGCGGCTGGAGAGCGCCACCGCCAGGAAGGCCGGGATCCCCGCCAGGCGCAGGTAGCCGATCACGTTGGGGACCGTCCACGGACGCAGTGGCCGGCCCGACAGCGTCGCCTCCGGCGGCGGGCCCGAGCGATCGACGCCGAACAGACGGCGCTTAGATGGTGCTCGGCTCACCGCGCGCGCCCCATCCACGCCGGCCGCTCGTCAGGGCAGCTCCCGCCAGAGCTCCGCCACGGCCGCGGCGGCCCGTTCGACCGCGACCGTTCGGCTCCGCAGTCCGCGGCGAATCTGGACCTCGACCTCGCCCGAAGCCAGCGTCCGCCGCCCCACCGTCACCCGAAGCGGGCAGCCGAGCAGTTCGGCGTCGGCGAACTTCTCGCCCGGGCTGGCGTCGCGATCGTCGTACAGCGTCTCCAGGCCGGCCCCCTGGAAATCGCCGTAGAGCCGGTCGGCAAGCAGCCGTTCCTCCGCGCCAGGGCGCCCCAGCGCCACCAGCTCGACGTCGAACGGGGCGATCGCCCGCGGCCAGGAGATGCCGTGCTCGTCCGCGTACTGCTCGATCGCCGCCGCCGCCGCCCGCGCCGGACCGAACCCGTAGGAACCCATCCAGATCGGCCGCTCGGCCCCCGCCTCGTCGAGATAGGACGCCCCGAGCGCCTCCGAGTAGCGGGTGCCGAGCTTGAAGATGTTGCCGACCTCGATCGCCGGCTCCACCCGGACCGTCGCACCCGCCACCGTATCCCCCGCCACGACGGTGCGCACGTCAACCGCCGTGAAACGGAAGTCGCGGCCGGGCTGGACCCCGCGCAGATGTGCATCCGGCCGGTTGGCGCCGGTGACGTAGGACGCGTCAGCGTCGACCCGCACCGCCTCGTCGAGCAGGATCTCGAGCTCTGTCCCCACCGGCCCGATGAAGCCCGGAGGGCCCAGCTGTTCGGCCACCTCCTCAGGGCGGGCCGGGCGAAACGGGGTCTTCAGGGCCAGCCCCAGCTTGATCTCGTTGACGCGATGATCGCCGCGGAGCATCACCACCTTCAGCTCACCGGATTCGGCGATCACCGGGTAGGCCTTCAGCAGCGCGCCCGATTGCACTCCGAGCGCCTGCGCCACCTGCTCAACCGTGGTCAGCCCCGGGGTATCGACCAGCTCGGGCGAATCCAGGGGGGGTGGCAGCGTCACCGGCTGCGGGTCGGCGCTCGCCACCTCGAGATTGGCCGCGTAGCCCGGGGCGAGGACCACCTCGTTCTCCCCCGCCCCGCACGGGGCCATGTATTCGTGGGCGCCGAATCCGCCCATCACGCCTACGTCCGCCTCCACCCGATACCACTCAAGACCGCAGCGATCCATCATCCGGTCATAGGCGGCGACGTGCCTGTCGTAGGCGGCGTCCAGCCCCTCCCGATCGCGGTCGAAGGTGTAGGCGTCCTTCATGATGAACTCGCGCGTGCGCAGCACGCCGGCGCGCGGGCGGGCCTCGTCGCGCTCCTTGACCTGGAAGTGGTAGAGGATCAGCGGCAGGTCGCGGTAGGACCGGACGGCCGCCGCCACGTGCAGCGTGGCGATCTCCTCGTGGGTGAGCGCCAGGACCATATCGGCGCCGCGGCGGTCCTTGAGCTTGAACAGCTCGTCGATCGCGTAGCGCCCGGAGCGCCGCCAGGGCTCGGCCGGGTGGAGCACCGGCATCAGCATCTCCTGGCCGCCGATCGCGTTCATCTCCTCGCGCACGATCTGGACCACCCGCTGGTGCGCCCGCCAGCCGGCCGGCAGCCAGGTCCACAGGCCTGAGCCAACCTGGCGGACCAGCCCGGCGCGCACGAGCAGGATGTGGCTGATCGCCTCGGCGTCGGCCGGGGGCTCGCGCTCGGTGGGCAGCAGATACGTGGACAGGCGAGTCATGGTGAGAGTCAGCCAGCGGACGCCTCGGGCCGCCGAAGCCTATCCAGCCGTGATAGAAGAGCCTCCTCGACAAGCCGCACAAGGAGTTCACCATGGCATACGAAGTTCCGCCTCTCCCCTACGACTACAACGCCCTCGAGCCGCATATCGACGACGAGACGATGCACCTGCATCACGATAAGCACCATCAGGCCTACGTCACCAACGCCAACAAGGCGCTCGAGGGGACCGAGTGGGCCGAGAAGCCCGTCGAGGAGGTCCTCCAGAACCTCGGCCAGATCCCCGAGGACAAGCGCGGAGCGGTGCGCAACAACGCCGGCGGCCATTACAACCACTCGCTCTTCTGGGAGTGGATGTCGCCCGACGGCGGCGGCGAGCCCGACGGCGAGCTGCGGCGAGCGATCGAGGCCGCCTTCGGCTCCTTCGACGAGTTCAAGAACAAGCTCAAGGCCGCGGGCGTCGGCCAGTTCGGCTCGGGCTGGGCCTGGCTGGTCCACGACGGCTCCGGCCTGGCGGTCGTCTCGACGCCCAACCAGGACAACCCGGTCTCCACCGGCAAGACGCCCCTGCTCGGCGTCGATGTCTGGGAGCACTCCTACTACCTGAAGTACCAGAACCGCCGCCCCGACTACATCGACGCCTGGTGG
>DAIQND010000099.1:0-8588 GCA_036788555.1 Solirubrobacteraceae bacterium | reverse complement strand
GAGCCACAGGATCTCCTCGGGCGCCTCGCGCGCCATGATCTCGATCGCGTCCTGGTCGCCCAGGTAGTCCGACCCCTTCACGGTGTCAAAGGCGTGCGACTCCCAGCTGTCCTCCGGGTTGAGCGCCGCGTTGATCCCGCCGGCGGCAGCCACCGAGTGCGAGCGAACCGGGTGGACCTTCGAAATGATGGCGACCGTAACGCCCTTCTCCGCCGCCGCCAGCGCAGCTCGCTGGCCGGCCAGGCCGGCACCGATGATCAGCACGTCGTGGGAGGGCATTGACCGCCGATTCTATTTAAAGGCGGGCTGCCGCCCGCCCGTGGTTGCGTCTTGCTGCTGACCGCCGGCGCCCGGTCAGAGATTTTCCACGTGCCCGTTCAGCTCCTGGAGGGCGTGGCGGGCGCGTTCGGCGACCTCGGGATCGCCGCGTTCGCTCGCCCGCTCGTAGGCGTGACGGGCGCCCGCCGGATCGTCTCGCCCGGCGAGCAGCAGCCCGAGGTTGAAGGCGCCGTTTGCGTCGCCGCGCTCATCGGCTCGCCGGTAGGCGTGCAGCGCGCCGTCGAGGTCGCGGTGCTGCTCGAGCAGCACGCCGAGGTTGGACGCGGCCGCCGCGTCCCCGCGCTCATCGGCGCGTCTGAGCGCCGCTATCGCTCCCGGCATGTCCCCGAGCTCGGCCAGCAGGCACCCGAGGTTGAAGGCTCCGTTGACGTCTCCGCGCTCGTCGGCTCGCCGGTAGGCCGCGAGGGCTCCGTCGAGGTCGCCCTGCTGTTCGAGCAGCACCCCGAGGTTGGTCGCGGCCTCGGCGTCGCCGTTCGCGGCCGCGCGCTCGTAGACCTCACGGGCGCCGTCGAGGTCTCCCTGGCGTTCCAGGTCCTTGGCCGCGGTGGCGTCCGCCGCCGGCGCCCCCGCCAGCCGCCCGACATGCGATTCCGCGTCGGGCTCACCGCGCTCGGCGGCGCGCCGGTAGGCGGCCAGGGCACCCTCGTGATCGCCCTGCTGCTCGAGCAGCGACCCGAGGTTGAGCGCCGCCGCGCCGTCGCCGCGCTGATCGGCGCGCCGGAACGCCTCCACCGCGCCCGACCGGTCGCCCTGCCGGAGCAGCACCAGCCCCAGGTTGAAGGCCGCGGTGGCGTCACCCCGGTGATCGGCACGGCGGAACGCGTCGGTGGCGCCGGGCACATCACCCATGCCCAGCAGCAGACCCCCGAGGTTGAGGGCCGCCTCGGTGCTCCCCAGTGAGTCGGCGTAGCGGTAGGCCGCTGCCGCCCCGCCGACGTCTCCCCGGCGCTCCAGTTCGATCGCGCGGTTGTTGGCCGTCGCGGCGTCCTCGACCGGCGCCGGTGCCTCCGGCGGTGGAGCGCTCAGCCGCTCGATGTTCGCCGCCGCGCTCGGCTCGCCCCGCTCCTCGGCTCGCCGGTAGGCCGCGAGGGCGCCTTGGTGGTCGCCCCGCTGCTCGAGCAGCGCGCCGACGTTGAGCGCCGCCGCGCCGTCACCTCGTTCATCGGCGTGCCGGAACGCACGCAGCGCGTCCGATTGCTTGCCCCGCTTGAGCAGCAGCAGCCCGAGGTTGAACGCACCGGCCGCGTCCCCGCGCTCGTCCGCCCGCCGGTAGGCCTTCCGCGCGCCCCTGAGATCGCCCTTGTCCTCGAGCAGCGCCCCGAGGTT
Organism: Solirubrobacteraceae bacterium; assembly: GCA_036788555.1. Lineage (GTDB taxonomy): Bacteria > Actinomycetota > Thermoleophilia > Solirubrobacterales > Solirubrobacteraceae > Palsa-465. The sequence continues at coordinate 6,923 of DAIQND010000099.1, read as the reverse complement.
CGTCGCCGCCCCGGCGTGCCCGCGCTGATCGGCGCGCCGGTAGGCCGCGAGCGCTCCCGCCATGTCACCCAGGCCCACGAGCAGGCCGCCGAGGCCGAACGCGGCCTCGGCGCTCCCAAGGCCATCCGCGTGCTGGTAGGCGGCGAGGGCTCCCTCGACGTCGCCCGCGCGCTCGAGCTCCGTGCCGCGGTGGGTGGCCGAGGCTGCGTCCTCCATCGCCGCGGGCGCCGGGGCTGCGTCCTCCATCTCCGCGGGCGCCGGCTCGTCGCGCGTCGCGGCGCCACCCAGCGCCGCCCCGGCCAGACCCGCCGCTGCGGCGTCTGCAACCTCCGCCTCACGGCCGTTGACCGGCCCCGACACCGGCTCGGCCGCGCCGGCGTGCGCCGGGCGCAGCCGCAACCGGCGCCGCGTGGCCGGAGCGGCCACGGCGGTCGCGGCCAGGAGCGCCAGCGCCAACAGTATCCACAGGAGCAGGTCCGGCCCCGAATGCGCGAGCGGCGCGATCGTGCCCTTCTGAACGTGGGAGGTTGCGCCGGACACCGCCTGATGCCGCGTCCCGCTCCGGTGGTGGTGGCGGCGCCGCGAAGTCCGGGCCCCCGCCACCGCCCGCCCGCCCCCGAGCGCGGCGGGGACGAGCCGCTCCACCGCTCCGAGCTGCGCCGCGGCCGTGGACAGCGCGCCGGCGGCCGCCACGCCGATCGCCGGACAGCCGTGCTTGGCCTCGGCGTTGAATGAGCTCACCGCTCGATGCTCGAGCTGCCCCTCCCGCGTGAGGCTGATGTGCAGCATCCGCGCCACCTGCTGGCGCGTGTAGCTCCGGCTGATTCCCGTCCCGGTTCGCAGCACGAGGACCTTCGCGGGTCCGCCCGGGACCGCCGCCAGGCATCCGACCCGCCCGGTCACCAGCCGCTGGAGATATTGCTTGGTGTAGCCGCCGCGGTGGTCGCTGCCGGCATACGCCCGGTGGGCCCGGCTCCCCGAGGGCCCCGAGCCCGATCCCGCCCCGGCTGCCGATGCCCCGGCCGCGTACCCGCCGCCCGTCGCGGCCGCGCCGGAGTAGCCGCCCGACTGCTGCGATGAGCTCGAGGAGCTTGAGACGCCGGGTGAGGGCAGGGAGACCGAGGGTGTGCTCACGCCGGGCGCGGGGGACACCGAGGGCACGGTGAGCGTGGGTGTCGGCACCGAAGGGACGCTGACCGGCGGCGGTGGAAGCGTCGGCACGGTGACGGTCGGAGTCCCCACCGAGGGCTGCGCCGCGACGCTCCCGGCCGCGGCTCCGGCAACCGCCAATACCGCCACGAGCGCCAGGCCCCTCAACAGCGTCCATATCCCCGGATGAGGCCGTCGGCGAGCCGCTCGATGGTCGAGCCCACTCCCTGGCCTCAACTTCCCCGGCATGGTGGGGAAATTATTACCCGTCAAGGCGCGTGTAGCTAACCCTCAGACCCTTGACCCGAACGCCGACTGCAGGGCTCGGCGGACCCGGTCGGTGGTCAGCACGCCCCGTAGAACACCCTCGCGGTCGACGGCCATCACTGCGCCGAGCTTGCCGAACGACTCCGATGAGAGCGCCTCGGTCAGCGGGCGGTCCTCATCCACTCGCCAGCGACCGCCGTCGTCGGCCTCCAGTACCGCGCCGACCGTCAGCCACCCCTCGCCGGAGTCGTAGGCCGACTGAAGCCGGTCACGCTGAGCCACCCCGAGCAGCCGCCCCTCCGCATCGATCACCGGAAACCAGCTCCACCCATAGCGCAGGAAATAGCTGTCGAGCGCCTCGCTGACCGGCGTCTCAGCCGTGATCGCCACCGGCTGAGCATCCATCACGTCGGCCACCGTCACGCCCTCGATGTGTTTGGTGAAGCTGGTCTGCATGAGCGCGCCGCGCGCCGACTGGTAGAGCAGGAACGAGATCGCGATCAGCCACAGCCCGCCGAAGCTGCGGTAGCCGAGCAGCAGCCACAGCCCGCCGGCGCCGAGCAGCAGCCCGAAGGCCTGACCGAGCCGAGCCGAGATCTGCGTTCCGCGGCGCTTTGAGCCCGTCAGCCGCCAGACGATCGCCCGGGCGATCCGGCCGCCGTCCAGCGGGAAGGCGGGAACGAGATTGAACGCCAGCAGCAGCACGTTCCAGAACAGCAGCCAGCTGGCGGCCAGGAGCACCGGCGTGATCTTGACCTTCCCGTCGAGGATCGCCGCGTGAACCAGCCGGTGCGACCCGACGATCGCCAGGTCGACCGCCAGGCACAGCAGCACGAAGCAGAAGGTCGCAAACGGCCCGGCGGCGGCGATCTTGAAGTCCTCGCCGGGCGAGCTTGCGTCCCGGCTCATCTGGGTAAAGCCCCCGAACAGGAACAGCTCGATTCGGTCTACGTCAATGCCCTGACGCCGCGCCACGAGCGCGTGTCCGAGCTCATGGATGATCAGCGAGCCGAACAGCACCAGCACCGTGACGACGGTCGTCACGTACGCCAGCCCGTCGGAGCTGTGAAGCGCCTGCCGGAAGCTGCCTGACAGCCAGAAGATCATCAGAAATAGGATCAAGAACCACGTGCCGTTGACCCCGATCCGGATCCCGAACAGATTCATCAGCTTGATCGACGCCGACCGCCGCATCATGTGGCAATGGTGGCATAGCCAGCCACCCCCCGCCGTGGGCTTCCCGGCGTCCCTGCCGGAGCGGTGAGCACGGGCATCGAACAGCTGCGCCGCGTGCTGGCGGAAATAGCCGACCTCAGCGACGTCACCCACCTGCTCGAGTGGGACCAGCAGACGATGATGCCCGAGACGCTGGCCACGATGCGCCGGGTCAGCCACGAGCGCTTCATCTCGCCCGAGACGGGGCGGCTGCTGGACACGGCGCACGCGGCGCTCGGCGGCGCCGAGCCAGACGACGATGACGCTGCGCTCGTGCGGGTCACGCGCCGACGCTGGGAGAAGGCGCGCCGGGTCCCCATCGAGCTCGCGGCCGAGCGTGCACGCGCGGCGTCGCTGGGGCAGGAGGCGTGGAGGCATGCCCGTGCCAACTCCGACTTCTCGGCGTTCGCGCCGCACCTGGAGCGAAACCTCGAGCTGGCCCGGCGCTACGTCGAATGCTTTGACGAGTTCGACTGCGCCTACGACGTGCTGCTTGACGACTACGAGCCCGGGATGCGCAGCGCCACCGTCAGCCGCCTGTTCGCCGAGCTCAAATCCGAGCTCGTGCCGCTGATCGCCACGCTGGCCGGCCACTCCGACCGCGTCGACGCCTCGCCGCTGCACGGTCACTTTCCGGTCGAGCGCCAGCGCCGGCTGGCCGACGAGGTCGTGAGGCTGATGGGGTTCGAGCCGAGCTCCTGGCGGATGGACACCGCCGTGCATCCGTTCGCCACCTCGTTCGGCTCCCACGACGTGCGGATCACCACCCGGTGGGATGAGACCTACTTCCCGGGTGCGCTCTACGGCGCGATGCACGAATGCGGGCACGGCCTCTACGAGGCCGGCATCGCCGGCTCGCTCCAGCGCACGCCGCTCGGCCATGCCGAGTCGCTGGGCCTTCACGAGTCGCAGAGCCGGCTGTGGGAGAACATGGTCGGCCGCGGGCGCGCGTTCTCGATCGTGCTGGCGCCGCTGATCAGCGAGCAGTTCGGCACCCGAATCGACGCCGCGGCGCTCTACCGCGCGGTCAACCGGGTGGAGCCGTCGTTCATCCGGGTTGAAGCCGATGAGGCGACCTACAGCCTGCACGTCGTGCTGCGCTTCGAGCTCGAGCAGCAGCTGATCGAGGGCCAGCTGGCCATCTCCGAGCTGCCGGAGGCCTGGAACGCCCGCTACAAAGCCTATCTCGGGCTCGACGTTCCCGACGACGCCCATGGGGTCCTCCAGGACGTCCATTGGTCGACCGGCTCGTTCGGCTACTTCCCCACCTATGCGCTGGGCAACCTGATCGCGGGGCAGCTGTGGGAGAAGGTGCACGCCGACATCCCCGATCTCGACGACCGGCTGGCCGGCGGCGATCTGCAGACGCTGCGCGAATGGCTGCGCGAGCACGTACATCGCCACGGCGCCAAGTTCTCGATGCCTGAGCTGCTGGAGCGGGTGGTCGGCACCACGATCTCGGTGAAGCCGTTCCTCGCCTATCTGAAGGCGAAGCTCTCCGACGTCTACGAGCTCACGCTGTAGCGCGCTGGAGCTGCTCGAGGGCGTTGTTGAACGTCTCGCTCGGGCGCATCGCCTCCGCGATCTTCTGCTTGTCCGGCCAGTAGTAGCCGCCGACGTCAACCTCCGACCCCTGGACCGCGTTCAGCTCCTCGACGATCTTCTCCTCCTCCTCAGCCAGCCGCTCGGCCAGGGCCCGGAACTGCTCCGCCAGCTCACGATCCTCCCGGCCGGCCGGCTCAGCGTCCTCCTCCCGGCCGGCCGGCTCAGCGTCCTCCTCCCGGCCCGCCAGCTCCTGCGCCCAGTACAGCGCCAGGTAGAAGTGGCTGCCGCGGTTGTCGAGCTCGCCGACATTGCGTGACGGCGAGCGGTCCTCCTCGAGGTGGCGGCCGATCGCGCGGTCGAGCGTCTGCGCCAGACGCCGGGCGCGGGGATTGTCGTCCTTGTCGGCCAGCAGCTCCAACGATGGCCCGAGGGCCAGGAACTCGCCCAGCGAGTCCCAGCGCAGATGGTTCTCCTTGAGGAACTGCTGCACGTGCCGGGGCGCCGAGCCGCCGGCGCCCGTCTCGAACAGCCCGCCGCCGGCGATCAGCGGCACGATCGACTGCATCTTCGCGCTGGTCCCCAGCTCGAGGATCGGGAAGAGGTCGGTCAGGTAGTCGCGCAGCACGTTGCCGGTCACCGAGATCGTGTTCTCGCCGGCCCGCGCACGCTCGAGTGTGTAGCGCGCAGCGCCCGCCACATCCATCACCTCGATCTGAAGCCCCTCGGTGTCGAGCTCGGTCAGCGCCGGCTCGAGCTTGGCGAGCAGCTGGGTGTCGTGCGGGCGCTCACGGTCCAGCCAGAACACCGCCGGCCATCCGGTTTCACGCGCGCGCGCCACCGCGAGGCGGATCCAGTCCTGCACCGCCTCGTCCTTGGTCTGGCACATGCGCCAGATGTCTCCGGCGTCCACCTGGTGCTCGAGCAGCGCGTCGTCGTGCTCGTCGACCACCCGCACGGTTCCCGTCCGGTCGATCTCGAACGTCTTGTCGTGCGAGCCGTACTCCTCGGCCGCCTGGGCCATCAGCCCGACGTTGGGGGTCGTTCCCATGCTCGCGGGGTCAAACGCGCCGTGCTCGCGGCAGTGCTCGACGGCCTCGGCGTAGAGCGGCGCGTAGGAGTGGTCGGGGATCACGAACTTCGTGTCCTGCTGCTCACCCTCGCGATTCCACATCTGGCCCGAGGAGCGGATCGCCGCCGGCATCGAGGCGTCGATGATCACATCGCTTGGCACGTGCAGGTTGGTGATCCCGCGCTCGGAGTCGACCATCGCAAGGGACGCCCCGTCCGCGTAGCACTCCTCGATTGACTGCTGCACCGCATCTCGCTGCTCGTCGGGCAGCCGCTCGATCGCCTTGAGCAGCGCTGCCATCCCGTCGTTGGCGTCAACCCCAACCGACCGCAGTGCGTCGCCGTGGCGCTCGAACACCCGCTTGAAGTAGGCGCGCACCGCGTAGCCGAAGATGATCGGATCTGACACCCGCATCATCGTCGCCTTGAGGTGCACGGAGAACAGCACGCCCTGCTGCTTGGCCTCCGCGATCTGCTCAGCGAGGAATCTTTCCAGCGCCGCGCGACGCATCACCGCGGCGTCGAGGACCTCGCCCGGCAGCACCTCGATTTCGTCCTTGAGCACCGTCACCTCCCCGTCCTCGGAGACGTGCTCGATCCTCACGCTGCCCTCTTTTTCCACCGTCACCGAGCGCTCGGTGGAGCGAAAGTCGCCGTCGCTCATCGTCGAGACGTGCGAGCGTGAGTCCGAAGACCACGCGCCCATCGAGTGCGGATGCCGGCGCGCGTACTCCTTGACCGCGTCCGAGGCGCGCCGGTCGGAGTTGCCCTGGCGGATCACCGGGTTGACCGCGCTGCCCTTGACCCTGTCGTAGCGCGCGCGCACCTCGCGCTGCTCGTCGTCCGACGGCTCCTCGGGATAGTCAGGGAGCGGGTAGCCCTGCTCCTGGAGCTCAGCGATCGCCGCCTTCAACTGCGGCACCGAGGCGCTGATGTTCGGCAGCTTGATCAGGTTGGCGTCGGGGGTCGTGACCAGCTCGCCGAGCTCGGCCAGCGCGTCGGGAACCTGCTGCTCGTCGTCCAGGCGGTCTGGGAACTGGGCCAGGATCCGACCGGCCAGCGATATGTCTCGCAGCTCGATCTCGATCCCCGCCGCGCCCGCGAACGCGCGGATGATCGGCAGCAGCGACTGCGTCGCCAGCGCCGGCGCCTCGTCGGTGTGGGTGTAGATGATCTTCATGGTCATTGCGCCTCACCCTACCCCGGGATCGACCGTTCTGCCGGGCGCCGGTGCATGGACGCACCCGGGCGGGAGGCCCGCCGGCTCAGCCGGCGATCAGCCAACGGCCGTTCGACCGCCGGACGAGAGTCGTCGGCGTGCCGTGGTCGTTGAGGAAGCCCTTGAGCGATCCGTCGGTGCTGGTGATGGCGCTCGCGCTGACGGTCGCCCGGGCACCGGTGACCGTCACCTTCGTCACGCGCGCGTGCGCAAGAGCGGTCCGGTGCGCCGGCGACAGCCCGGCGGCGAGCCCCTGCATGGCCGCCCCACAGCTGTGGCGGGCGAACGCCCGGGCGAGGTGCGTCTGCTCGGCCGGCGTGGCCAGCGCGCAGAACGCCGCTCCGCGTCCGGCGCCGAGGTCAGCCAGCGCCGCGCGGACGGCCTGCTTGACCTGCGCCGTGCTCGCGCCGTCGCTGGCGCTGCCGCATCCGGCGGCAACGGCGCCGGCCGCCACCGCAGC
>DAIQND010000098.1:0-8599 GCA_036788555.1 Solirubrobacteraceae bacterium | reverse complement strand
CCTGACCGAGGCGGCGGATGATGAATCCGGTCATACCGGATTCATCATCCTATCCGACCTCAATACCACCGCCCGGGAGGTTGGGTTCTGGCCCAGACGGCTCCGCTACTTGGTGAAGTACCAGAACTGGGGCTGGAGAAGGCCCAGTGCGTTGGCCGCGTAGCCACCGAGCTTCTTGTCGATCAGGGTCCCGGCATCGCCGGCGAAGGTGCCGATCGACGTCGGGCCGAAGATCACCGGGTCCTGCTGGCCGGCGTAGGTGGCGTACTGGGTCAGGGCCTTGTTCTCCTGCGACAGCGGCCCGGTGATCGTCTGGGTGATCAGCTGCGTCATCTTCGGGTCGCTGTAGCTGCCCGCGTTGGCCGCCGAGCCGGGGTTGTAAAGCGGCTCGCCGGTCGGCAGGTAGGAGGGGCCGTAGATCCAACCGGCGCCCCAGTTCTCAGCCGTCCACTTGCACGACGCCTGCTTCGGCGTGCAGGGCGTCCCGGCGGCCACCACGCTCGCGAACGGGTGCGTCGTCAGGTTGATCGTGATCCCCAGCTTCTTCGCGTTCGAGGCCAGGTCGTTCATCTCGTTCTGGACCGCCACCGCGGCCGACTCGTAGTCGATGGTGAACGAGATGCCCTCGCCCTTTGAGATCCCGGTGCCGCACTTGGTCGGGTCCTGGCAGGTGGTCGTGCCGTTCGGCACCACCTTCCAGCCGTGGCTGGTCAGCTCCTGCTTGGCCGTCGAGGGCGAGTAGGCGCAGGGGGCGAAGGAGATCTTCGAGGTGTTGACCAGCGGGCTCGGCGGGGCGAACGGAATCGGCCCGCAGGTCGGGTTGGCCGTGTCATAGAGGAACGCGTGGATCCATCCCTGCTGGTCGATCAGGTGCTGGAGCGCGTTCCGGAAATACGCCTGGCGGAAGATGTAGCGCACCGGCTCACCGCCCGGCGAGGTGGTGGCGCTCGAGTTGAGGTTCAACGGGAAGTAGTTGAACGAGTAGCTCGCCGCCTTGTTGTCGTCGTAGCCCTGCGCCGTGAACGACGACGCCTGTGGCGCGTACTGCGCCGGCAGGTTGGCGATCGTGATCGCGCTCGTCCCACCCGACTTCAGCGTGTTATAGAGCGCCGCCTCGCTGGTGAACGGGAGGATCACCAGCTTCGAGATCGAGGCCTTGGGCGTCCCCGAATACTGGGGGTTGGGTACCAGCGTCAGCTGCCCGCTGGAGGTGAAGTCTCCACCCAGCTTGGACGAGATCGTGAACGGTCCGTCCACGACGCTCCACAACGGCGACGTCGCCCAGCTCCCGAGCTGCTTGGACTGGGTGTCGAGGAACTTGTAGACCTTCGCCGCCCCGGCCTTCGAGGTGTCCGGCAGGCTGCCGGTGTCGGTCGTCGGCGCCGGCGCCTTCAGCGACGTGCGATCCCACGCCAGCGGCATCGGGAACAGCTGCGAGAGCTCGCTGTAGAGCACCCAGGTGGGGTCGTAGCTCTTGTTGAAGGTGATCGTGAAGGTGGAGGGGTCAGGCGCCGAATAGCTGGTCACGTTGTCGGGGAAATATCCCGGCGCGTAGCCGCACCACTCGGTTGAGGGGCTCGCCTTCATCACGTTCATCCAGAACACGAGGTCGCGCGAGGTCACCTGCTCGCCGTCTGACCACTTGTATGGGTTCAGCTTGATCGTGTACGTCTTGCCGCCGTTGGAGACGGTCGGCTTCTGACCGATCGAGTCGTTGTAGTCGATCGTCGGCCGGTAGTTCTCCCCGTAGGTGTAGAGCGGGAGGTACAGCATGTTCATGAGCTGGTCGGCGTTGACCGTGCTGCACACCGCGAAGCTGTACATCGGGAAGATGTAGTTCGGAGGCGACTGGGGCGCCCCGGTGAAGTACACGGTCCCGCCTGCGACCTTCGTGCCGCTGCCGGTCGTCGGCGACGTCAGACCTGGGCCGCTGGTCGGCACGCTGGTCGGCGCGGACGCGCCGCCGCTGCTGCTGCTGCCTCCAGACGAGCCGCACGCTGCGGCGACCAGCGCGAGGACCACCACACCGATGACCGCAAAGAAGCTTCGCTTCACCTTCCGCATGTTCACCATCCTCCGTTATTGATGAAGACGCCTCGCAGCGCACGTCAGCCATCAGGCGCAGGCTGCGGAACTCTCCTCCGACGTACCTCTTAATACTGCATTTATATCTTGGGGGCGTGCCATCGAGCCGGTTTTGGCTTCGCCAGTCCACTCAGACCGGCACGAGCGCCATCGCTCGACCAGCACGGTTTCGGCAGATTACTCGATGATTCCTGCCCTCGCACCGAGTCTTAATCGAAGGCTCATGTTCGGGCCGCGGCCGGCCCGCGCGGGCGCCGGCTCAGCGACAATGGCCCGTCCGCGCGTGGCGCGAAACGGCTCGCACGTACGGCGAGACTTGGCTCCCAGCCCTCGTAGCTCAATGGATAGAGCACGCGCCTCCTAAGCGCGGGATGCAGGTTCGATTCCTGCCGGGGGCACTGATCCTGGCCCCGTCGGCGGCGGCCAGGGGCACTGACCTGGCCCCGTCGGCAGCGGCGGCGGGCACTGACCTGGCCCCGTCGGCAGCGGCGGCGCCCGTGCTAGCTTCCGGCGATCGCGGTGCGTGAGACCACGCTAGAAGCCCCGCCGCTGGCACACCGCCCGGCGGTGCAGCCCGACCACCGAGCGCCCGAGCCGTGGACGCTGCGCCGGTTCGCGCGCCGGCATCCCTGGTGGACCAGCGCGGTGGCGATCGCGCTGGTGTCGACCGCGCTCGTGCGCTATGCCGGAACCCGCCCGAGCTTCGACGCCTACGGCTGGCTCGTATGGGGCCGCCAGACGCTGGCCGGAGCGCTCAACACCAACGCCGCGCCCTCGTGGAAGCCACTGCCATACGTGTTCACGGTCGTTTACGGCCTGTTCGGGCGCTACCAGATGTGGCTGTGGATGATCACCGTCGTGGCCGTCTCGCTCGGCGGGGCGCTGGCGGCCGGACGCATCGCCTTCCGCCTGACGATGGGAGGCGGCGCTCCTCCCAACTCCTCGCAGACCTCCCCGGCCTCGGCGCCCCTCCAGCGCCCGTGGGCCGCGCTGGCCGCGGGGCTGTTCGCCGCCGCGGGGCTGCTCGGGATCCAGGACTGGTGGCACTACGCGCTGAGCGCGCAGTCGGACACGATGATCGTCGCGCTGTGCCTCGGGGCGATCGACGCCCACCTTTCCGCGCCGCCCCCGCGGGGCGTTCGTGCTCGGCGTGGGCGCCTGCCTCGGGCGCCCGGAGGTGTGGCCGTTCCTCGGTCTCTATTCGATCTGGGCGTGGCGGGCGATCCCCTCGATGCGGCCGCTCGTGGCGGGTGGCATCGCGGCGATCCTGCTGCTGTGGTTCGGGATCCCGGCACTCACGTCACGCTCTCCGTTCGTCGCCGCGTCCAACGCGTTTGGCTCAGGACGGCGCCTGCGCAGCGACCAGACGCTCGGCACCGTGCGCCGCTTCCTGGCCCTCAATCCGGCGAGTGTCGAGGTCGCGGCGGCGCTGGCGGTGGCGTGGGCGGCGCTCCGGCGTGAGTGGACAGTGGTGGCGCTGGCGGCCGGGATCGTCCTCTGGGTGGCGATCGAAGTCGCCTTCGCGCTGCACGGCTGGCCCGGCCTGGGCCGGTACATGTTCGGTGCCGGCGGCGTGACGGTCGTGCTGGCGGCGCTTGTGGTGGGGCGGCTGCTGGCGGACCTGGTGCCCTCGGCCTGCGCCTACCTCCGCTCGCCACGGCTCGCCGCGAGCGCCGGGTGGGCGGGCATCGCCGCGGTCGCGGCGCTGGTGTTGATCCTGGTGCCGACCGCGGTTTCCCGCGTGCGCGGCGAGCGCCACGACCTCAGGCTGCAGCGCCGGCGCACCCAGGAGATTCAGCGCCTGAGCAGTGCCGTCGGCCGGTTGGGAGGCGCACGGCGGCTGCGGGCCTGCGGCGAGCCGCTGACTCGACTGGAGTACCAGACCGTCCTCGCCTGGACGCTTCAGCGCAACGTAGCCGTGGTCGGCTTCAAGTACGCCCAGGCGATCCGCCACGGTGGCCCAATCGTCCTCTACACGCCGATCCCCAGCGGCGGCTGGATCGTCCATGCCCTGCACCAGACAGCTCCGGCCTGTGTGCGGCTGCCGCGACTCGTGGTGCGCTGAGCGGGCGGCGCCGAGGCCGGCGCCAGCTAGCGGTCTGGGCGCTCCGGGTAGATCTCGTCGATCGTGGTCAAGGCGGCGAACGGCGCCCCGCCCGCGCGTTCGATCGCCTCGGCGCCACCCGCCAGGCGATCGCAGACCGCGAGCACGCCGCAGATCTGATGGCCCTCAGACCGGACGGCCTCGATCGCGCGGATCGTCGAGCCGCCGGTGGTGACCACGTCCTCGACGATCATGCAACGGTCGTCGAGGTCCAGCGGCGGACCCTCGATCCGCCGCCCCAGCGCGTGGGCCTTGGGCTCCTTGCGGACGAAGAACGCCTTGACCTCGGCGCCACCGGCGAGCGCGGCGCAGGCGATCGGATCGGCGCCCATCGTCATCCCGCCGACCGCCGTGGCCTCCCACGCCGCCGCCTTCTCCGCCACGAGTTCAGCCAGCGCGTCAAACCCCCGGGGGCGAAGGATCGCCCGCTTGACGTCGACCAGGTACCCGGAGGTCCGACCGCTGGTCAGCACCACCTCGCCGATCACCAGCGCGTGGTCCCGCAGCTCCTCGAGCAGCTGATCGCGGGCGGTAGTGCGAGCGCTGAGTTTCACGCTGAGCGCTCATGCTAGATACCGCTGCGGCCGATTATTGAAGCGATGCTCCACCGGATTCTGGTCAGCTGCTCGTTCATCTGTTGCACGCTGGTCATCGCCTCGTTCGGATTCTTTGCCGTCGACCAGGTCGCGGGTGCATCCAGCCAGCAGGTGGCCCAGGTGAATTCGGGCTCGCCGGTGCCGGCCGCCAGCTCCTCCAGCGCCAAGCACCATGGCGCGATCCGCCGGTTCGTCGACCAGGCGGCGAAGGACCTGACCTACCCGTTTCACTCGCTCGCGCGCTCCGGCAGCCAGTGGGCCGACCAGATCCTGCTTCTGGTGATCTCCCTGGCGATCTACGGCGTCGGTCTGGGCTACCTGGCGCGCTACGCGTCGGGGCTGAGCTAGACGTAGACGTCGACCCAGTCGCCCATCTCCAGCCAGCCGTAGACCGAGGTCGCGTCGGCGATCGGCAGGCGCATGCAGCCGTGGCTGGCCGGGTAATCGGGCGCCGGGTCATAGCCATGGATCGCGTAGCCGCGAATGAAGAAGTTGGAGTAGTACATGCCGTCGGGCAGGTATCCCGGCACCTTCAGGTAGACATGAAAGTCGCCTAGGATCGTCGGCGTCGAAGGCTTACCGGAGCTGATCGGATAGATGGCGTCGACTCGCGTGCCGTCGACGAGCGCCAGCAGCTGGAGCGAGAGGTTCCCCTCAGCGTGCCGCCCATGGCCGGGGAAGCGCACCGGGAAGGAGCCTGCGCCATCGAGCAGCGCGGTGATCGTCCTCCCGTCGAGTGACTGCGAGGTCCCCCAGCGCAGCAGGCGGTGATAGGCGTCGATCGCCAGCCCCGTGCTCTGGTCGTAGACCCCGGTCTGGGGAACGTAGAGGCGCAGGGCGGCCAACCGCTGCTGGATCAGCTGCACGAATCGCCCTCGCGCGCCGAAGCCGACCCAGGGGTCGAGGACCGCCAGTCGGCGGCGGGTGGCAAAGGCACCGAGCCCGGCGGTGGCGGGATGGCTCACCGCGATGACCAGCGTCCCGCTGCGCGGGCTCGCGACCGCGACTTTGAACTCGCCCCAGCCGGAGTGCGCCATGCGCGCCAGCCGCAGGCTCCGAGTTTCGATCAACCGGCCGCCGACCGTCAGCTGGGCCTCGACCGACTGGTCGGGCGCGTACGCGGAGACCACGCCCGTCACGTGAACCACGCGGTGCGGGACGGTCACGACGCCGCCGCCCACCGAGAAGGCGTCGGCAAGGTAGATCCGGGCGCGCGGGGCGGGTGTTCCGGCCGCCAGAGCCGGCGCAGGCAGTGCCGCCGCGACCAGGGCCGCCGCGGCTGCGGTCAGCGATCGACGCGACATTAAGGCAAAGATAAACCAGGCCGCGGTCAACCGCGCAGGAACGCTGTCAGCGCGGCAGCGCTCAGCGCCGCCGGGCCAGTGGCGCAACCGCCGGTCTGCGGGCGAGCGGACCGGTGACGGTGGCTATCACCAGCAGCGATCCGGCCATCAGCGCGACCGTTTCGCCGGCCGGCCAGTGAAGCTGGCTCACGCCCAGCGCGAGCGAGTTGTTGATCGAGTGAAGCGCCATGCAGGGGTAGAGCGAGCGCGTCCGCCATCGCAGCAGGCAGAGCACGAAGCCGAGGAAGCCGAGCGGGATCAGATACCGGGAGGAGGCGGAGCCGGTGTGGGCCAAGCCGAACAGGATCCCGGTGATGATCGCCGCCACCCAGGTCCCGAGCTGCCGTCCGGCCACCTCGATCCGCATCCGCCGCAGAGCGCCGAAGATGAACCCGCGGAAGAAGAACTCCTCGGCGATCGGCGCGATCACGCACACGAAGATGCTGGCCCCGACCAGCGCCGCCGTGCCGCTGCCGACCCCAAGCTCCTTGGGCAGCTTCTCGTTGCCGTGCAGGTGGAGCAACGACGCGTAGATCGCCGTCACCACGTAGTAGGTGATCCCGGCCGCCAGCACGCCGCCGACCGCCCTCCCCACCGCCACGGCGCGAAAGCCGAAGTCCGACGGCCTGACCCGCGAGTGGAGCCGGGCGAAGTACAGCGCGGCGAGCACGAACCCGGCGTCGAACAGCACATCACCGATCAGGCTCACCGCCGGCGTCGGGTGCGACAGGCTCGAGCCTCCGGCGCTGGCCACGATCCCCACGATCACGCTGACCACGATCCCGACGCCGAAGCCGGCGACGGTCGCCGCCAGGGCGGTCCATGGCCGCCACGGCGGGATGTCGGGCCCGCGCGGCAGCTCCCCGGCGGCCGGTGGCCGCACCTGCTCCCCCGGCTCGGGCAGCTGTGGCTGCGTCTCAGGCGGAGGAATGCTCGGCATCGGCGTCGGCCTTGAGGTTACGCAAGGCGCGAACACGCCTCCCGCGACCGCTCAGAGCGGCGCGCAGAACACGCCTCCCGCGACCGCGCAGAGCGGCGCGAAAAAAAATCTCCGGGAGGACCCAGTTCCATCTGAGTCCTCCCGGAGCGGGTCAAGGAAGTGGGGGCGCAGTTCCTTGACCGTTTGAACTCCTAGTGCCCGGCTCGCACGAGTCCTAAACACAAATGCCAACATCAGTCGATGGATCCGCGCCGCAGACCTGTCTCAGAACCGCTCCGGCCCCTGCCGACGGCGGCGCTGGCCGCATTGGGCCTGACCGGCGGATTCGGGGTGGCCGTGGCAAGCGGATCCCGACCGCTGGGCGGGGTGGTGCTGGCCGCCTTCGGCCTCTCCTGCATCGCCGTCTGGCGGCGGCGTCACAGCCGGCGCGCCACCGCCGCGCTCACGGCCGCCGGCCTGCTGGCGTTCGCCCTCTCGCACGCGCTGGGGCTGGTGATCGGCGCCTGGCCGGCTGTGGCGCTCGTCTCCGCGGCTACCGCCGGGCTCTACTGGGCCGCCTCGGACTCAGCCGAGTATCGCGTCCAGGCTGCCGATCGTGCGCACGCCGTCCGGGCCCGGCGCCCCGCCGCGGCTGAGCAGCACCGGCTCGATCCCCGCGCTGCGGGCACCGGCGACGTCCTCCTGGAGGCTGTCGCCGACGTGGATCGCGGCAGCGGCGGGAACTCCGGCTAGGCGCAGCGCCCGCGCAAAGATCGCGGGCGAGGGCTTGCGGGCGCCCGCCTCGGCCGAGGTCAGGATCCCGTCGAGCGCCGGGGCGAGGCCGAGGCTGCGCAGCACGGCGTGCAGCGAGACGTCCCAGTTGCTGACCACGACGAGGCGCAGCCCGAGCGCCCGGCAGGTCGACAGCGCGGCCCGGACGTCCGGGTAGAGTCCGAAGCGCAGCGAAGCCAGCAGCGCCCCGACCAGCATCGGCGGGCCCGGCAGCTGCCCGCGCACCTCTGCGGGCAGCGCATCATGCAGCGCACCGGCACAGCGCTCGCGCAGCCCGGCGAGGCTCTGCTCATCTCGGCCTTCGTCTAGATGCCGGCGGTAGTAGGCGATCTCGCCGGCAACCGCGCGCTGGGCATCGGTCTCGCTGACCGCCACGCCGAAGCGGTTCTGAAGCTCGGCCCGCAGCAGCGGGGCGGGCGGCTCGAGCTCGAGCAACGTCCCCATCGCGTCGAGCAGGACCGCTTCGACCGGCTGGGGCCGGCCACCGATCAAGCCACGAACCGCCAGGTCGCGAACTCGGCGGTGAACAGCCCGAGCAGGACGGCGAGCGTGGCGATCGCGGGCGTGGTCAGCTGACGTCGGCGGACCCACCAGGCACCCCACATGAACAGCGGGAACAGCACCGCCTCGTAGCGAGGCAGCGACTGAAGCGGCTGTGGGGTCACCGGCTCGGAGAGCGGCAACGCTGCCGCCGCCAGGCACCAGGCGCCGTAGGCGACGGGCAGCCGCCGGAAGGTCCCCACGAGCGCTGCCACCCCCA
>DAIQND010000097.1:0-8646 GCA_036788555.1 Solirubrobacteraceae bacterium | reverse complement strand
CGGCGGCGCCCTCGCGCAACGCGACCCCGAACGGCTCATGGCGGCTGACCAGCGCCAGCACGTCGGCCTCGGCGTAGACCTGAGCGGTGGCGGCGGGGGAGAGCCCGCCGTGGAAGCGCACATCGGCTCCGAGACGCCGGGCGTGCGCCTCCAGCTCCGCGCGCAGCGGCCCGTTTCCGACCAGCTCGAGCGTCACCTGATCGGGACCGGCGGCGGCCGCAGCGTCGATCAGCGCGCCGAGGTTCTTGTCTGCGACCAGGCGGGCGACCGACAGCACGCGCAGTGGCCCGGCGGCCGGCGCGCGCTGCCGAGCCGCCGTCGCGGCGCGGATCCGCTCGGCGTCGACGCTCTGGAGGCTGACAAACGCGTGGGAGGGGTCCGCCCCGAGGGCGACGAGCCGATCGCGCGCCCGGCTGCTGGCGCCGATCGCCGCGGCCGCCCGGCGCGCCAGCACCGCGTGAAGCCGGCGCTGCGGGGCTGAGAGGGCGCGCTCCGACGCCTCGCCGAGCTCGCTGAAATGAACCAGGGCCCGGCGCCGGCGCGAACACCAGGCTCGCGCCACCAGCGCCGCGGGTCCGAACTCCCACACCACCACGACCTCGGGCGCGAACTCGGCGAGCGCCGGGGCCAGCCCCCGCGGGAACATGATCGGGCTTCGCCCCCGGCGCGAGCGCTGGCGAGATGCCAGCACCCGGCCGTCGTAGGCGTGGGTTTGGGCGAGCCAGTCAGGCTCGACATCCCATCCCGCCAGCCGGTCGCTCAGGTAAAGGACGCGCAGACGCAGCCCCTGGCGGGCGGCCAGCGCTGTGAACAGCGGCTCGCGGTACGGGGCGGCGGCGGGCGCGACGACCGCGCAGCGGAGCGGAGCGGGGGCTGAGCGGGGGCTGGGCACGAGCGCCAATGATGCCCGCAACGCCCGGCCGCTTCCGCCGCCGTTGACAGAATCGCCAGCTCGATGCGCGTCCTGCTGCTCCATAACCGCTACCGCTTCCTGGGCGGGGAGGAGCGGGCGGTGGGGGACCTCGCCGAGCTGCTCTCGCGCCGCGGGCATGTGGTCGAGCTGCTCGAGCGCTCGAGCAGCGACGCGGGTCGGGGACGGGCCGCGGCCGGTCTCCTGACCGGTGGCCTGGAGGCGGCCGATGTGGAGCGCATGGCGCGGCGCCTGCGGGCGGATGTCGTCCACGCTCACAACGTCCACCCGCTGTTCGGCTGGCGGGCGCTGGCCGCCGGACGCGCCGCGGGTGCGCGCACGGTCCTTCACCTGCACAACTTCCGCCTGTTCTGCTCGGTGGCGGTGAGCTACCGCGACCGCGCGCCCTGCTTTCGCTGCCGCGGCCGCCACACGCTGGCGGGACTGCGGCTACGCTGCCGGGGTTCGCTTCCCGAGGCCGCCGTCTACGCCGCCGGGCTGGCCTATCAGCAGCCGCAGCTGTTCGCCTACAGCGACCGGTTCGTGGTGGTCAGCGACGCCCAGGGGCGGCGACTGCACGAGCTGGGGCTGCCGGCGGGACGGACGAGCACGCTTTACAACTTCGTCGCCAGCGATCGTTTCGCCTCCGCGTCGGTTGCCGGCCGGGGCCAGTACGCGCTCGTCGCCGGGCGGCTGGTCGAGGAAAAGGGATACGACACGGCGATCCGCGCCGCGCGAGCCGCCGGGATCCCGCTGGTGATCGCCGGAACCGGACCCGACGAGCCTCGGCTGCGGACGCTTGCGGCCGGGGCCGATGTGCGCTTCGCCGGGCTTGTCTCGGCCGGCCGGCTGGCGGAGCTTCGGCGCGGAGCAGCGGTGGTGCTCGTTCCCTCCCGCTGGGAGGAGCCATGCCCTTACGCGGTGCTCGACGCGCTGGCCGCCGGGATCCCGGTGCTGGCCGGCAACCGGGGCGGCCTGCCCGAGCTGGTGGGCGATGATCTCACGCTCGATCCAGACGACGTCGAGGCCTGGGCGGCCGAGCTGCGGACGCTGTGGCAGGATCCCGCGCGTCGGCAGGAGCTCGGCGCGGTGGCGCTGGCCGGGGCGCGGGAGCGCTTCGGCGAGGAGCGTTACTACGAGCGGCTGATGCGCGTCTACGGCCCGGCTTAGGAGCCGGGCGTGGTGCTGGCGGCGGGGCTGCCGGTGGGGGCCGGCGCGCTGGAGGTGGTGGTTGACCCGCTGGTCGATGAACCGCTGGTCGACGGGTCGCTAGCCCCACCGACACCCGGCGCTGAGCCACTCGGCGTCGTCTGGGTGGACGACGGCGTCGTGCTTGTCGTCGTGGTACCCGTCGTCGTGCCGTTTGTCGCGGGCGTGGTAGTGCCGTTTGTCGCGGGCGCGCCGCCGCTGGGGGAGGCGCTGCCGGTGTCGGTCGCGTCGGTGGTGGTCGGGGCGGGGGTGGTGGCGGGTGAGGAGCTCAGCACCGTCGGGTCGGTCTGCACCTGGGTGCGGCCGGGCGCAGGCTGCGCTGTCGTGTGCGTTCCCGTGGGGTCCGTCGTCGTCGTCGCCGTCGTCGTCGTCGTGGCACTGGACGCGGTCGGCGTAGTGCTCACCGGCTTAGCGGTCGGGGCGTCGCCGGCGGACTTGGTCGAGGTCTTCGTCGACGCGAGCCCGGTCGGCGAGCTCGCCGGCTTAGGCTTCTGGATCGCGGAGTCGCGAGCGCCGCTCCGGACGGTCGGCGCCTTCGGCTCCTCGAGCACTGCGACGGCGGGGTGTGGGCGGCGCGCCCGCGGTGACCAGCGCGGCGGCGGCGAGTCCGGCGGCCGCCTTGGTGGCAACCGCGCCGGCGCCCGCGGAGATGAGCCCGCCTGCAGAGCCGAGCGCGCTACCTCCGGCGGCGGTCCCGGCGAATGCGGCTACCGGCGCTGCCGCGACGCTGCTGGCACCCGCGCCGGCGGCGCCGGCCGTGCCGAGCGCTCCCGAGGCGCCGGCCGTGCCCAGCGCACCCGAGGCCCCGCCCACGCCGGTGGCGCCGGCGGCACCGGTGGCGCCGGCCGCACCGCCCGCCCCGGTCCCGGCGGTGGCCGCGCCCGACCCGGTTCCCGCGGAATGCCCGATGTGCGCTATCAGCAGCTTGCGCAGCAGCGCGAGCGGCCCGACGGGAAGGAGCGCCGCCAGCACCTTGGTCGTCTGCTTGAGCTGGCCGTGGAACGTCGAGCACCGGCTGCAGGTCCGCAGATGGCGTCGGACCGCCGGCCCCGGGCGCTTGTGCAGCCCCTCGGCGACCTCGGCCAGCTCGATCCGCACCTCCTCGCAGGAGAGCTGGCGCGCCTCGGCCGCCTCAGCCAGCGAGATCCGCGCCCGCACGAGCAGCGACTTGACGCCCGGGACCGTGGTGTCCATCGCCTCGGCGATCTGCTCGTAGGAGAGCGCATCCATCTCGCGCAACACCAGCGCCGTGCGCTGCGTCTCGGGCAGCGAGTGGATATCGCGCACCAGCAGGCGGAACTGCTCACGATCGTGGACCTTGTCGGCGGTGGTGGCGCCGTACTCGGAGAAGTGGACGTCCATCGAGTCGACGCCGATCGCCTGGATGCGCCGCAGGTGGTTGAGGCTGCGGTTGCGGGCGATGCGGTAGAGCCACGGACGAACGTTGATCGGCCGCTCGTCGGCGAGGATCGCGTTGAAGGCGGCCGCCATGACCTCCTGCAGGACGTCCTCGGCATCCTCCTTGGAGCCGAGCAGATGCCGGCAGAAGGCGAGCAGGCGCGAGTGGTAGCGGGACACCAGCACCTCGAACGCCGGATGGTTGCCGCGGCGGATCAGCGCTATCAGCCGCTCGTCGGACTGCAGGCGCAGCAGCGGAGACCGCCCCTGCAGGCCAATTCCGCCCTGGTATCTAAGCGCTGAGACTTCCATCCACGAGCTCCCGGAGAGGGTCATCGTCAGACGCCCGCCGACCCTCAACGACCCAAACACCGTAGCAGCGTATTTGTTCCGGGTTAGGTCCGGATCATGGTGTGCAACATGGCTTGCGCCGGCGGATGCCCGGGGGGGGATTCGAACCCCCATGTCCCGAGGGACCATCGGTTTTAAGCCGATTGCGTATGCCCATTCCGCCACCCGGGCGTCTCGCGGGAACGCTATCGGCTGCGGGGGCGTCCCCAGCTGGTAGCCGAGGGGCGTGCTCAGGCTGGGCGGCGTTCTCAGGCCCGACGCGAGCGCGCCGCCACCAGTGCCGCCGCCAGATCGCGCCCGGCTGGGACGGCGCCCACGTTCAGCACGAGCGTGACCAGCACGGGAGCGAGGCTTTGGAGTCCCTCGACGCCGCCCGCGCGGATCCGCGCCGCGACCAGATCAACGCTGCCGCCGACGGCGGCCGCGAACAGCTCCTCCGGCACCGCCGGCACGGTCGGCTGCTCGGCCCTGACCCGGCCGTGCCAGGTGGAGAGCAGGTGCGCGTAGCGCCGAAGCACGGCGGCGCGCGCCGTGGCTGCGCGCTCGCCCGCGGCGGCCACCTCAACCACCGCCACCCGGGCGTACGCGGGATCTTCGGCCAGGGCGTCGAGCCACGCGCGGACGCCCAGCTGCAGACAGGCCATGGCCGGCTGCTGCGCGGTGGCACGCACGACGCGGCCGAGATGCCGGCTAGTGCGCTGCTCGTAGGCGGCGAGGAATGCATCCTCCTTGTCGGTGAACTGCTCGTAGAACGTCGTCCGGGAGACCCGCGCCGCGCGGATCACGTCCGCGACGGTCGCCGCCGCATAGCCCCGCTGCCCCACGACCGCCACGATCGCTTCAATCAGGCGCTCGCGCTGCGATACGAGCACCACTTCCCGCGGCAGGTGCGAGCGACCGCGCGGCAGCGAGCGAGGAACGCGGACGGAGGGGCTGTCGCTGGACGGCATCGTACGCAAATGTACAGAATAGTGTCCCTGCCAGGGCATGAACATTTACGTATATATGCGAACTGAAGAGTTTATGGAGGCCGCGCCCCGCGGCCGGCGTGAACTGCGCCTCGTTCCTGGACCCAACACCGACGCGCTCCGCCCGGACGGTGGCGGAAAACCCAGCGGCCCCCCGGGAAACCCAAGCGGCCCCCCGGAGCCCCCAGGGGCCTCCGGGAAGCGCCAGCGGCCCTCCGGGAAGCGCCAGCGGCCCCCCGGGAAGCGCCAGCGGCCCCCTTTTCCTGCGCGCGGGGACACGGGCGCCGCGACGGTTCGAAATTGACATCTCGATTTACCCGTTGGTAGCGTCGATCGCGACTTCTGCAGGGGAACGACGGATCTCGTGCTGTGGAGTCGCCGGTCGAGAGGTGGGAGAGATATTGGCTAGGTCGCGGCAGTGCGAAGTTCATCGGTAATGGGACGCATTGCCGCGCTGGCCGCGCTGGTGGTCGCGGTCGTGGCGGCGGCCGTGATCGTGCTGTCCGGCGGCTCGGGCTACCAGGTCCACGCGGTGTTCGTCAACGCCAGCCAGATCGTCAGTGGCGACCAGGTGCAAGTCGCCGGCAACCAGGTCGGGACGGTGTCGGGGATCAAGCTGACGCCGGACGGCCAAGCCGACCTGACGCTGACCATCAACAACTCGCTCTACCAGCCCCTCCACCAGGGCACGACCGCGATCATCCGCGAGCCCGGGCTCTCGAGCATCGCGGCCCGCTACGTGCAGCTCGACCTGGGGCCCGCGACGGCGCCGGCGATCGCCAGCGGGGGGACGATCCCACCCAGCGACACGACCAGCGAGGTCGATCTCGACCAGCTGTTCGACACGCTCAACGCCCCGACCCGAAAGGGACTCCAGAACGTCTTCCGCGGCTCCGCGTCGCAGTACGCCGGCCGTGGCCAGCAGGCTCAGGTGGCCTGGCAGTACCTCAACCCGGCGATCGCCACCAGCAGCATGCTGTTCGCCGAGCTGAACCGCGACACGTCGAAGTTCACCCGGTTCATCGTCACCTCGAGCAACCTGGTCAGCGACCTGGCCGCGCGCCAGTCGAACCTGAGCGGCCTGGTCTCGCACCTCTCGACCACGTTCTCGGCGCTGGCCAGCCAGCAGGTGGCGCTGGGTCAGTCGATTCAGCGGCTGCCTCCGTTCATGCGATTGACCAACACGACGTTCGTCAACCTGCGCAACACCCTGCCCGACCTCACGGCGCTGATCAACGCCACCAAGCCCGACGTCAACCCGCTGCCCGGCTACCCCAACGGGCGGCTGCTGGCGCTCCTGGCTCAGCTGCGGCCGCTTGCCATCGACGCGGTCCCGACCGTGCGCAACCTGGCCAACATCATCAGCCGCCCGAGCCCCGACGGCCGGCCGTGCGCGGTCGCCAACCCCAATGGCTGCAACGACCTGATCGAGCTCAACCAGCTCGCCGTTCCACTCGCGCAGGCGACGGTCGGAGGCACCCTCGGGGAACCGCCGGTCTACGCCGACGGTGCCTATCGCAAGGGCGCGTTCCCCGTCTCAAGCCAGGCGCTCAACCAATCGGTACCGGAGCTCGCGGTCGCCCGGCCCTATGCGCCAGACCTGACCGGTTGGTTTGAGGGCTACTCGCACCCCGGCGTCTACGACGCCAACGGAGCGGCCAGCCGGATCGCGCTCGTCGTCGGTGCCGCGTCGGTGCAGAACGGCGTCCTCAACCTCCTCCCCGGGCCGTTCGGCGATCTGCTCAACAACCCGGGCGGCCGCCAGGCATTCGCCCAGAGCGTGCTGACCGTCGATCAGGGCGACCGCTGCCCGGGCTCGATGGAGCGCGGCCCCGCGGATCCGGGCAGCAGCGCCACCAACGTCGAGTCGGGCTTCCCCTGCACTCTCAGCCAGGTGCCGACGGGCAAATGAGACGGATGATCGCCAGCGCAGCGGCGCTCCTCCTCGCCGGGGTGTTCCTGTTCCTGACCCTGGGAGCATCGAACGGCTCGAGCTCCAGTGGCACCTACCGGATCGAGCTCCAGAACGCATTCGGGCTGGTCACCGGCGAGCAGTTCAAGGTGGCCGGAGTGCCGGTTGGAAGCATCTCCTCGATCGATCTGTGCGAGTTCGATCACGCGGCGCACTGCCAGTACCCGCTCGACTCGGTCATCACGGTCAGCGCGACCAGGAAGGGCTTCAACCAGTTCCGCTCGGATGCCTTCTGCCAGTCGCGGCCGCAGTCGCTGATCGGGGAGTACTTCCTCGACTGCGACCCCGGCACCACCGGCCAGGTGCTGAAGACCGGCGCCACGATCCCGGTCAGCCATACCCAGTCGACGATCCCCGCCGACCTCGTCCAGAACATCATGCGCTTGCCCTACCGCGAGCGCTTCACGCTGATCATCAATGAGCTCGGCGCTGCGGTGGCGGCCCGCTCGATGGACATCCAGACGGCGCTGCGGCGCGCTGATCCGGCGCTGGCGGAGACCGACAACCTGCTGGCGCTGCTGGCCAACGACGCCAACACGATCAAGCAGCTGAACGTCAGCGCCAACTCGGTGATCACCGCGCTGGCGGTCAACAACCAGCAGGTCCAGCGGTTCATCGTCGAGGCCGACCGAGCCTCTCAGATCTCCGCCAGCCCGGCCGCCAACCCGGCGAGCTGCGGCTACAGCGCCTCGGCGCACTGCATCGAGGCGACCTGGCAGAAGCTCCCGGCGTTCCTCCAGCAGCTGCGCCCGGCGCTGGCCAAGCTCGGCGCAGCCGCCGATGCCCAGGTTCCGGTGTTCAACAACCTCAACGCGGCGGCCGGCAACCTCCAGCGCTTCTTCACCGATCTGGTGCCGTTCGACCATGAGTCGGTCCCGTCGCTTCAGTCGCTCGGCCGCGCATCGGCCACCGGCAAGCCGGCGGTGCAGGCGGCCACGCCGACCGTCGCCGCCCTCCAGCGGTTCACCGGGCCGACCGGTTGCGACCAGCAGTCAAAGCAGATCCTCAACTGCACGCCCGAGCTGGCCCAGAACCTGGCCATCGTCCTCCAGTGGCTGGACAGCCGCAAGCACGCCGTCGAGCCCGATCCGCGCAGCCCCGACGGTGGCGTCGGCTACACCGGGTTGGAAGGCGTGCTCGAGTACGCGTTCAACATCACCAACGCGATCAACACGTTCACCATCTGGGGTCACCAGCTCGCGGTCGACGCCTTCGCCAACACGATCTGCAGTCCGTACGCGACGCCGCAGACGATCGCCAACAACCTGGCTAACTACACGAGCACGGGCGGCGACCTGAACGCATTCAACGGACAGAACCCACGTAACTGTTATGCGTGGCTCGGCCCCAACCAGCAGGGCGTCAACGAGTCAGACCCCAGCTGGACCCCGCAGGACAAGACGCCCGCCAACCCGAGCCCGTGCGTGCCCGACCCCGGCGGCTACCCGGTTCAGGGTTACGGCACCCACTACTACGGCCCCAAGACCAACGCCTGCAAGCTGCAGCCCTCCAACCCGGTCACCTCGGGCGCGGGGTCACTGCCGCTGCCGCTTTCGCGAAGCGGAACGACTCACAGTGGAAGTTCGAGCGGCGGAGGGCCAAGCGGCGGGTCCAATCCCGTTTCGAACGCCGTCAGCCAGATCGTCTCCCAGCTCGGTGGAAGCACGCCGGCGGGCAGCCCGGCCAGTTCCGCGGCCACCACGACGTCGAGCGGCGGCGGCAGCGGGCAGGCCCAACAGCTCCTCAACTACCTCCTGGCGCCATGAGACGGAACGTACAGCCAGCGTTTGCGAATCCGGTGTTGATTGGTGCGGTGACGGTGTTGGTGGCGATTGTGG
>DAIQND010000096.1:1014-8762 GCA_036788555.1 Solirubrobacteraceae bacterium | reverse complement strand
GCGACCAGGCTAGCTGCTCGGTGTACTTGCCTGCGGGCGCCTACCAAGTACAGATCCCCGAGCCCATCGATACGACCGATCCCTGCCTCCCCACTTGCGTGGGCGGGGCTTATCTCGACTATGTCACCAGCGCTGACCCGTACCCGGAGCAGCTCAACCCGGGCGACGAGAAGACCGCGTCCTTCAGTACGGCCGCGATGCCGTTGCTCACGGTGCGCGTTGCCGGGCCGAACCTCAACGGAGGTACCTTTGGGAGCGAGAACTCGTGGGCCAACACCGACGTCAATGGGGTCACCGCCACGATTCTCCAGGACGGCACAGCCGTCGCACACTGCACGCTGGCCGGCGGCCAGTCCGCGCAAACAGTTGCGATCGAGGGGGATCCGTCGAGCGACCAGGCTAGCTGCTCGGTGTACTTGCCTGCGGGCGCCTACCAAGTACAGATTCCCCGGTCCTGGAAACTCAACGGAAACTACGTGGTCGAGGTCGTCGCCCCGGACCCAGAATCGAATCAGCTAAATCCCGGTGACCAGCTGTCGGCCAGCTTCAGCACGACAGTGGACGCCCTCACCAACGTCGTCAGCGGGTCGCCTTCAGCCGCGACGAGTAATGGCTTGGTGAGGGCAACTGGCAACGGCGGGACTGGCACCGTGACCGTGGGTGAGTGGCCGACTGACCCCGTGGGCGTACCGACGTTCGCCGCTGGCACGTACTTCGACGTGCAGCTCAGCTCCGCGAGCACCTTCGCGAGCCTCACCGTCACTGACTGCAAGCTCGACGGCGGGACAAACATCTATTGGTGGAATCCCGCAGCTAACAGTGGCGACGGCGGCTGGCAGTTGGTCTCCAACGAGACAAGCCCATCTGGGTCGCCGCCGTGCATCACGGTCACGATCACCAACTCGTCTAGCCCGGATCTGGCCCAGCTGACCGGCACGGTCTTCGCTGTCGCCCGGCACCGCCCCTCGGTGACGCTCGGCCGCGCCCGGGTCAGCGGGATCACCGCCATGATTCCCGTCCGCTGCAAGGGCATCCCCGATGCAAGCTGCTCGTTCAGATTGACGCTGACGCTCATCGAGACGATAAAGCGCGGAAAGGTGGTTGCCGTCGCAGCCGCCCAAAGCCCGAAGACAAAGACTGCCAGGAAGATCGTGGCACTCGGTGAGGTGGCCGCCAGGGTCGCCGGTGGTCGACAGAAGATCGTTCGGATCACGCTCAACGGAATCGGCAGGCGCCTGCTGGCCGTGCATGACAGGCTGCGGGTCATGGTCACGCTGAGCGAGTTCGGCCAGCGCGTCTCGAGCTCGATCCTCGCCTTCAAGCTCAACCAGAGCCATCGCGGGAGAGCACGGTAACCAACACTGCGGCCCGCCTGCTGATCGCGACTCCCAGGCGCGGTCCGCTGATCGGCCGACCCCAGCGCGTCGCGTTCCAGATGAGCGCCAGATGAGCGCCCACACGATCATCAACCTCGAGCAGCTTGCCAACGACGCCGCCAGGTTCGGGCTCGAGGATCGCGTCGAGCTGCACGCCGGGCGCGAGCCGCTCGGCCTTCAGAACTTTGGCCTGAGCCTCGAGCGGCTCTCTCCCGGCTTTCGGATCCCGTTCGGGCATGACCACAAGCGCCAGGAGGAGGTCTACCTGGTGGTGGGTGGCAGCGCCCGCGCGAAGATCGGGGAGGAGATAGTCGAACTGGGCAAGTGGGACGCCGTCCGGATCCCACCGGGAACGCCGCGACAGTTCGAGGGCGGGCCCGAGGGCGCCGAGATGGTGGTTGTCGGCGCGCCGCTGGGACCTCGAGATTCGGAGCTTCTGGACAACTGGTGGCGGGATTAGCGCGCCATCGCGGGTTCGGCGCTCGTAGCGAGCGTAATCCCGTCGCCGAGCTCGAGCGCGCGCAGCAGGTGCCTTCTCGCTTCAGCAGGATCTCGCTCCCCGGCGGCGATCGCCGTCTTCAGCAGGCTCGCGACCGTCCTTGATGGAGGACGGTGGCGCGGGTCAAGCAGCTCTGCGGCGACCGCCGATGCGGCCGCTACGTCACTCTCCATCAGAGCGGCGGCCATCAGCGGCCACAGCGCCAGCGGAGGCCACGGAGGCATTTGGAAGGCAAGCTCGGCGAACTGGCCGAGCGCTGCCTGCCCGTGCTGGCGTGCCCTGGCAGCGTCGCCGCTGTACGCCGCGACCCAGGCAAGGTTGGCGCGTGCGACGACCTGGTACTCGGGCATCCCGGCGGCGGTGGCGGCATCGAGCGCTTGGAGGGCAGTTCGCTCTGCCTCGTCCCGACTCGAGCGCCGCCGGTGTGCGGTGCTGAGGTAGGTGAGGGTTCGCGTGTGAAGCATCACGCTCGCCGTCTGGCTCGAGAGCTCGAGCGCTCGTTCCAGGTGGCCCACGGCGGGTTCGGGGTGATCGGCCCACAAAACCGAGAACCCCACCTGAAACTCGGCGATCGCGACCCGCATCGGATCGCCCGTCAGCTGAGCGGCGGCCAGCTCGCGACGGGCGAGATCTATCGCCTTCGCGCCTGCCCGGTAGCGCCGTCGCCGCAGCTCGCGCACGCGCACGCTGCTCAGCAGCCGGATCTGCTGGACCGGGGTGCCGTGGGCTTCTACGAGCGGCTCCAGCTGGGCGATGACGCGGCCCATCGCGGCGATGTCGCCTTGCCAGTAGAGGAGGGTCAGCCGGTCGAGCCCAAGCTCGATCGTCTCCGCGATCGCCGGCTCGGAGTCTCCGGCGGCGCGCAGTTCACGCTCCGCCCGCTCGAACGCCTCGGCGGCTCCCTTACCGTCCGCCATGCGCTGCCGGGTGCTGCCGATCTTGCGCTCGAGCCGCGCGCGGACCCCCGCATTGCCGGCGGTCAGATCAGCCAGCGCTTCGAGGTAGGAGTCGATCGCCTCGCCGTAGCGCGTTCCGAGCGCCAATACGTCGCCTAATCCCTCGCAGGCTGCGGCGTGGAGGACCGGATCGGGATGGCGCGCAAGCAACTCGAGCGCGGTGTGGTAGTGCGCCTCGGCCAGCTCGTTGGCAAACAGCAGGCCTGCCTGCTCGGCCGCGGCCAGCGAGTGTCGAATCCCCGGCGCTGGATCCTCGCCTGCCCGAGCGGCCGCGACGAAGTGGCGCGCCAGCTCAGCGCGGTGCGGCCCAAGCTCGGCGGCCCACTGCGACTCGATCGCTCGCCCCACCTTGCGGTGCAGACGGCCGCGTCGGGAGCTTGAGAGCTTCGAGTAGAGCGCCTCGCGGATGAGCGCATGCCCAAAACGGAACGTTCCCGGCTGATCGGGGTGCTCGACGACGAGGCCGGCGTGAAGCGCGTCGTCGATCGTGTCGAGCGCGCACTCGTCGCCGTCTGGGATCACCCGCTCGAGCAGCTCGAGCGGGAACTCCTGACCGATCACCGAAGCCGTGGCGAGCGCCGCGCGGCCGCGGTCTCCAAGCGGGGAGAGCCGCAGCTCGATCAGGTCTTGCACCTCCGCGGGCACGCCGAGGGCCCAGATGTCCGCCGCCGACGCCCACCGCCGCGCATGGGGGTCGACCGCGCCCGCGCGAACCAGGTGGCGCAGCAGGTGCACGATGAAGAACGGATTGCCCTCCGTGCGCCGGTGCAGGTCCCGAACGAACCGCCGGGAAGCCCCGGTCCCGCTCCACGCCCCAACCAACAGCTCGACCTCGCGCTCGCTCAACGGCCCCAGCTCGACCTGTTCGATCGGAGCGCGCCGCCCGGCACGATCAAACGCCTCGGCAAGCGCGAGCGGCACCTCCCCCGGCCGATAGGCAACCGCTATCAGCAGCCGTGTCCTGGGCGCAGTGCGGAGGACGTGGGCCAACAGCTCCAGGCTCGCCGCGTCCGCCCAATGCATGTCGTCGAGCGCCAGCAGCAGCGGCTCTCGCCCTGCGATCTCGACGAAGACGCGTGTGAGCGCCGCAAGTGTGCGCCTGCGGCCGCCCTCCTCGTCCCGTGGCTCGCCGGAGGCTCGTTTCGTCGGCTGTCCCTCGAGCTCGGGCAGCAACTGAGTCAAGATCGGCGGGTCGATCGCCCGCAGCCGCTCGAGATCGGCTGACGGCGCCTCGCCCAGGTAGTGGCCCAGCGCCTGTAGGAACGGATCGTACGGGGAGCCCGCTGCGTGCGGGGCCGCGCCGTAGAGCACCGCCCCGCCGCGGTCGCGCACGGCGTGGGCCAGCTCGCTGATCAGGCGAGTCTTGCCGATCCCTGGCTCGCCGGTCACCGCCGCCGCGGACGGGCCGGAGTCGAGCGCCTCCTCAAACTGACCGACGAGCCTGGCAAGCTCGTCGGTGCGACCGATCAGCGGCGTTCGCTGCGGTCCCGCGAGCAACGGCGGAAGCGCCGACCGCGGTCGTTGCTCCTCCGCCGACGGTCCCGCGGTGGCGTCGAGGTCCGCGGCCACGAGCTGCTCGTTCAGCGCCCGCAGCTCAGCCGACGGGGGGACCCCCAGCTCATCGCGCAGCAGCGATCTGGCGCGGTCATAGACCCGCACCGCTTCGGCCGGATCTCCCCGGGCCGCCAGCACCTTCATCAGCAGCACGTAGCCGCTCTCGCGATACGGAGCCGCCTCGACCATCGCTCGCGCGCACCGTTCGCCGGCGAGAAGCTCCGACCCGCCCAGCTCGAGTGCGACGTGCGCCAGCTGGCCCAAGGCGACCAGCCGCACATCTTCGAGCTGGCGGCGCCTGTCCTCGATCCACTCCGCGTCATCGCCGGGCAGAAAGCGACGGGAGGCGATGCTCAACGCCACCTGAGCCGCGCTCCAGGCCTCGCGCCACGCACCTTCGCCAATCGCCCGGTCGCCGCGCTCGGCGGCAGCGATCGCCGCCTCGACGTCAATCCATACGTCCTGCCCCAGGTCGATCCGCAACTCACGATCGCCGGTGACGGCGTCCGCACCGAGCGCGGCGCGGAGCTTGGAGAGAAGCGCGCGCAGCGTGCCCCTCGCGTGCGGCGGGGGCTTCTCTGGCCACAACAGCTCGGCCAGCTGGTCGCGGCTCGCCCCCCGGCCGCGCTCGAGCAGCAGGTAGGCGAACAGCAAGCGCCCCTGCCGACCCGGGAGCGCTCCCTCGGCTCGGCGACCGTCCAGCTCGACCCGCATCGCACCGCACAGGTGGACCCGGGCCGCGCGCCCGCTCACCCCCACAACGTCACCCCAACGTTACGACAACGCCCCACCCGGAAGATTGTGCCCGACGGGGAGTGACACGGCAATGGGCATGATCATCGTGTGCGCCTGCGGAACCGCGATCCGCGCCAGCTGCAAGCAAGAGCTGCTAGACCGCGCCCGCAGCCACATCCGTCAACAGCACCCCGCGGTCGGCGAGCCACCGAAGGACGAAGACTTGATCGCGATGGCGGCCGACGAACCAGACGGTTCGCCACTGGGCAGAGGGCGTCGCGACCGACGAGGAGCGCCGGCATGACGGGTGCCGCTGCGCTGAACAGTGCCGCCGCCATCGCCGCCCTGGCGGAGACTGCTGCTGCGCCCGCTCGGCCTTCTGCGCTGTTGGAGCGTGATGCGGCGCTGGGTGCAGTCCGCGACGCGCTTGAGTCGGCGGGCGGGGGCGAGGGTGGCGCACTGCTGGTGGTCGGGCCTGCGGGGATTGGCAAGACGTCCGTTCTGATGGCGGCCAGGGGGCTGGCGGAGGACGCCGGGTTCCGGGTGGCTGCCGGGGTTGGGACGCCGATGGAGGCGAGGTTGCCGTACGGGCTGATCGGGCAGGCGGTGGTGGCGCTCGGGACGAATCCGGTCGATGACGTCGATCAGCTCGCGCGACCTGGGGACCATTCCGCGCGGCTGTATCGAACTTTCCGGTCCATCGCGGAGGCCGCGACGGACAGACCCCTCCTGCTAACGCTGGACGACGTGCACTGGGGCGACCCGGATTCGCTTGAGCTGTTGGGGTTTCTATGCCGGCGGCTGGCGGGGTCGCGGATCTTGGTCTTGGCCGCCCTGCGGGCCGAGCCGGATCCCGCCTCGCGCTTGGCCGAGGAGCTCGTGGGCTCCGGGCACTCGCGGGTCGTGGCGCTCGAGCCGCTCAGCCGTGAGGCCTCGTTGGCGCTGCTGGGGGATGCCGTTCCGCTGGAGAGCGCGGAGCGTGAGCATGTGCTCGAGTCGTGCGCCGGTTCGCCGCTGTTATTGACAGTGGCGGCTTCGGCGCTGAGCGGCGGGGCCCCGCTGGCGCCGACACCTGTGGACTGCGGTTTTGGCAGCGTGCTGTTGCTCGAGCGGTTCGTGGGATTGGGGGCGGAGGCGTTTGCCTACGTGTGTGCAGGGTCCGTGTTCGGCGTCCGCTTCAAGCCTGCGCTGGCGGGCACGTTGGCCGCCCTGCCCGATGGGGCGTGGGAGCTGGCGCACCGGCGGCTGGTGCGGGCCCGCTTGCTCGAGGATCTCGGCGGCGGCTGGACTGCGTTCGTGCATCCGATGTTTGCGCAGGCCCTGTTCGGGGATCTGCCGGCATCGGAGCGTGAGCGGGCGCACGAGCGGGCGTTTCGGCTGCTGGTGGCACGAGGAGAGTCCGCCGCGGTGGCGGCTGAGCACGCGATCGCCGCGCGGTTGACCGGCGATCCGCTGGCGGTTGAGGTGGCGGCGCGGGCTGGGCGCGAAGCGCTGGCGCAGGGTGCGCTGGAGGCCGCTCGGGCACACCTCCGAGACGCGATAGAACTCGCCGGATCGAAGGCCGCGACGGAACTACTGCTCGACTACGCCACGACGCTATCCGCATGTGGTCAGGTTCACGAGGCGCAGACGGCTTGCCAGCGGCTGCTGGCCCGCCCAGACCTGGATCACGGTACGAGATCCAAGACGCTCACTCTGCTGGCTCGCGGTGCAGTGGTCGTCGGTCAGCCCGCCGAGGCCGAGCGGCTCTATGAGCAAGCTGCGGCAGCCGCAGGTCATGACCGACAAGGCCGGTTGGCGGCGTTGGCTGACGCGGCGTTCACATGCCATGTCGCTTCACCGGTTCCGTGGGTGCTCGGGGTGACCAGACGGGCGCTCGAGCTGGTGCCGTCGGATACGCCGGCCTGGCACTCGCTCCAGATCATTGCGGCGTACTCGATGCTGATGAGCGGCGATCCGTCCGCCCGCGACCTGTTGGTCCGGGAGAGTCGAGACTGGCTGAACACCAGTCGCAGCGGCGACCACAGCTGGGCCTGGACGCTGGTGATGTATGCGCTTAGTGCGTGCACGCTGCTCGAGGACTTCAGCGGCGCGAGCGAGCTGTTCGAGCGTGAGTTCGATCACGCGGTGGAGGACGGCGCACCAATCATGATCAACGCGCTGGCGATCGCGTACGCAGACTCCGTACACCGCACCGGCCGTCCGCGCGAGGCCCTCGAGCTAGTTGAGAACGCGGGCGCGGTCAGCGACATGCACATATCACCTTGGTACGAGATGGCGATGAGCGTGCTGCTCACGGAGCTTGGTCGAGATCGGGAGGCGGAGCCGTATATCGCGGTTCTCCGGTCGGTGAAGTCGACGGTGCCTCCTGAGTACTACGCGCCGGTGTCGCTGTGGCTCGACCTGATCGAAGCCAGGCGGCTGCTCGCTGTCGGCGAGTCTGAGGCGGCGTCCCTGACGATGCTGGATGCGGCAGAGATCGCGCGTTGCAGTGGGTGGCGCCACCCGTGCATCGTGCCGTGGGCGCAGGCCGCGATCGAGGCCCACCTGGCGGCGGGCCGCCTCGATCGGACGCAGACGCTGCTGGAGGATCTGGAGACGCTCTCCGGGCCGCTGCGGGTCGGCTGG
>DAIQND010000096.1:0-992 GCA_036788555.1 Solirubrobacteraceae bacterium | reverse complement strand
CGCGCGTGCCGATCGCGATCGGACACGCCGGGCTGGCGGCTGCCGCGGGGAGGCTCGACGAAGCCGACCGTCAGTTCGCGGAAGCCCTGCGGGTCTTCGAGCAGCTGCCGTGTCCACTCGCCCACGCCGAGACGCTGGTGAGCTACGGGCGGCATCTGCGCCACACCGGACGGCCCCGGGAGTCCCGCGCACCGCTCAGCCAGGCGCTCGAGCTGGCGGAGCGCGCCGAGTCCGAACGCATCGCGCGGCTGGCCCGGGCCGAGCTGGCGGCGTCCGGCGGCCGACGGCGCAGACGCGACGAGGACGGCGACGCCCTCACCGCACAGGAGCGGCGCGTCGCGGAGCTGGCCGGGAGTGGGATGTCCAACGCGCAGATCGCCGCCGCGCTGACCGTCTCGCCGAAGACGATCGACAACCACCTCCAGCAGGTCTACGCCAAGCTGGGTATCCACTCCCGGCGCGAGCTGATGCGCAGGGGGAGCAGCGCGCGACGTGAACCGGCCCCCGCCGGCGCCGACGAGCACTCCGGGCCAAGGAGCGCGGATCCTACCTCCACGCCTGCGGCGCAGCCGTGATGCTGCAGAACGTCGTCGTGTCGGGGAACCGTGCGGCCAGGGAAAGCCGTCACCACACGGTCACCGGGCGCGGGTGCTTGTGGTCGCGCAGCCTGCGACCCTTCCGATGCGCCACCGCGATCCTTCCGCTGCGCCACCGCGATCGGTTTGACCGGCCGCCGATTCTCCCAAGCTCGCACCGAACGGCTGCCGCTGATCAGCGCCGATCGCCGCCTCGGGAGCAACGAGGTGGAGCCGATACCCGACCAGTGCGGCCGGCACTAAAGATAGGGGGTTTTCCTCATGCTAAGGCGAGGCGTCGGCCATAGCTTCTAGGCGCTGAGTCTCCGTCGACACATGAGGGGTGGAGCGTGCTGATCAACTTGCTGCAGACGCTCGTCAGGCTGCTGAGAGGTCACCGCGGGTCGTTTGGACTGG
>DAIQND010000095.1:0-8794 GCA_036788555.1 Solirubrobacteraceae bacterium | reverse complement strand
CCCAGCGCTGGTCGAGCATCGGCTTGAGCTGGTTCTGGTGGATCGTCCCCACCAGGCGCTCGAGCTCATGGTGGGCGGGCAGCAGGATCGCCGCCGCCGGCACCTCGTAGATGTCGCGCACCTTCAGCCCGACGATCCGGTCCTCCAGCTGGTCGACGATCCCGACGCCGTGCTTCGCGCCCGCCACGGCGGCGCGTTCCAGAAGCTCGACCGGGCCGAGCCGCTCGCCGTTCCACGAGACAGGAACCCCCGCCTCGAAACCCACGACCACGGTCTCGGCATCGTCGGGTGCCTCCTCCGGCCGCGTGACCAGCTGAAACACGTCGTCTTCGGGCGCATGCGAAAGGTCCTCGATCCAGCGACCCTCGCTCGAGCGACCCCACAGGTTGTCGTCGATCGAGTACGGGGCGGTCTCGCTGCCGCCCTTGACCGGAATCCCGTGCTCGCGCGCGTAGCGCACCTCCTCGTCGCGTCCCATGCGCCACGTCCTGACCGGCGCGATCACCTTGAGTTCCGCGGCCAGGGTGGCGATAGTGGCCTCGATCCGCACCTGGTCGTTGCCCTTGCCGGTGCACCCGTGGGCGATCGTGTCGCAACCGGTGCGCCGGGCGTACTCGACCGCCAGCTTGGCGATCAACGGCCGCCCGAGCGCCGTGAACAGCGGATAGCCGGCGCCGTAGATCGCGTTGGCCTTGATCGCAGGCAGCACGTAGTCGCGCGCGAATTCCTCCCGGGCGTCTACGACATGCGCCTCGATCGCGCCGATCTGCAGCGCCTTGCCGCGGATCACGTCGTAGTCCTCGCCGGGCTGGCCGAGGTTGATCGTCAGCGCCACGACCTCGGCGTCATACTGATCCTGGATCCACTTGAGCATCACGCTCGTGTCCAGCCCGCCGCTGTAGAGCAGGAGCACGCGGTGCACGTCGGCGGGATCGGCCACGTAGGAGGCGGGCGGCTGGACCGTCGTGTCCGCGGCGAAGCGGATCGGAGGCGGCTTCTCGGCCATCAGGCAAGATCCCCCAGCCGCGCCACCGCATCGTCGATCTCGGCCTCGCGGACAATCAGCGGCGGCTCGAGGCGGATCGTGGCGGGGCCGGTGGCGTTCACCACCAGGCGTGCTTCGAGCAGCGCTCGACGGGCCAGCTCGGCGGCACCGATGCCGTCGACCAGGTCGATCGCCAGCATCAGGCCGCGTCCGCGGACCGCGGCCACGTACGGGATCCGCTCGAGCCCGGCGGCCAGCCGCGCACCCAACAGGCCGACCCGCCGAAGCAGCTCCGGCTCCGAGCAGATCTCAAGTGCGGCCAGTGCTGCGGCGCAGACCACCGGCCCTCCGGCAAACGTCGAGCCGTGATCGCCCGGGCGCAGCACGTCGGCCAGCCGCTCACCCGTCACCAGCGCGCCGATCGGATAGCCACCGCCGAGCGCCTTGGCGCTAGTCAGGGCATCGGGCACCACGCCCGTCTGCTCGTAGGCCCACAGGGTTCCGGTCCGGCCCATCCCGCACTGGATCTCGTCGAAGATCAACGCTGCGCCCGTCCGGTCGCAGGCCTCCCGGGCCGCCGCGAGCAGCTCGCCGGGCATGACCTTGATCCCGCTCTCGCCCTGGATCGGCTCGAGCAACACCGCCGCGGTCCCGCCGTCGACCGCGGCGCCGAGCGCGTCCGGATCCTTGGGCACGACCACGAACCCCGGCACCAGCGGCGCGAACGGCGCCTGCTTGGTCTCCTGTGGGGTGGCCGACAGGGCGCCGTAGGTCCGCCCATGGAAGGCCTCCTCGAGCACCACGATCTTCCCGCCTGGCCGCGCACGCCGCGCGAGCTTCAGAGCCGCCTCGATCGCCTCGGCGCCGGAGTTGGTGAGGAACACCTTGCCGCCGAGCGAGCTCTCCGACAGGCGCGCCGAAAGGCGTAGCGCCGGTTCGGTGTAGTAGAGATTGGTGGCGTGGGTCAGCCGCGCCGCCTGCTCGCGCACCGCCTCGACCACCCGCGGGTGACAGTGGCCGACATTGAGCACCGAGATTCCGGCCAGGAAGTCCAGGTACTCGTTGCCCTCCTCATCCCACAGCCGAGCCCCGGCGCCGCGCAGGAACTGCACCGGGTTGCGCGCGTAGGTGGCGATCGCGTAGCGGCGCTCGAGCTCCTGGAGCTCGGCGAGCGAGGCGCCCTGGGTGGCGGTTTCGTTCATCGACCGTCCAGCCCGATCTTGGTTCCCATCCCGGCGTCGGTGAACAGCTCGAGCAGCAGCGAGTGCGGGACTCGCCCGTCGACGATATGGGCGAACGACACGCCGCCGTGGATCGCGTCCAGGCAAGCCTGCAGCTTGGGGCGCATCCCGCCGCTGACCTGCGGCAGCTCGGCCTCGACCTGCTCGGCGGCAACCTCGGAGACCACGCTCAGGGGATCGGCCGGGTCGCGCAGCCAACCCGGCACGTCGGTCAGGAACATGATCTTGTAGGCGCACAGCGCCCGCGCCACGGCGCCGGCGGCCTCGTCGGCGTTGATGTTGTAGGAGTTGCCCTCGCGATCGGCGCCGACGCTCGCCACCACCGGGATGTAGTCCTCCGCTATGCGGTTGAGCAGGTCGACGTCGACCCGCTCGATCCGCCCGACGAACCCGATGTCCTGGCCGCTGGGGGAGGCCTGGCGGGTGGCGCGAAATAGCAGGCCGTCGTCGCCCGACAGCCCGACTGCCGGCATGCCGTGGCGGTTGATCAGGATCACGATGTCCTTGTTGACCTTCCCCACCAGCACCATCTTGGCGATCTCCACGGTCTCGGGGCTGGAGACCCGCAGGCCGTCGACGAATCGCACCGGCAGGTCGAGCCGTTGCATGTAGCTGGTGATCTCGGGCCCGCCGCCGTGAACGACGATCGGGTTCATCCCCACGTACTTCAGCAGCACCACGTCGCGAGCGAAGTCCTCCTTGAGGGCCGGGTCGCGCATCGCGGCGCCGCCGTACTTGATCACGACCGTCTTGCCGTGAAACTCCCGGATGTACGGCAGCGCCTCGAGGAGGGTGGCGACGTCCCTCATGTCGTGTAGTCGGCGTTGATCGTCACGTATCCGTGGCCGAGATCGGAGAAGAAGCGCTCGGCCTCCGCGCCCTCGCCCGGCAGACCCACCTCGTACTCGACCTCATCGGGCTGGACGGCAGCCGCCAGCGCGCCCGCGTCGTGGGGGACGCCGCTGCCGCGCGCGCACACCTGGATGCCCTCGATCGCCACGTCGACCGCCAGCGGCGCCGTTCCCGGGAGCGCCGCTCCGACCGCCTGCACGATCCGCCCCCAGTTCGGATCACCGCCATACAGAGCCGTCTTGACCAGCGGCGAGTCGGACACCGCGCGGGCCACCGCCTCGACCGCCGCCTGATCGCCGCCGCGGACGACCACCCGGCCGACGCGCCGCGCGCCCTCGCCGTCGCGGACGATCTGGAGCGCCAGCTGGCGCAGCAGTGCGTCGAGCGCCTCGCCGAAGCGAAGCTCATCCTCGCTCTCCGGCTCGACCATCACGCCCGACTCTCCGCTGCACTGGAGGATCACGGTGTCCGAGGTGGACAGCTGGCCGTCCACGCTCACCCGTTCGAACGAGCGTTTGACGGTCACGCCCAGCAGCAGGTCGCACGTCTCACGTGACAGCGCGGCATCGCTCTGCACGAAGCACAACAGGGTGGCGAAGTTCGGCGAGATCATCCCCGCGCCCTTGGCCTGCGCGGACAGACGCACGCTTCCGCCGGCCAGCCGCACCTCCAGCGAGGCCTGCTTGGGCAGCACGTCGGTGGTTCGTATCGCCTGGGCGAAGTCGGTGTCCCCGTCGGCGCGCAGTTGCGCGGCCGCAGCCTCAATGCCCGCCATGATCGGCTCGATCGGCAGCGGCACGCCGATCACCCCGGTCGAGGCGACGGCGACGGCGTTGACGGGCTCGATCCCGGCCGCGGCCGCGGCCACCGACTGCATCCGGGCCGCGTCTTCGAGGCCGGCCAGACCGGTGGCCGCGTTCGCGTTGCCCGAGTTGGCGATCACCGCCCGGATGCCGCCGAGGTCGCAGCGATCCAGGCAGAGCAGAACTGGCGCCGACTGCGTGCCGGAGCGGGTGAACCGCGCGGCACTCGTGGTGCCCGGAGCGTCTGACACCAGCAGCCCCAGGTCGAGCCCGCCATCGGGCTTCACGCCGCAGGCCACCCCGGCCGTGCGGAAGCCGCCGGGCAGGGCGCCGCGGCCATCCTCGTGGACGTGCTCAGGCGCCTCGACCCAGCGGGATGAGAAGAATCCCCGCGTCGCGGTCAACCGATCCCCTCCCCTTCGGGCCGCCCGAACATCAGGTTGAGGTTCTGGACCGCCTGCGAGGCGGCGCCCTTCCACAGGTTGTCGATCGCGCTGAACACGATCGCGCGGCCCGTCCGCGGGTCGCGGTGCACGGAAATCCGGCAGTAGTTCGTCTCACGCACGTCGCGGACGCCGGGCGGCGACTGCACCACCTCGACGAACGGCTCATCGCCGTAGCTCTCGGCGTAGAGGCCGTCGAGGTCCACGTCGGCGCCGTTGGCGGCCACGTAGCAGGACACGAGCTCGCCCTGATCGAGCGGGAGCAGATGGGGGATGAACGTGATCCGGATCTCGTCGTGGGCGGGATCCAGACTCCTCAGCTCCTGCTCGATCTCCGGCGTGTGGCGGTGGCGCGGCACGCCGTAGGCCGAGACGTTTTCGTCGACCGAGACGAAGTGGGTCGTCTCGGTGGCGGCGCGCCCGGCACCCGAGACTCCCGACTTGGCGTCGATCACCACGTCCTCGATCAGCCCCTCGCGGGCCAGCGGAGCCAGAGCCAGCAGCGTGGCGGTCGGATAGCAGCCGGGGTTGGCCACCAGCTCGGCTTCGCGAATCCGCTCGCGGTAGCGCTCCGGCAGTCCGTAGACCGCCTCGCCCAGCAGCTCCGGCGCCGGATGCTCGCGGTACCACGCCCCGTAGACCGCGGCGTCGCGCAGCCTAAAGTCGGCGCTCAGGTCAACCACCCGCACGCCGCGCTCGCGCAGCTGGGCAACAAGCTCAGCGGCCGCGCCGTGCGGGTAGGCGACAACCGCCGCGTCGATCTGCGCGTGCCGCCCGAGGTCCAGCTCCTCGAGCTCGAGCGGGACGCGGTGATGGGGATAGATGTCGCTGAGGCGGCGCCCAACGTCGCTGCGAGCGGTCAGCGTCTGCAGCTCGAACCATGGGTGCTGGTGCAGGAGCCGCGCCGCGAGCGCACCCGTGAAGCCAGCCGCCCCGAACACCGCGACCCTAGCGGGCACGCACCCTCCCGCCCAGCCGCTCGGCCAGCGCAGCCGCCACCTCCTGACGCTTGGCGGCCACCTCCTCATCGGTCAGCGTCCGATCGCCGACGCGATAGGTCAGGCGCAGGGCGAGCGAGACGTTGCCCTCGCCGACCCGCTGCGGATCGCGGTAGACGTCGAACACCTCGGCGCTGCGCAGCAGCGGCGCGCCGGCCGTCCGCACCACGTCCACCACCCGCGCAGCGCTGACGTCGTCTGAGACGATCACCGCCAGGTCCTCACGGATGGCCGGGAAGCTGGTGACGTCCTCGTAGAGGATCGTGCGGGGTTCGGGAACCGCGTCGAGATCGAGCTCGAACCCCGCCACCGGCTCGTGAAAGTCCCATTCCGCCGCGACCAGCGGGTGGATCTCGCCCACCCAGCCCGCGTGCCGTCCCTCGATCAGGATCGCTGCCGAGCGTCCAGGGTGGAGGTATGGCTCGTCAGCGCGCACCACGCTCCAGCCGGCCCGGACCGTTTCGAGCAGCCCGGCCAGCACGCCCTTGGCGGCAAAGAAGTCGGCCCGCGGCGGCTGAGGCGCCCGCCACGTCGCCGGCCGCACCGCGCCGACCAGCAGCGCTCCCAGGTGGTAGGGCTCGCGAGGCAGCGTCTCACCCTCCTGAGGCAGGAACACCGCGCCGCCCTCGAACAGCCGGAGGTCGCCGGCGCCGTGGGCGCGGTTGCGCCGCGCCACGTCGAGCAGCGAGGACAGCAACTCGGTGCGCAGTTGCGATTGGTCGCTTGAAAGCGGGTTCTCCAGCCCCACCGCGGCCGCTTCCCCGATCCGCAGCCGCAGGTGGACGTCGGGCCCGGTGAAGCTCCAGCCGACCACCTCGTCCAGGCCCTGCGCGGCCAGAGCGTCGGCCGCCCGCCGGCGCAGGTGCTGGCGCGGGGTCAACCGGCCGTGGGCGCCGTGGCGGCTCGGGAGGGTGGCGGGCAGCTTCTCGAGCCCGTCGAGTCGTGCCACCTCCTCGATCAGGTCGGCCTCGCGGGCCAGATCGCCGCGGCGGAAGCGTGGCGGCCGGACATCGAGGCCGTCCGGTGCCTCGGTGACGGTGCACTCAAGCGCCTCGAGCAGCTCCTGGCAGCGCTGGCGGGGGATCGGGTGGCCGAGCAGCCCGCTCACCCGCGCGTCGCGCAGGCGGATGCTCACCGGCGGCGGCCCATCGCCGCCCACGTCGATCGTTCCCGGCACCAGCCGGGCGCCGCACAGCTCGATCATGAGGCGCGTCGCCACCGCCTGGGCCTGGAGCGTCTGCTCGGGCTGGAGCTGCTTTTCGAACCGCAGCGACGCTTCGCTCTGGAGCCCGAGCGTCCACGCGGTGCGGTGGATGTTCGGTCCATCCCAGGTCGCGGCCTCCATCAGCACCCGGGTGGTGGTGTAAGACACCTCGGAGCGCTCGCCGCCCATCACGCCGGCAATCGACGTCGGTCCGTCGGCGTCTGCGATCAGCAGCATCTGTTCGTCGAGCCGGCGCGTCTGGCCGTCCAGCGTGCGTACCGGCTCGCCGTCGCGCGCGCGGCGGACCGTCAGCTCGCCGCCCGCCACCTGGTCGAGGTCGAAAGCGTGAAGCGGCTGCCCGGTCAGCAGCATCACGTAGTTGGTGATGTCGACGACGTTGGAGATCGGGCGCTGGCCCGCGGCCATCAGCCGTGCCTTCAGCCACGTGGGACTCGGCCCGAGTCTCACCTCCTCGAACACCCGGGCCGTGAAGCGGGGGCACAGCTCGGGGTCCTCGACCGTGATCCGGACGCCGCTGATGGTTCCCTCTGCGCCAGGATCCTGCGTCCAGGGGGCCGGCGCCAGCGGCGTGCCGGTCGCCGCATGCACCTCGCGGGCCACGCCGTAGACGGCGAGGCAGTCGGGCCGGTTGGAGGTGACCTCCAGGTCGAGCACCTCGGTGGCGATCGGCAGCACCTCGCTCAGTGGCGTGCCCGGCTCGAGCCCATCGGTCTCGAGCACCATGATGCCGTCGTGCTCAGGCCCGATCGCCAGCTCGTCCTCGGCCAGGATCATCCCGTTTGACTCGACGCCGCGGAGCTTGGCCTTGCCAAGACGGCTGCCGTCCGGCATGACCGCTCCGGGCCGCGCCACGGCAACCGTCTGGCCGGCGGAGACGTTCGGCGCACCGCACACGATCTGCGACGGCGCGCCGTCGCCGGTGTCTACCACGCAGACGCTCAGCCGGTCGGCGTTCGGGTGCCTCTCGGCGCTCAGCACCCGCCCAACGACGAACTGCGCGAGCTCGTCGACGCCGTGGTGTTCGATCGACTCGACGTTGGTGCCGGTCATCGTCAGCCGCCCGGCCAGCTCGTCGGTGCTCAGCGGCGGCCGGCAGTACTCGTACAGCCACTCCAGCGGCACCCGCATCAGGCGAACTGCTCCAGGAAGCGGACATCGTTGTCGTAGAGGAGGCGCAGGCTGGGGATCCCGTGCTTGAGGATCGCGACGCGCTCGATCCCCATCCCGAACGCGAACCCCTGCACCTTCTCCGGGTCATAGCCGTGGTCGCGGACGTGCTCGAACACGTTCGGGTCGACCATCCCGGATCCCAGGATCTCCAGCCAGGCGGTTCCCTTGCAGATCGGGCAGCGCTCGCCGTCCGCGGTGACTCCACCGCTGCAGTTGAAGCACGACACATCTACCTCGACGCTCGGCTCGGTGAACGGGAAGAAGCTGGGTCGAAGCCGGATCTCGCGCTGCTCGCCGAACATCGCCCGGGCGAACACCTGGAGCGTGCCCTTCAGGTCGGCCAGCGTCACGTCGGAGTCCACCGCCAGGCCCTCGACCTGCATGAACTGCGGCGTGTGGGTGATGTCCGAGTCTGGGCGGTAGGTCCGGCCGGGGACGATGATGTAGATCGGGGGCGGCTGGGACTGCATCGCCCGGATCTGGACCGGGCTGGTGTGGGTGCGCAGCAGCACCTCGTCGGTGACGTAGAAGGTGTCGGTGCGGGCGCGGGCGGGATGCGTGACCGGGTGGTTCAGCGCGTCGAAGTTGTAGTAGACCGTCTCCACCTCCGGCCCCTCGGCCACGTTGAACCCGAGGCCGATGAAGATCTCCTCGATCTCCCGCCGGGTCTGGGTCAGCAGGTGGAGCCGCCCGACCGCGGGCAGCGGGTCGCCGCTCAGCGTGATGTCGACTCGGTCCTCGGCCAGCCGGGCCTGAAGCTCGGCCACCGCCAGCTCCCCCTGCCGGCGCTCGATCGCCTGCTCGAGCGCCTGGCGCGCCTGGTTGGCGCTCCGGCCGACTTCCGCGCGCTGCTCGGGCGGGAGCTCGGCCACGTGCCTGAGCAGGTTCGGCAACTCCGCCTTGCGACCCAGGAAGCGGACCCGCACCTCCTCGAGCTCACCCGTCGTGTCCGCGGTCGCGATCGCGTCTTCGGCCTCGCGCTTGAGCTGGGTGACGCGCTCGGGCCCGGCCGCGGCCGCTGGGCCGGCGTCCCGCGCGTGTGTGGCGGCGTCCTGCGCGTGTGTGGCGGCGTCCTGC
>DAIQND010000094.1:0-8948 GCA_036788555.1 Solirubrobacteraceae bacterium | reverse complement strand
CGACCCCCTCGTGTCCCTCGCCAAGGAGATGCACGATCGTCGTTCGGCGCTCAAAACCGCTCGAGACCTGACGGCGAAGCCCCTCGAGCTCGTAGCGGTCGACCCGTAGCGGGAGGTCGGCGAGGAGGTCGAAGGTGCTCACGAGGGGCTACCGGTGCGCTCGAGCCGCGCCACGAGCTCCTCCAGACGAAGCTCCTCCAACCCGCTCGAAACCGACTCAAGCTCAGCGGCGCAGTACTCGACGAGGCTGCGTCCCTCCTTGACCAGCTCGAGCGTCTCCCGCAACCCGGCCTCCCCGGAGTCAAGACGCCGGATGATCGCCTCGATGCGAGCCACGGCTGACTCGTAGCTCAGCTCGTCGGTCATAGGTCCGCCTCACCCTCGGCCACGCGCGCCGGCACGATTCCGTCGTGGAAGCGAAGGCACAGATCTCCAGCCGCACGGGCCGCGCTCGCCGAGCTCAACGGCTGATCTGAGCGATCCTGCACCAGCGCGTAACCCCGGGCCAATGTGCGATCGGGGTCGTGGGCGGCAAGCGCGAGCGCCAGGCGTTCCAGCTCGGCGCGGCGCTTCTCCTGCTCGGAGCTGGCGGTGCGGCCGGCGCTGCGGTGCAGCGCCCGAAGGTGCGCGGAGGTGAGCGACCGCCGTTCGCCTAGGGCGCGCCGTGCGCTGGCTCGCAGCTCTCGCAGGAGCTGATGCAGGTGGCGGCGTTCGCGTGCCACGTGGGCGGCCGGAGCCCGCATGAGGTGCCCGAGCGTGCGAGCTCGCGTCAGGACCGCGCGCTGGCCGTGACCGTGCAGCCGTTTGGCGTGCGACATCAGATGCTCGCGGGCGAGGCGGCAGTCAACCGGCACGGCCACCTCTGCGGCGTGGGTGGGGGTCGAACAGCAGACCGCGGCGACGTCATCGATCAGCGTCCGGTCGGTGTGGTGCCCGACGGACGCGATCACCGGCACGCGCAGGAGCGCCACCGAGCGACACAGCCCCTCGTCGCAGAAGGCGAACAGGTCGGCCAGTGACCCGCCACCTCGGGCGACGATCACGACCTCGACGTCGGGAACCGCAGCCAACTCGCGCAGCGCGGCAGCGATCGCGCCTGCGGCGCGTCGGTCCTGGACGGGCGCGAAGGCCCACACGAGCCGACCGGCCCATCCCCGGCGGCGCAGCCCGGCCAGGACGTCATCGCGCGCCTTGCCGCGCTCTCCGGTGACGACGCCGATCGTCTTGGGCAGGGACGGGCGCGGCAGCTGCTTCTGGCGCTCGAACAATCCCTCCGCCGCCAGCGCTCGCCGCAACCGCTCGAGCTGGGCCAGCAGATCGCCCTCGCCCGCGATCCGCAGCTCGCTGACCGCAAAGCTGAACGACGGCGAGGAGGTGGAGCTGCCTGGGTAGTAGTCGCAGCCGCCTCCGACCACGACCCGGGCGCCGTCGGAGAGGACGACGCCGAGCTGGTCGAAGTCGCTCTGCCACAT
The DNA here is from genome assembly GCA_036788555.1 of Solirubrobacteraceae bacterium. Lineage (GTDB taxonomy): Bacteria > Actinomycetota > Thermoleophilia > Solirubrobacterales > Solirubrobacteraceae > Palsa-465. Next base: position 7,476 of record DAIQND010000094.1, on the reverse strand, counting down.
CGAGCACGGGAGTGCTCCGCGGGGGTCGCGCAGCTCGAAGTAGACCCGCGCCCGCCCGCTGCGAAAGCCCCACACCTCGCCGATCAGCTGCACGCGCGCGAACTGCGCAAGGCGCTGCTTGAGCTGCGCCGCGTAGGAGCCGACGGGGTACGGCCCAGGGAGGCCGCTTTCTGGCGTGGACTCGGGCCCGACGGTTCCAGCAGCCGTGCTCACACCGTCGAGGCTATCGCCGCGGCGGGCGGAAACCTCGAGGCAGACCTAACGCGGAACGGCGGTGATCGGCGCGTCCGGCGGCTCCTCCACGAGCTCCCGTTCAAGCAGTATCGGATTGACCGCCTCAAATGGCCGTCGACTGAAGTACCCCGTGAAGAACGGCCACGAGGCGAACATCAGCACGATTCCGAGGATGAGGCCGCCGATGCCGACCAGGATCGGGGTCTGGATCCCGAGCAGCGCCTTGGAGTAGTCGTTGGTGTGGATGTCGTAATAGCTGTAGGCGCGCACGCCGACGTAGCCCATCATCACCCCGCCGACGAGTGGGATCAAGCCGGCGAACAGAAAGTTGCGCCAGCTCTTCAGGAGCTCGCGGCGGAAGTAGAACCCGCAGGCCAGACCTGTGAAGCCGTAGTAGAAGCAGACCGAGAAGCCGAGCGCTGAGATCGTGTCGCCGAGGACGTGCTGGTTGGGGTTGAAGGCGATCAGGCAGACGGTCCACACGATCGACAGGCCGCCCATCATCAAGGTCGAGAAGCTCGGGGTCAGGAAGCGGGGGTGGATGCGTCCGAAGGCCGACGGGATCGCCTCCCACTTCGCCATCGAGAGGGTGGTTCGCGCGGTCGGCAGGATCGTCGTCTGCGTCGATGCCGATGCCGATGTGAGCACAGCGATGATCAGGAGCTTGTTGAGTGGCGAGCCGAACACGGGTCCGGCGAGCGCGTTCAGGACATCGTTGGAGTTGGTGGCGAGGAAGTTCGTGCCGTGGTACGCCTGCGCGGCGGCGGTCACGGCGACGTAGATCACCAGCAGGATCAGCGTCGAGACCACCGCAGCCTTGCCCGGCCCGCGGCGGCGGTTACGCGACTCCTCGTTGACCGCCACGCCGGAGTCCCAACCCCAGTAGATGAAGATCCCGAGCAGCACGGCGGGGACCAGCGCCCCCCAGCTCAGATCGAACGGGTTAAACCAGGCAGCCGACACGTGCAGCGAGCGGGGCGGATGGTTGGCGTAGACCTTTACCAGCGCAACGATCGTGAAGAGCGCCAACGTGAAGATCTCGAGGCTGAGCAGGAATGTCTGCACACGGGCAGACAGCTCGATCCCGCGGTAGCAGATCCAGGTCATCAGCGCGATCCAGACCACCGCGCCGATGATGATCGCCACGTTCGAGTGCGCGGCGGCATGCCAGCTGACGAGGTCGAACGTGTAGGTGCTGGCGATCACCGACAGCGACGCCATGACGATGATGTCGGCGAGGAAGATCGCCCACCCGTTGACCCACCCGATCTGCGGCCCGAACGTCCGCGTCACCCACGCAAACGTCGTCCCGGCATCAGGATCGGCGAGATTGAAGTACCGGTACCCAACCGAGACGAACAGGATCGGGATGAACGACACGATCAGCACCGCAGGGGCATGGGTGCCGACACCGACAACGGCGACGATGAAGCCGAGTGTGGCGGCCAGGCTGTAAGCGGGCGCCGTTGACGCGATCGCGATGACCAGGTTCGACACGTAACCGAGCGCGTTTGCCTTCAGGCCCTTCGCGCCGGGAGCGGTGGTGTCGAGCGCGGTTGCCGCCGGCTGTCCCGGAATTGTCGTCGCCATACGCCTGCCCTCTCCGTGTTGACTCGGCCACTCGCCGGGTGCGAGCTGCGGGTACGTTAACACCGGATCGTGGGAAAAGCGCGATGCACGTTGTAGTCCTAGGCGCCGGCGGCACGATCGCGCCGGCGATCGTGCGCGATCTGGCAGCCTCCGACGAGGTCGAGCGCATGACGCTGCTCGACCTCGACCACGAGCGGGCCGAAGCGGTCGCGGATGCGCGTGGAGGAGGCAAGGCGAGCGCGGTTCGAGTCGATGCCGGCGATACGCCGCAGCTGACCGGCGCGCTGGCTGGGGCCGACGTGCTGGTCAACTCCGCCTCCTACCGGGTCAACCTCGACGCGATGCAGGCGTGTCTGAACGCGGGCTGCCACTACATCGACCTCGGCGGGCTCTACTGGATGACGCTTCGACAGCTCAAGCACCACGATGAGTTCAGGCGAGCTCGGCTGCTGGCGCTGCTCGGAATGGGCTCGAGCCCAGGAAAGACGAACCTGATGGCGCTGCGCGGTGTGCGCGAGCTGGGCAGCTCGGCGGTCGACGCGATTGACGTCGCCGCCGCTGGCCGGGATCCCGAGGCGGCGCCGAACGGCCGTCTCCGGCTCCCCTACGCCCTCCAGACCCTGCTCGACGAGCTGACAATGGAGCCGGTGGTCCTCCGCCACGGCAAAGCTGCCCACGTGAATCCGCTGACGCCGGGCGGCGTCGTCGACTTCGGCCAGCCGATCGGCGTCTCAGAGACGATCTACACACTGCACTCCGAACTGGCTACGTTCGGCGAGAGCTTTGGCGCCCGTGACGCGAGCTTTCGTCTGTCGTTGTCCGCGCCGCTCCTGGAGCGACTCAGGCAGCTTGCCGGTGCCCCGCCGGAGGCGGTCACCGCCGCAGCTCAGCAGGCGGAGCCACAGTCAAGCCAGACGGTCTCGGTTCACCTGGTGATGATCCGCGCGGGCGAACACGAGGTACGGGTCCGGGCGGTCACCCGCCCCCATGACGGTGTTGGCGGCTCGGTCAACTCGACCGCGACCCCCGTGGCCGCCGCGGTTCGGCTGCTCGCCCGCGGATCGATCAGCGCCCGGGGAGCCCTGCCGCCCGAGCGCTGCCTCGACCCCGACGAGCTGTTCGCCGAACTCGAACCCCGGGGCTGCAGCTTCACGCTCGAGGACTGAGTTCCCCCCGCAGCCACTCGACGGTTTGTGCGAGTCCATCCGCGAGCGGAACCCGTGCCTCCCAGCCAAGAAGGCGGCGCGCCTTCTCGACCGACGGCCAGCGCCGCTGGACGTCGACCTCGAAGCTCGGCAGGTGCTCGAGCTCGAACTCGTCAGGCTCGTTGCCGCAGGCGGTCCAGATCAGTTCGGCGATTTCCGCCACCGACAGCTCCCGCGAGGCGGAGATGTTGAAGTCCTGATTCTCTGCCGCGGGCGACGCCATCGCGGTCACGATCCCGTCGGCGATGTCGTCGACGTGGGTGAGCGTGCGGGTCTGGGCACCCGAGCCAAAGATCGGCAGCGGGCGCTGGCGGGCCAGCGACTTGGCGATCAGGTCGGGCACCGCATGGGCGATACCCGGTTCGTGGAGATCTGGTCGCTCCCCCGGACCGTAGGCGTTGAACGGGCGGCAGATCGTGTAGCGCAGGCCGTGCTCGTCGTGTGCGGCCCGCGCGTACACCTCGCCCGCGAGCTTTGAGAAGCCGTAGGCCGACCGCGGCACGGGACAGTGGGCGAGGTACTCCTCGGTGGTGGGGAACTCGGTCGCTCGCTCGAAAACCATCGAGGAGGAGACGTAGACGAGGCGGTCCACGCCTTCGCTGATGGACGCCTGCACGACTGCTCCGGTCAGCGCGTTGTTGGCTTCGGTCAGCGTGAATGGCAGCTTGTGGAAGTTGGCGATGCCGCCGACGATCGCCGCGAGATGGATTACGTGCGAGCAGCCGGCGATGGCGTCCTGCGCCGCTGCGGGGGAACGGAGGTCGGCGGTGTGGAAATCCACCTGTTCCCGCATCCACTCGGGGAGAGGTCGCTGGTCGGAAACGCGCACGCGCCACTGCCCGTCACGGAGCAGCCGCCTGACCACGGCGCCGCCGATCGTCCCGGCGCCGCCGGTCACCAGGACGCGACCGGCGTGAGCGCTGTCCCCGTTGCTCACCGGGTAGCCGGCGCACCGAGCATGGCGGCTGCCTCGGCGGCGTAGGCAAACACCTGCGAGGTCCCCAGCGCGTTCCACGGGTCGACGACCAGGCAGTCCTCGGCAGCGCCGCCGAGGATCGTTCGCAGCGCCTCCGGACCTTCGAACTCCGAGTGGTTGGTGGCGACGACCACCACCTCAGCTCCCCGGGTCGCGTCCGCCAGCGGCTGGGTCGGGGTTCTGGCATGCGGGTCGCACACCGCGACGTCGGCCAGCTCGCGCTCCAGCAGCCGGATCAGTTTGGGCGAGAGCGAATCGCGCTCATCGTCGGTATCGCGCTTGAAGGTCAGTCCGAGCACCGCGACCTTGCGCGAGTCAAGCTCGCCCACCCGGCGCTTGATCCCCTCGACCAGGAACAGGGGCACCGACTCGTTGACGCGCGAGACCGCCAACAGCATGCCCGGCGCATTGGAGCGCTCCTCGGAGAACACGAAGTCCTTGCGCAGGCAGGACCCGGCGGTCAGACCGGGGAGCGCAATGCCGCCCCTCGGGTAGCCGTGGTTGATCAGGTCGATCACCTCGAACACGTTCGCGTCATAGCGCTCACAGTCCATCATCAGCAGGTTGGGAAGCGCGAACGTCGCGTAGCGAAGGATGTTGGTCCAGATCTTGGCCAGCTCGGCCTGCACCGGCGTGGTCCTGACGATCGGCGCGCCGAACACCGAGAAGGTGCGCGCGGCGTGCTCGGTTGACGCGTAGCCAACCCCTCCGATGATGCAGGGGAGCGTCGAGATCTCCTGCAGAAAACGCCCGGCGGCGATCCGCTCAGGGGCGTGAGCGACGAATACGTCCTCGCCGACCCGCAGTCCCCGGCGCTTCTCGAGGTAGCCGGCGACGAAGTCGGTCGTCCCCGGCGCAATCGTCGAGCGCAGGATCAGCGCGTGACCCGGTCGCAGGAGGGGCAGCAGGTCGTCGACCGCGGCCCGCACCTGGCGCAGATCCGACTCCAGGTGTGAGAACGACGGCGTCCCGATCGTGATCACGATGTCGTCGGTCTGGGCGGCGTCGGCCGCGCGCTCGGACAGCTCCAGGCGGCCGGTGGGCAGCAGCCGGTCGAGCAGCTCCTGCGTGCCCGCCTCGCTGAACGGCATCTGGCCGGCGCGAATCGACTGAAGCTGCGCGGGGTTGCTGTCCACGCCGAGGACCCGGAGCCCGCGGTCGGCGAAGCACAACGCGAGCGGCAGCCCGACGCGGCCCAACCCGATGACGGACACCGACCGCTGGTCGGTCACTGTGCCTTCAGGCTCGGCAGAGGGTCGAGCCCGGGCTCGGGTCCGTGGCCGCGGACCTCGCCCGCGAACGCGAGCCGGTCAAGCCTCGCGATCTCCCGCTCGCCTTCGGCGCGGGCGGGATGACCGGCCGGCAGGTCCTCGACCAGCGCGCGGATGCGCTCGCGCAGCTGGAGAGCGAAGTGCGGTGTCGAGGCGCCCATCAGCTGGCGTACGTCCTCAACGGTGGCCTCGTGGTCTGGGCGCAGTCGGTCTGGATGCTCGGCTTGGCTCATTTTTGCGGCACCGCCTCCAGCAGGGTATCCATCTGCGCCTGGACCGCGACCGACACCGCCCCCTGGTCGCCGATCACCCAGCCGTGGTTGTAGACCGCAGCGGTGGGGCCCTCGGCCGTGTAGCCGGGGGTGGCGTAGTCCAGGAAGTAGTTCAGGACCGATTTCGGAAGCGAGTTCGGATCGGTGATCAGCAGCTCGGGGCCGAAGCTGCCGCTGGAGGACAGCGGTGAGGCGGCCGCCGCGTCGAGCGTGTTGGCGGCGTTGATCAGGATGTAGCCGTGCCCGGGGCTCTCCAGCGCCCAGCCGAAGCTGCCGGGCACGTGGGCGCACGGCTGGCCGTAGACGCAGGGGGGGTCCCGATATTTAGCGAACGCCACCGAGTTGGACGCCGGATCGTTGTCGCCCACCCGCTTGACGGGACCGAACTTCTTCAGCTGAGCGAGCACGCTGTCGGGGATCACGCTGCTCGGCCCGAGCACGTAGATGTGCGGGTGCTGATCGGCGAGCAGCGCCTGCTTCGTGGCGGTCGGCACGCCAGCGCTGGTGACGAACAGGATCGGGCTGCCGCTCTCGGCCGCCAACCCGGCGGCCGGCATCGCGTACGGGGGGTCGTCAGCCGAGGCGACCAGCACGTCGGCGCTCGGAGTGCCGGCCGCGGCGTTGGCGAAGCGGTTGATGGCGGCGGCCAGCGTGAACGGGTCGCTGCCCTTGATCGCGAGCTGGTGCATCCCGCTGACATGCGGCACCGAGCCCACGCGGATCACCTGCGCTCCACCGGCCACTCCGGAACCGGTGGGGGCGAGCGTCTTCAGCGTGCTGGCCGTGATCGCCGGCAGCGAGCCGCTGCCCGACAGCAGGATCGGCGCGCGCACGGGCCCCGCCATCAGCACCGAGGCGGCGATTGCGGCCTCCCAGTCGTTGGTCGGCGCGAGCGTCACCACCGGCGGGTTGGTGCCCTGGGCCGCCGATGGGTACACGGCCAGCGCGACGGCGGCCGCATCGGCAATCGGGTCGGCGCCATTGATCCGCGTGGTGTTCTTGGTCGCCAGCGCCGGAACTCCGATCTGGTCAGGCGGCGGGGTGTTGATCGACGAGACGGTGACCGCGCGGGTCTTGAAGACGACGCTCGTGCCCCCGCAGGCGGTTGCCACGCACACCGCGAGCAGGGCGTAAGCGGCGAGCAGGCTGCGACGCTTCATCGCGCGCGAGCGTAGCGACCCCCGCCCCTGAAGGACGTAAGTCTTTGCACCGGGCGCCAGCAGCACGTCCCGCAGGGCAAGTTGGTGGCCCCGCCCCGCTACGCTTCACGTGCTCGCCACAAACCGCCAAGGAGGATGCGATGCCGGGCCTTTCCGGGCGCATGTCGACCATCGTCAAAGCCAAGATCTCCAAGCTGCTCGATCGCGCTGAGGACCCGTCCGAGACGCTCGAGTACAGCTACCAGAAGCAGATCGAGCTGCTTCAGAACGTCAAGAAGGGGATCGCCGACGTGGTCACCTCCAAAAAGCGGCTCCAGCTTCAGGAGAAGAACCTCCAGGATCAGGTGCTGAAGCTCGACACCCAGGCCCGGCAGGCGCTCGCCCAGGGCCAGGAGGATCTGGCGAGGACGGCGCTTGAGCGCAAGAACGTCGCCCAGACCGAACTGCAGTCGCTCGACGGCCAGATTGCTGAGCTCGAGCAGCAGCAGGAGCAGCTGACAGCGTCCGAGCAGAAGCTGCGGACGAAGATCGAGCAGTTCCGTTCCAAGAAGGAAGTCATCAAGGCCCAGTACTCGGCCGCGGAGGCGCAGGTTCGGATCTCCGAGGCGGCCACGGGCGTGGGCGAGGAGATGGCCGATGTCGGCCTGGCGATGCAACGCGCGCTAGACAAGACCGAGAACATGAAGGCCCGCGCCCAGGCGGTCGGCGAGCTCGAGGCGGCGGGCACGTTCGACGATCTGACGGCGCTCGGGCCGGGCGAGGACGACA
>DAIQND010000093.1:0-9232 GCA_036788555.1 Solirubrobacteraceae bacterium | reverse complement strand
CCCGCTCGGCGACGTCGTAGGCGTGGCGTACGGGCGAGCTCGGCGGCAGGCCGGTCAGGAGCCCGTTCCCGATCGCCATCCGCGCCAGTCCGCTCGCCGCCCCGCCGATCAGCGCCAGCACCAAGAGCGCGGCGATCAGCGGACGCCGCGTGGCGAACCGGACCGCGAGCTCACGCCGCCGCGCGCCGAGCCTGCGGATGACCGCGCCGACACCGCTCGCCCGGGCCTGCAGACGGCTCGGCCAGAACATCGCTCGGCCGCCCACCGCCAGGACGGCGGGGACGAAGCTGGCAGCCACGACCATCGCGATCAGGACGGCTATCGCCAGCCCCGGGCCGAAGCCTCGCAGGTAGCTCATCGTCGATGCGAGCAGCCCGGCGGTTCCAGCGGCGACCGTCAGTCCCGCGGCGGCGACGATCGGAGCGATCTCCCGCAGCGTCCGGGCAGCCGCCGGCCGTCGCGCATGACCTCCGGCGAGCAGCGCCCTGAACCGTGACATGAAGAAGATCGAGTAGTCGGTCACCACCCCGAACACCAGCACCACGAGCACGGGCTTGGCCTCGGCGGGGATCGTCAGCCCGGCCTGGCGCCCGAACAGCGCGACCAGACGGTCCGAGAGGAGATAGGCGATCGCCACCGCGGCGATCATCAGGCCGGCGACGGCGGGAGCCCGGAAGTGGAGCGCGACCGCCGCCGCCACCAGCAGGATCGTCGCCAGCTCGATCCACGCCAGCCGGCTGTTCAGAAGCTGGCTCTGCGCCCCTTCGGCCGGGGCAGCTCCGGTCACCCCTTCGAACTCGCCCGGTCGACGCCCCAGCTGCGTGCGGATCAACCGCTTGGCGATCCGGGTCCGGGTCTCAGTGCTGGCGTGGCCTTTGAAGTAGAGATACAGCAGTGCGGTCGTGTCGTCGCCGCGGTCGAGGCGATGGCCGCCCGCGACGTTGATCAGCGGTAGCGCGCCTGCGATCGACCTGAACCCGGGAATGCTGTGGCTGGACAGACGGCGCGCGAGCGCGACGATCTGGGCGTCCCGGGCCAGCGAGAGGCGGTGCGGGTTGTGGACCACGACGATCGTGCGGGTCAGCAGCGGGAAGCCGAACCGCTCGAGCGAGCGCCTCTCCGCCTTCACCGCGGGCGCGGTGGGCGGCACCAGCGCCGAGAACGACGACGTCGCCTGCCCGGAGATCGGCGGCAGCGCGATCGCGATCCACGCCGTGCCGGCGATCCAGGCCAGAATCACCAGATAGCGGAGCCTGACGAACAGGCTCGCAAGCGCGACGCCGAGCTTCCTCATACCTCCCTCCCGTCCTCCTCCCCCTCATCCGTTTCTGGCCGACGCCGTTGCTCCCCCGGCGGGGGCGAGCGCGCCCGGGTCGATCCCCAGCCGCTCGAGCTCGGCTGCGGCGAGCGCGCGGCGGTCTCCATCCGGCTGCACCCACGGCTCGTCTGTGAGCTGCCTGAGCTGGTGGTACCCGAGCGCGTCAACCGCCCGCCGCGCGAGGAAGGCCTGGAACGCGGGATCGCTGCCGTGGCGCCCGACCGCCGCCCTCAGCGCCCGTGATTCGCGGCGGCGCTCGAGCCGCATCGGCAGGTAGAACCCGAATACCGGGACCGACGGCAGCAACGCGACCGCGATCCCCAGCAGCACGCTGAGCGCGCGGATCGAGGAGGCGCTCGACTGTCCACCCGCCACCGCGCTGGCTCCCGCCTGCTGCACCTGCTGGGCGGCAGCGTGCAGGCTGCCGCCGACGAACGGTAGGCCCCCGAGCGGCGCCAGCGACTTTCCCACCGTCTGCACCGCGTGGCCGTCGACCACGACGGTGTGGCTCAGATGGGTGAGAGCGTGCACGTTGAACCCGATCGCCACCCCCAGGCCGATCCACGCCGCCACCCAGATCGCCAGACCGACGTCAAGCAGATGCAGCGCGCGTGAACTTGGCATCAGGTGGGTCACGGGGGCTCCCTTCGGCGTCGGCTACGCGGTCACGCTTCCCCATGGCGGCGGGGGCCACCCGGAGGTGTATGAACCCGGACAGGGGGCGATCAGCTGCGGTCGCGCAGCTGCGGAAGCACGTGCTCGCCGTAGACCCGGAGCATGCCGACGGGATCTTTCCCGGAGATGTTCATGATCACGATCGCCGTGGCCCCGAGCTGCTGCATGGCCTTGATCTTGCGGACGTGCTGATCCGGGTCTGAGCCGATCAGGCCCATCATCTTGAACTTGGTGTCGGAAACCTCGGCTCCGCTTGCCCCCACCTCGGCCGGATCGAACACCGCATCGGTGTAGTTGCGATCGACCAGCGTCCCCTTCCACTCGCGCGCACCCTCGAGCGCCTCATCGTCATCCTCGGCCCAGGAGGCCATGCCCTGGAGAATGATCTCCCCCGGCTCGCGCCCGGCCTCCCCGGCCGCGCGGCGGTAGGCGGCGATCACCGCCGGCGCCTTCTGCGGATCGGCGAGCGTCCAGACCCCGTCCGCGAGGCGCCCCGCGACCTCGGCCGCCTGCGGGCCGAACGCGGACATGTAGATCGGCGGCCGGCGCTGGGGCTCCAGATACAGGCGGGCCGCCGTGGTCTTGAAGTGGCGTCCGGCGAAGTCGACGGTCTCGCCGTCGAGCAGCCGCTTGATGATCGTCAGCGCCTCCTCGGTTCGCTCGAGTTGCTCGGCGACCGAGGGCCAGTGCATCCCCGCAGGCACCTCGTTCATCGCCTCGCCGGAGCCCACGCCGAGGAACGCGCGCCCCGGGTTCAGCGCCTCGAGTGTGGCCACCTGCTGAGCGACCACCACCGGGTTGTAGCGGTGGACGATCGAGGTCACCGCGCTGCCCAGCGAGACGCGCTGCGTCGCCTGGCCCACGGCCCCGAGCCAAACCCACGCGTTGCCGCAGGCGCCCGGAGGTCCATTCGACGGATCCCACCAGGGCGCGAGATGGTCGCTGCAGCAGACCGCGTCAAACCCCGCCTGCTCGGCGGCCACCGCCTGCTCCAGCAGGCTCCGCGGCGAGAAGCGCTCGTGGCCGAGCGCCGCCGCATAGGCGACCTCGTCGGGCTGGCGCTTCCTGGCCCACAGAACCCCGCGAACGGACTCGATGACGCTCATCGCTGCGTCGTTACCCGGCGGCGCCGGCCGCAAACCCCGCCGGTTGCAATCCGACCCCGCGGGTAGATGACCAGAGGAGACCCCACCTGCCCGGGAGGAGACGCGGATGGAAGAGCTCGAGCGAGGACGTAGTCGGCGGAGCGCCACAGTCGCCCGGCGCGCGAACGGCACCCGCCGCCGGCAGGCCGAGCAGGCGGCGCGGGAGGCCGAGAGGATCGCCGTCCGCCGCAGGGCGTCGCAGTCGGGAGCCGCTGGATGGGTCGCCGATCGCGCCTCGCAGTGGTCGCTCAACGGCCCCGACTGGAAATTCCTGGAGCTCCAGAAGTACTTCTGGAACCCGGTGATGGATTACTGGTTCCGGATGGAGGTCGAGGGGTGGGAGAACCTCCCGGACGCCCCCGTGCTGCTCATCGGGATCCACTCCGGCGGCCCGTTCCCCTGGGACGCGTGGACCGTCGGCGTCCAGTGGTGGCGGCACTTCGGGCGCGAGCGGCCGCTGCACGGCACCGCCCACGACGCGCTGATGGCCGCACCGGTGATCGGCTCGTACTTCCGGCGCATGGGGTGCCTGCCGGCGGCTCCGGATTCGATCACCGCGGCGCTGGCCGCGGGACGTGATGTCGCGCTGTGGCCGGGTGGCGAGCGGGACTCGCTGCGATCCTGGCGCCGGCGCGACGAGGCGATCCTGGCAGGCCGCGTCGGGTTCGTGAAGCTGGCGATCCGCAGCGGCGTCCCGATCGTTCCGATCTCGACCGTCGGCGGGCCCGACGCGATGCCGGTGCTCGCCACCGGGCGCCGGATCGCCAAGGCGATGGCGCTCGACAGGGTGGCCCGGCTCAAGATGTTCCCGATCGCGCTGCAGGCGCCCTGGGGCGTCTCGCCGGCGCTGCTACCCGAGCTGCCGCTCCCGGCCAAGATCCGCACGGCGTTCGGCGAGCCGGTTGAGCTCGATCATGATCCCGCCCGCGCCGAGGACGAGCAGTACGTGCGGGCGATCTACGACGACGTGCGCGCACGAATTCAGTCCGGGATGGACCGCCTTGCTCGGCGGCGGCGCTTGCCGCTGTTCGGGTAGACGCGGCCTGGGCGAAAGAGCGAACTGTTCCACTGATCCGCCCAGGCCGGCGCCGGGGGGCGCTGCCCGGCTACGCCGCCTTCTGCTGCTCGTGCCGGCCCTCGGCCAGCTCCTCGATGATCTTGGCGCAGAACGCCGGCAGGTCATCGGGCTTGCGGCTGGTCACCAGGCCGCTGTCGACCACGACCTCCTGATCGACCCACTCCGCCCCCGCGTTGCGCAGGTCGGTCTGCAGGCTTGGCCATGAGGTGACCTTGCGGCCCTTGGCGACGCCTGCCTCGACGAGCATCCACGGCCCGTGGCAGATCACACCCACGGGCTTCTTCTGCTCGAAGAAGCCACGAACGAACTTCACCGCGTCCTGGTCGAGGCGAAGCTGGTCTGGGTTGGCCACGCCGCCCGGGAGGACGAGACCGTCGTAGTCCGAGGGGTCAACCTCGGACACCGCATGGTCGATCTTGAACTTCTCGCCCTTGTCGAAATGCTTCCAGGCCTCGACCTCACCCTTCTCGATGGAGATCAGGTCAGCCTCGGCGCCCGCCTTGCGGACTGCCTCCAGCGGCTCGGTCAACTCCGCCTGCTCCACGCCCTCGGTGAACAGGAACGCCACACGCTTTCCGTCAAGCTGGTTTGCCATCGCTTTCAGCTCCTTTGTCTCGAGTGGTTACCTGGAGGGAATTGCCGAAACGAACCGAGGCGAAACTGCCGGGCGCCGGCGGCGGTAGCGCCGGCCGGGGGCACGACCGGCGTAAGCTAGGTGGATGCTCGGATTTCGCGATAAGGCCAAGATGATCGACTCGGCAGCGGCGCTTCCCGGCCGCCGGCAGGAGATACCGGTTCCCGACCGCCATGCGGTGCTGGGCACGCCGCTCAAGCCGCCGTTCCCCGCGGGACTGCAGCAGGCGCTCTTCGGCATGGGCTGCTTCTGGGGCGCCGAGCGGATTTTCTGGCAGGCGCCCGGCGTGTACACGACCGCCGTCGGCTACGCCGGCGGGTTCACGCCGAACCCGACATACGAGGAGGTGTGTTCCGGGCGCACCGGGCACGCCGAGGCGGTGCTGGTCGTCTATGACCCCAGCCAGACCTCCTACGAGGAGCTGCTGCGGCTCTTCTGGGAGAACCACGACCCCACGCAGGGGATGCGCCAGGGCAACGACGTCGGCACCCAGTACCGCTCGGCGATCTACTGCAGCTCGGATCTGCAGCGCCGCCAGGCGGAGCTCACCCGCGACGCCTTCGCGGCCCGCCTGCGCGACGCGGGCTATCCGGCGATCACCACCGAGATCGCCTCAGCCGGCCCCCTCTACTACGCCGAGGACTACCACCAGCAGTACCTGCATAAGAACCCGTGGGGATATTGCGGGCTCGGCGGGACGGGGGTCAGCTGCCCGGTCGGGCTGAGCGTCCCCGTGTCGGACGCCGATCGGGGGAACCTGCAAAGCAGGCCGTAGCTTCCAGTGCCCGCTGCTCGAGCGCGCGCTCCACTAGCCGCCGGCGACTGCGGGCAGGATCGTCACCTCGTCGCCGTCCGAGACCGGGGTTTCGAGGCCGTCGAGGAAGCGGATGTCCTCATCGCCGACGTATACGTTGACGAAGCGACGCAGGCCCCCATCCTCGGCGATCCGGCTGCGCAGCTCTCCGTAGCGCTCGTAGAGCGAATCGAGCACCTCGCCGACCGTCGCGCCCTCGACGTCCGCGGAAGCCTCCCCGTCGGTGGCCGCCCGCAGCTGGGTGGGAATCCTCACAGTTACCGGCATCGGTCGAGCAGTGTAATGCCCGCCCAGGCGGTCAGGCCGGAGCCCCGACCGTGGCTGCCGCCTGCTCGAAGGAGGCCAGCGTCGGCTCGATCTGCCAGGCTTCGAAGCTGCCGCGGGCGCAGTCGAGGGTCTTCAGCCCTTCCCCGGTGATATAGGCCACGACTCGTTCGTCGGGGTCAATGTCGCCGCGCTCGGCGAGCTTGGCGAGGACCGCGATCGTCACCCCGCCGGCGGCTTCGGTGAATATCCCGGTGGTCTGCGCCAGCAGCTTGATCCCCTCACGGATCTGATCGTCGGTGACTGAGTCGATCGAGCCGCCGGTGCGCCGGGCCAGGTCGAGCGCATATGGCCCGTCGGCGGGGTCGCCGATCGCCAGCGACTTGGCGATCGTCCTCGGCTTGACCGGGCGGCACACGTCGAGCCCGGCCACGAACGCGCCTGCCACCGGAGAGCAGCCCTCAGCCTGCGCGCCGTTGAACCGCGGCAGGTCTCCTTCGACCAACCCGAGCTCGCGCCATTCCTGAAAGCCCGCGGCGATCTTGGTGAACAGCGACCCGGAGGCGATCGGGCACACGACCCGATCTGGCAGCTCGAACCCCAGCTGCTCGGCGGTCTCGAACGCCAGCGTTTTTGATCCCTGCGAATAGTACGGCCGAAGGTTGATGTTCACGAACGCCCACTCGTGTTCGGCAGAGAGCTCCGTGCACAGGCGGTTGACCTGGTCGTAGTTGCCGTTGACCGCCACCAGGTTGGTCCCGTAGACGCCGGTCGCCAGCAGCTTCTGCTCCTCGACGTCGGCCGGCAGGAACACGTAGGACTCAAGGCCGGCGGCCGCCGCATGGGCCGCCACCGCGTTGGCCAGGTTCCCGGTCGAGGCACAGGCGACGGTTTCGTAGCCGAGCTCTCGCGCCCGGGCCAGCGCGATCGAGACCACCCGGTCCTTGAACGAGTGCGTCGGGTTGGCCGCGTCGTTTTTGATCCACACCTCGCGCAGCCCCAGTCGCTCGGCGAGGCGGTCGACCCGCAGCAGCGGCGTGAAGCCGGCGGGCAGAAGCCCGTCACGCGGCGCCGGGACCGGCAGAAAGTCCGAGTAGCGCCACAGCGAGTGGGGACCGGCCTGGATTCGGCGCTTCAGCTCCGCGGCGCCGGCCCCGGAACGCGGCGCGTAGGTGACCTCGAGCGGGCCGAAGCACCGCTCGCAGACGTAACGGGCCTCGAGCGGGTATTCGGCCCGGCATTCCTTGCAATGAAGAGACTCTGGCGGCATATCTGAAAAAACCTCCGCCGGGGTCTGTGGTCGGAGGCTTCTGAAACCGCCGCTTCCACATCTCCCAGGCTTGTCGTTGGAGCCTGATGGAATTGGCACCGTTCCCTTGCGGGAGGTTGCCGGGGTTTCATAGGGCCAGTCCCTCCACCCCTCTTGATGCGTACAGCTATGTGGGCTGCAGTATACCCGGCCGTAACGAGAGCCGGGCGATGGTGTGTTGTGCTGGCATGGCCGCCGCGACCGCCGATCCCTTCGAGCGCCTGACCTCGGCGTTGCAAGCCGGCCCGGACGTTCCGCGCAAACGGATGCTGGTGATCGTCAACCCGTACGCCAGCACCGTGTCTGACCGACTGAAGAACCTCGTGGTCTACGCCTTGCGGGCCACCTACCAGGTGCGCGCCGTCGAGACCGAGGCCCGCCAGCACGCGACGCAGCTCTGTCGTGACGCCGCGCGGGAGGGCTACGACGTGGTGGTCGCGTTCGGCGGCGACGGCACCGTCAACGAGGCCGCCAACGGCCTCGCCGGGTCGGCGACGCCGCTGACCTGCCTGCCGGGCGGGCGGGCGAACGTCTACTGCCGGATGCTCGGGATCCCGGTTGACCTCGTCGACGCCACCGAGCAGCTGCTCAGGCTGGCCGACGACTGGCGCCCCCGGGCCGTCGACCTAGGGTACGCCAACGACCGCAAGTTCCTGTTCTCGGCCGGCGTCGGGCTCGATGCGAGTGTCGTCCAGCAGGTCGATGCACACCCCCGGCGCAAGCAGCGGTTCGGTGAGTGGTACTACGCGGCGACCGCCGTGCGGACGTTCAACCGACGCTACCTGCTGCGCCCGCCCCGGCTGCTGGCCGACCTCGGCGCGGAGCAGGTCGAGGGAGTCACGGCGATCGTGCAGAACGCCACTCCCTACACCTTCTTCGGCGAGCGGCCGGTCCAGATGGGCGAGGGCGCGACGCTCGACAGCGGCGATCTGGCCGGGGTGGTGCTCAAGCGGGCCATCCCGATCGACATCCCCACGCTGCTGTGGCGAGGACTCTCAAGACGAGCGCGGTTCGCGCGCCACCGGCAGGTACGGCCGTTCAGCGACGTGCGCCGGCTGCGCGTCCTCTCGGCAGGCGATCGGCCGCTTCCCCTCCAGGTCGACGGCGACTACATCGGTGAGACCGGTGAGGTCGAGTTCGGGGTGCTGCCGGGCGGACTGCTGGTGGTGGCGTAGGTGCGCTGAAAGCCGCCGCGGCGCCGGACTGGCCGCCCGGAGGGGGTGGTTTTTCTCCGCCCGAGGCTCATACCTATGTGACCCGATCCGCGAGTCCGCGACGGCGCCGGCCCCAGCTGACCGACCGCGACCGCCGGCTGCTCGCCTTCGTCGCCGAGCACCGCCTGGTGCTCGGGCGACATCTCGAGCGCCTGACCAGGACCGAGAGCCGCGCACTGGCGCCTCGACTGCGCGACCTGATCGCCGGCGGATATCTCCGCAGCGAGTCGCTGTTCGGCCAGCGCTGCTACCAGATCCGCCGGGCGGGACTGGCCGCCATCGGCAGCCGGCTCCCGGTCCCGCGGCTACAGCTCGGCGGCTACAAGCACGACATCGGCGTCGCGGGGCTGTGGCTGACCGCGCGCGAGGGCTCGTTCGGCCCGCTCGAGGAGATCCTCAGCGAGCGGCGGCTGCGCTCCCACGACGGAGCGCTCGAACACCCCGCCGACCCCTACGGGATCCGTCTCGGAGGCTTCGACCGGTGGGGGGCCGAACGGCTGCACTACCCGGACCTGCTGCTGGTCGATCCGGCGCGGCGGCGCCTGGCGCTCGAGTTCGAGCTGAGTTCCAAGGGGCGCGCCAGGCGCGAGCTGATCCTGGGCGGCTATGGCGCCGACCGCCGGATCGATGCTGTGCTCTACGTGGTCGAGGATGACCCGGCCGGGCGCGCGATCGGCAGACTGGTGGCCGAGTCGGCGCGGGCGATGCATCTCGGCGACCGCGTCGGCGTCCAGCCGGTCAAGCCGATCCGGCTGGGAGGCCACGACGTCGCCGGCGCGCA
>DAIQND010000092.1:0-9270 GCA_036788555.1 Solirubrobacteraceae bacterium | reverse complement strand
GGGCAGCTCGCGTCCCGTCGCCGGCTCGCGTCCCGTGGGCGGCTCGCGTCCCGTCGCCGGCTCGCGTCCCGTGGGCGGCTCGCGTGCTGGCTGCGCTGGCCGCGGGAGCGACAGCCGCCTGGCTGAGCACCCACGCCTTCGTCTCGCCGCCGCTGCCCGCCGTCCATGCCGGGGCCATCGCCGGGCTGGCCGTTGCCCTGCTTCCTGGCCTCGGCTGGCTGGCGCTGACTGCGACAGCCGCCATCGGGTTGTCCGTCGACGCGCGCCCCGGAGCGGCAATCGTCGTGCTCATCGCGGCTGCGATCCCGATCGCGCTATTGCCGCGCCGGGCGACACGCTGGCCGCTGGCCGCCGTCGCCCCTGCCTTCGGGGTGATCCTGCTGGCCGGTGCGTGGCCTGCGGTGGCGGCTTTCGACACCACCCCCTGGCGGCGTGCGTCGCTGGGCGCGGCAGGCTGGGTGTGGCTTGCGGCCGCCGGGCTGATCGCCGGCCACGGGGTGTATACGCCGCTACCGAGGGGTATCCCGCAGAGGTCGGTGTGGATGGGGTCAATTGACCAGACCATGGGTCACCCGCTGCTTGCGATTCTTCGCTCGGGGCTGCTGGCGCCTGCCCTGATCTGGGCGGCCGCGGCCGCGCTGCTCCCGTGGCTGATGCGTGGCTCGCCGGCACTCAGGGCGGTTCTCGTCATCGGGTGGGCGGGGGCTCTGGCCTCAGCCACCGTCGCTGTCCTGGACGCCGCGCACGCGAGCATTGGGCCCCGCCCGGCTATGCTCGTAGTCGGCGCTGTAGCCGCCGGGGTTATCGCGCTGATTTCCGCCGCGTTAAGGCGGCGGCCAGGCGTCTTCCCGTCACCCGACACGCCCGCCGGACTCGCGTAGCATGAACCGACGCTGAGGCCGGGTTTTTGGACGCGCCAGCCACGTCACAGCGCCCACCCCAATGAGTGTTCTTCGCAGCCTTGAAAGCAAGCTCGCCGGCCTGATCGAAGGCACGTTCAACCGTGCCTTCCGCACCGAGGTGCGCCCGGTGGAGATCGCGCGGAAACTGGCGCGAGAGATGGAGGAGCACAAGTCGCCCACCCTGAGGCGAACCTTTGTGCCCAACGAGTACCGGGTCTTCCTCTCACCGCGCGACCGCGAGCGGTTTGAAGGCTACGAGGATGCCCTGGCTGATGAGCTGGCCGGTTACCTGCTCGAGCATGCGCGCCGCGAGAACCTGACCCTTCCAGCCCGCCCGGTGATCGAGTTCGAAACCGACGGGCGCCTGGGACTCGGGGAGTTCGGCATCCAGACGGCAATGGTGCACCCGGAGGATCCGGACTACGAGCCCGAGCCGCCAGCTGCCGCTCCGCCAGTTCCGGGGCCGGCGGGTCCGCCGCCCCCGCCGCAGCCAGAGCCGACACCGCAGGCCGGCCGGACCATGGTCTATAGCAATGCCGGCCGCCTGGCTGAGCCGCTGGAAGAACGCGCTCAGGATCGCCAGCAGACCGCGCTGCTGCTCTTCGAAGGCCGCCGCACGGTGGTGGGACCGGCTGGCGTGACGCTCGGGCGCAGCCGCCAATGCGACGTGGTGCTGAGCGATCCAAACGTCTCTCGACAGCACGCGGAGCTGCGCCCGCGTGGCGGTTCCTGGGTGCTGACCGACCTCGGATCGACGAATGGGTCGCGCATCAACGGCCACACCGTGGAGCGTTCCGAGGTCGTCCGGCCCGGCGATGAAATCGAGCTGGGGGCGACGATCCTGAGGTTTGAGCTGGAGTAGCCCCCGCCATGCTCGAGCCCGTCTCGGTTGCCCTGAAGTTCGGCTTCCTCGCCGTCCTATACCTGTTCTTGCTCTGGGTCGCATGGAGCGCCCTGCGTGACATGCGCGCGGGGGACAGTGGCGCCGCGCGCTCGCCGCAGGGGATGCCGGTCGAGCCCGGCACCAGCATGTACGAGGCGGTGGCTCCGTTCGATGGGGTGGCCGACGGCCTTGAGCCGAGACTGCTGGTGGAGCGGGCACCTGGACAGCAGGCGGGGATGGCCTACGACATCCCGGACGCCGGCGCGACCCTGGGCAGGGGGGACGTCGAGATCCATCTCGAGGATCCATTTGCCTCCGTGCGGCACGCACGGATCACACGGCAGGGCCATGTGCTCGTGATCGAAGATCTGGGGTCGACCAACGGGACCTACTTGAACGGCGATCCGCTGAGCGGCCCGCAGCCGCTGCATCCGGGCGACCGGATCAGGATCGGGGATTCCGAGTTCTCCTTCCTGCAGTGACCGGCTGACGATGTTGCGAGTGACGGAAACCGTCTGGAGGACCGACACGGGTCGTCAGCGACGGGAGAACGAGGACAGCGCCTACGTTCGCGCCCCGGTGTTCGTGGTTGCCGACGGGATGGGCGGGGCGCAGGCCGGCGAGGTCGCCTCCCGGATGGCGATCGAGACGTTCGAGCAGGGGCTGCCGGAGTCTGGCGCGGCCGAACCGCGGCTGGTCGAGCTGGTGCGGGACGCCAACCAGCGGATCTATGACCGCTCGCGCGCCGAACGCGGCCGCGCCGGCATGGGTACGACGCTGACCGCCGCCTCGCTGACCGACGGGCACCTGGCGATCGCGCACGTCGGTGACAGCCGGGCCTACCTGCTGCGTGCTGACCGGCTGATTCGTCTGACGCAAGACCACTCGCTGGTCGACGAGCTGGTTCGCCAGGGCAAGCTGACCGAGGAGCAGGCGGCGGAGCATCCCCAGCGGTCGATCATCACCAGGGCGCTGGGGCCCGAGCCGGAGGTCGAGGTCGATACGTTCTCCTACGAGATCGAGGCCGGCGACATCCTGCTTCTGTGCAGCGACGGCCTGACGTCGATGGTCTCCGAGGATCGAATGGCCGAGATCATCGTCGGCTCCTCGGGCCTGCAGGAGGCGGCTGACCACCTGATCGACGAGGCAAACGCGGCCGGCGGCCGGGACAACATCACCGTTGTCCTCTGCCGGTTCGGCGAGGTGGATGCGCAGGCCGACCAGCCGACAATCGTGGGCGAGCCGGGTCCGGTGCTGGCCCCGGGCGCCCGCTCCGGCGACAGCGGCGCTTCGACACCGCGAGCTGCGGTCGCCGTGGCGCCTTCGCCGCAGGCGACCAGGTCGCGGCTCTCGCCGCGTCTGGAGCGAGAAGCTGCGCGGCCCGCGCAGCGCCGGTTCGCCAAGCCCGCCGCGGCGCTGATCGCCACGCTCGTGGTGCTGTTCCTGGTCGGCGGCGGGGGCTATCTCGCGTCGCGTCAGCTGTATTTCATCGGCACCAACAGCCAGGGCGTGGTGACGATCTACCGTGGCTTTCCCTATGACCTTCCGGCCGGGATCCATCTGTATGAGACCTACGTCGTGTCAGGCGTCCCGGCGTCTCTGGTTCCCGTCGACCGGCGTAGCCAGTTCTTCAACGATCAGCTGCGCTCGCAGAGCGACGCCCTGAACCTGGTACGCCAGCTGGAACTCGGAAGGATCTCGCAGTGAGCGCTCGCAACCGTGAGCTCCTGGGGCTGATCCCGGCCTCCCTGCTGGTCACCGCGGGCTTCGCCGGCGTGTTCATCCAGCGCTCCAACGTGATCTCGAACGTCTCGCTGACCTATGGCGCGATCTTTCTGGGGCTGTGCCTGGCGGCCCACATCGTGATCCGGATCGCCCTGCCCCAAGCCGACCCCTACCTGTTCCCGCTGGTCGCCGCGCTGGCCTGCTTTGGGATCGTCATCGTCTACCGGATCGACCCGGCCGAGGCTCGCCGCCAGGCGGAGTGGTTCGTGATCGGGCTCGTCCTGTTCGTGGCCACCATCGTGTGGTTTCGTGACTATCGCAGGCTTGAGCGCTACCGCTACACGATCGTCGCGGTCTCGCTGGCGATTCTCGTGCTGCCGCGGGTCCCAGGGCTGGGTGAGTACACCAACGGCGCCTACCTCGCCGTCCGGGTGCCTGGGCTCGGCGCGTTCCAACCCGAGGAGTTCGCGAAGATCGGGCTGGTCATCTTCCTGGCCAGCTATCTGCGTGACACGCGTCAGGTGCTGGCCACCGGCGGCCGCCGGATCCTCGGCATAACCGTGCCGCCGATCAAGCACCTGGGGCCGATCATGGTGATCTGGGGCGTGGCGATGGCGATCATGGTCCTGCTCAGCGACATGGGCTCCTCGTTGATGCTCTACGGCGGGCTGCTCGCCGTCCTCTACGTGGCGACGGGGCGCGCGTCATTTGTGGTCATCGGGCTGCTGGCGTTCGCGCTCGGCGCCTGGTACCTCGGGTCCCACATCTCCCACGTGCACGCGCGGGTCGAGGATTGGCTTCACCCGTTCGACACCCGCGTCTACCGCGCCCCGCTGGGCAGCTATCAGGTGGCCAACGGCATCTTTGCCCAGGCGGCGGGTGGGTTGTTCGGCCAGGGGTTCGGCGAGTCGGTGCTGTCGATTCCCGGCACGCACGGCGGAACGCTGCTCCCCGAGCCTCAGACCGACATGATCTACGCGGTCATCGCCGATGAGCTGGGGCTGTTCGGCGCCACGGCGGTGCTCCTGACCTATCTGCTGTTCGTGTGGCGCGGCTTCAAGATCGCCGTGCTGGCGCGCGACTCGTTCTCGACGCTGCTGGCGACCGGACTCACCGCGATGTTCGCGATCCAGGTGTTCGTGATCGTCGGCGGGGTCACGCGGGTGATCCCGCTCACCGGCGTGACGCTGCCCTTCATCTCCTACGGAGGCTCGTCGATCGTGGCCAACTTCGTGTTGGTGGGGCTGCTGCTGCTGGTCTCCGGCGCCGCGCGCAGCCGGCTCAGGCAGGGGACACGATGAGCGCTCAGATCTCCCGCGTGTTCATCGCGATCGTCGCGCTGTTCGCCCTGCTGATCGTGTTCACCACACGCTGGACTGTGATCGACGCCGGCAAGCTGACCAACAACCCGCTGAACGTGCGCACTCTGATCGACGAGATGCGGATCAAGCGGGGTCGGATCCTCGCCGACAACGGCGAGGTGCTGGCGAAGTCGGTACCCGGCCCGAGCCAGACCTGGAACCGCTCGTACCCGACCGCGGCGCTGTTCGCCCAGGCCATCGGGTATTCGATTCCGGCCAAGGGCGAGGCGGCCGGGCTGGAGCAATCAGATGGATCGTACCTGCGCGGCCTCCAGACCGGGCTGAACTCGATCTTCGGGCAGCTCACCCCCACCCGGGTCGGCGACGACGTCTACACGACGCTTGATCCGAAGGGCCAGCAGGCCGCCGCGCAGGCGCTGGCCGGCCGCCCAGGATCGGTGGTGGCACTCGATCCGCGCACGGGCGGCGTGCTCGTCATGTACTCGAACCCGAGCTACGACGACAACCACCCGGAGCGGCCCGGAGCGGGCCAGTCGCTGCTCAACCGCGCCACCCAGGCCTCGTACGCGCCGGGATCGACGTTCAAGATCGTCACCGCGACCGCCGGCATCGACAGCGGGCTGTTCACGCCCGACTCGATGATCAACGGCAACTCGCCGCTCACCGTCTCCGGCGTTCCGCTCGAGAACGACGGCAACCAGTCCTGGGGTCCCCAGACCTTGACCACGGCGATGACCTACTCGATCAACACGATCTTCGCCCAGGTCGCCGAACGCGTCGGGCGAGCCAGGCTGGCGAACTACATGAGGCGGTTCGGGTTCTACTCCAAGCCGCCACTCGACTACCCGCCCAACCAGATCCGGGCCAGCGACGTGCTGTCCTACACCGGCAAGCTGCTGGCGCCGGCCAGCCCCAATGAGGACATCGGCCGGATGGGAATCGGCGAGGGCGGCGTGTCCGTCACGCCGCTGCAGATGGCGATGGTCGCCGCCGCGGTGGCCAACGGCGGCAAGCTGATGACCCCGCACCTGACCTCGCGCGTGGTCAACACCGACGGGGTGACCGTCAAGACGATCTCACCGTCGGTCTTCAGCCAGGTGATGAAGCCGTCCACGGCCTCCGAGCTCACGCAGATGATGACCAAGGTCGTCGAGGAGGGCACCGGAACCGCGGTGCAGCTGGGCAGCATCAGCGTCGCCGGCAAGACGGGGACCGCGTCGATCGGGCCCACCGGCTCAAACCTCACCCAGCCCTCGTTCCTCGCCTTCGCGCCGGCAAACGCCCCCCGTGTCGCCATCGACGTGTTCGTCGATCAGACCCAGGGAGGCTACGGCGGGACCGTCGCGGCGCCGATCGCCAAGGCTGTGCTCCAGGTCCTCCTGGCTGAGGGGAAGTGATGACCGACCTCGGACTCGGCACGCTGATTGACGGGCGCTACCGAGTGATCTCCCGGGTCGGCAGCGGCGGGATGGCCGACGTGTTCCTGGCCGAGGACCAGCAGCTCGGGCGCAAGGTCGCCCTGAAGCTTCTGCACCGGCGGTTTGCCGAGGACCCCGGGTTCGTCGAGCGCTTCCGCCGCGAGGCCCGGGCCGCCGCCGGCCTGCAGCACCCGAACGTGGTGGGGGTCTATGACCGCGGTGCCTACGACGGCACCTACTACATCGCCATGGAATACGTCCCAGGACGGTCGCTCAAACAGCTGATTCGGGACGAGGCGCCGCTTGACCCGGTACGCGCGATCGACCTCACCACCCAGATCCTCAAGGCGGCTCGGTTCGCCCACCGACACGGCGTCATCCACCGTGACCTGAAGCCCCACAACGTGATCGTCGACGACAACGGCCATGTCAAGGTCACCGACTTCGGAATCGCTCGCGCCGGAGCGTCCGACATGACCGAGACCGGATCGATTATGGGCACCGCTCAGTACCTCTCGCCCGAGCAGGCGCAGGGGCACGCGGTCAGCGCAACCTCCGATCTCTACGCAATCGCCGTCGTGCTCTACGAGATGCTCACCGGGCGCGTGCCGTTTGACGCCGAGGCGGCCGTGACGATCGCCCTCAAACACGTATCCGAGGCCCCTACCGCGCCCACCGCGATCAATGCTCAGATTCCGCCGGCACTCGAGCAGGTGGTGATGTGGGGGCTCAATAAGAACCCCAGCGATCGCCCCAAGGACGCCGACGAGTTCATCGCCGCGCTTGCCGCCGCACGCGACTCGATCCTCGCCGGCGGCGACGGGCAGCACACCGCGGCGATGGCGGCGGTTGCGACGCCGGTCGGCGCGGCCGTCGGCCGCGTCGGCTACGTGGGCGATCCGGTACCTCCCGCACCCTTGGTCGTGGCCCCGGTCGTGCCGGCTGAGCCGCCCCCGAGTGCTCCACCTCCCCAAGAGGACCGCCGGGGCAATCCGTGGCCGTGGGTGGCGCTGCTCGTGGCCCTGCTGATCGCCGGCGGCGCGGTCGCTGCCTACCTGCTGACGCGTCCCGCCAAGGTGCTCGTCCCGAACGTGATCCACGACCAGCTCGGCACCGCGAGCGCGGTGGTGCAGAACGCCGGCCTGGTCCCCGCCGTGGTGGATCTGCCGGACACCGCTCCCAGCGGGACGGTGATCCGACAGAGTCCGGCCGGCGGGATCCGGGTCGACCGGGGATCGAAGGTCACGCTAACCGTCTCGAGCGGTCCCGGCAACACGACGGTGCCGTTGGTGATCGGTGACACGCTGCCACAGGCCAAGGCGGCGGTCACCGCGGCCAACCTGAAGGTCGGCCGCGTCATCCAGCAAACCTCCACGCAGCCCGCCGGCCAGGTGATCAATAGCGACCCTGCCCCCGATGCCACGGTCGGGGTGGGCAGCAAGGTCGCACTGTACGTCTCCAGCGGACCGGCCAAGGTAGCGGTGCCCGACGTGACCACCGAGACCCAGGCAGAGGCGAAGTCCAATCTGAACGCCCTCGGCTTCAAGGTGAACGTGACGCCGCAGACCTCCACCGCGACGCCGGGCACGGTGATCAACCAGACGCCCGCGGCGGGCACCCTCGAGCCGCCGGGTGCCACGGTGACGATCTTCGTCGCCAGGGCCTCGGAGACCGCGGTCGTTCCCTACGTCCACGGCGACACCGTCGCCGCCGCCACGGCGGCGCTCCAGCAGGCGGGCTTCCGCGTCGCCCAACAGCCCAAAGACGTTTCCAACCCAGCTCTGAACGGGGTCGTCATCCGTGCCAACCCGCCGCATGGCACCACCGCCAAGAAGGGGAGCACGGTGACGATCACCGTCGGCCACTACGTGAGCACCTCCACCACGCCGACGACGACGACGCCCACGCCGAGCACCACCCCCACGACCTCGACGACGTCGACCACCGGTACGTGAGGCCGCTGACCGTAGCCGTGCTCGGCGGAGGCCGTTCCTCCGAGCACGAGGTGTCGCTGGCCTCGGCCGCCTCGATCCGCGAAGGTCTCGAGCGGGGAGCTCACCGGCCGATCGCCATCGAGGTGGGGCGCGACGGCGTGTGGCGCCGCGACGGACGCGAGGTGGCGATCGTGCCCGGCCGCGGCCTGGAGGGCGCCGAGGTCGTATTCCCGGCGCTGCACGGCCCGTTCGGCGAGGACGGCACGGTGCAGGGCCTGCTCGAGTGCCTCGACGTGCCGTATGTCGGCGCGGCTGTGCTGGCCTCGGCGCTGGCGATGGACAAGGTCATGTTCAAGCGCGTGATGGGCCTCAACCAGATCCCCCAGGTCGACTACGTGACGGTCGCGATCGAGGATCTGGCGGCGGACCGCGCCGCTGTCCTGGCCAGGATCTCCGGGCTGGGGCTGCCGGTGTTCATCAAGCCGGCGCGCCTGGGCTCGTCTGTCGGGATCTCGCGCGTCGCCACCGCCGCGCAGGTGCTGCCGGCGCTGGAGGCGGCGTTGGCCCACGACCGCTTGGTGCTGGTGGAGGCAGCCGCCACCGGCCTGGAGGTCGAGTGCTCGGTGCTCGGCAACCGAGAGCCGGTGGCCTCGCTGCCGGGCGAGATCCTGCTCGCGGCCGGGGAGGAGGGGTGGTACGACTACGAGGCCAAGTACTCCCCGGGTGGGATGCAGCTGATCGTCCCGGCGCGGGTGCCCGACCACGTGCGTGAACGCATCCGCGAACTGGCGCTGGCCGCCTTCCGGCTGGTCGGCTGCAGCGGCCTCGCCCGCGTGGACTTCTTCGTGCAGGGCGAGCGCGTGCTGGTGAACGAGCTCAACACGATGCCCGGTTTCACCGCCACCAGCGTGTTCGCGCGGCTGTTCCAGGCCACCGGGCTCGCCTACCCGGAGCTCCTTGACCGGCTGCTCGAGCTCGCACTCGAGCGCCACGCCGAGAAACGCAGCTACCGCTTCTGAGCCACGCCGAGAAACGCAGCTACCGCTTCTGAGCCACGTAGTGGTAGAGCGTGATCTCGTCGATCGA
>DAIQND010000091.1:0-9287 GCA_036788555.1 Solirubrobacteraceae bacterium | reverse complement strand
GAGCGCCGAGATGTCGTGCTGGTAGCACCACGGCTCGGCCAGCTTGCTGTCGTGCTGCGCCCCAACCTGCCAGTACACGTGATCAAAGCCTGGGGTGCCGCGCCGAGCATTGATCTCATAGATCCCCCACGTGTTGCGGGCCGACACGAGGAGGTCGCCGTCGGGCGCCTCGGTGATTCCGTTGCCGTGGAAGTAGTCATACAGGGCCGCGTGATAGCCGGGACTCGGGGTGTGCGAATCCGACAGCGGCACGTCGTTCAGGGCATTCCAGGCAAACAGGAGATTGCCGGTGTGGATTCCGCGTGCGTCCTGGGTCAGCGACCACTTCTCGACGAGATAGCCCAGCACCCACTCCCAATGCCCGTGAACGAACATCCAGCGGGGCGTATAGCTACCGACCAGCGCGTCGCCCTGCGGGGTGATCTGAAACTCGTGGAGATCGACCCGCTGCGCTCCGTAGGCGCCTGAGATCGTCATCTGCCCGGCGAGCTGGTAGTGCCGGTTGTAGAGCATCACGCTGCCCATGCCGTAGCCGCCGGCGCCCGGGGCGCGGCCTGTCCACACTGCGATGTAGGGCTGGCCGCGGTAGTGCTGGACCGACATGTCGTGGTCCTTGGGACCGATACCGTTCAGCCACCAGACCAGCGTTCCGTCGTCCTGGAAGATGCCCGCGCCGGCGCCGTTGGCTCCGCCCTGGCTCAGGAACAGATACGTCTTCGGCTGGGTGCCATGGGTGTAGACGCCGAGGTTCTCGCAGGCGCGCTGCGCGTGCAGGCTCGGGGCGCTGTGGTAGGTGAGGGTCGGACAGCTGGCCGCGGCGGCGGAGTCGGCGGCCACGCCGCCCAGCGAGACGGCGCCCAGCAACATCAGGAAGGCGAGAAGGCAGTTGCGCAGCACGGTGCGGATGCCGAGGATCATGTGGCGAAGCTCTCCTTGTGCGAGGAATGCGCTTGGTCGCGAGTGCGAGGGCGCAGCCCTTGATCCCGTCCCGCGGGGCTTGGTGCCCGACCGCTACACGAAACAGGACCAGCCGCGCGAAAGTTGCGGCGGCTGTCCGCGCGCTGCCCGACGCTGCTCGGGCCTATCGGGAAGCCGTTTGCGCGCCGGCGTGCACCAATATCTTCTGTGTGTAGCGCCCGACGCGCGGCAGCCGATCTAGGGGGAACCACCTGACCGCCTCGAGCTCGCCGCGATCGATGACGAGCTCCGGTGCGTGGAGCTCGGCGGCAAAGCAGTGGATCGCGTCATGGCGGTGGTCGATCACGAGCTCGAGCGTGCCCAGGGGGCGCCACTGCGGGACCCAAACGCCAAGCTCTTCCTGCATCTCGCGCGTGGCGGCGTTCGCCGGTGACTCTCGGCGCTTGATCGACCCCCCCGGCAGATCCCATGTGCGGGGGCCGTAGGCGTGGCGGACGAGCAGCACCTGCTCGCCGTCGGTGAGGACGCATTTCACCCCCTGGACATGCGGGCGCCAGACATACCAGTAGACGCGCAGGATCGCGTACGCGAGCCGATAGGCGGCACGCCGAAGCGCGACGGCTACGCTCACCTCCACGCCACCACGATGGGCATCAAACCAGCGTACGCGCTGGATTGCCTATCATTGCCCAAGGCCGCGCCTCGACGCGCGGCTCCTCCATGCCATGAAGACCTACGTCGCCACCCCCGCAGACCGAGAGCGCAACTGGCTAGTCGTCGACGCCAGCGGCCGGACGTTGGGCCGGCTGGCGACGCAAATCGCCGATGCGCTGAGAGGCAAGACCAAGCCGACCTACACGCCTCACGTCGATACGGGCGACTTCGTGATCGTGGTCAACGCGGAGAAGATCTCGGTGACCGGCAACAAGCGCCACGACAAGCGCTACTACCGTCACTCCGGCTACCCGGGCGCGTTGCGGTCACGTTCGCTCGAGGAGATGCTCGAGCGGCGCCCGGAAGAGGTCATCCGCCTGGCCGTCAAGGGCATGCTTCCGCGCAACCGGCTGGCGCGAAAGCAGCTCACCAAGCTCAAGGTCTATGCCGGTCCTGAGCATCCGCACGCCGCGCAGCAACCGCAACCGATGGAGATTCACAGTTGAGTACCGACGAACCCACGCCCGCCCCTGACGACGAGACGGCAGCGCCGCCCGAGCCGACGCCGGCCTCCGAGGACGGGCCCGAGCCGACGCCGGCCTCCGAGGACGAGACGGCGGCGCCGGTGGGCGAGAGCGCGGCCGACGATGAGGCGATGCGCGCGGTCTCGCCGACTGACGCGGACTCCGAGCAGGCTGCCGAGGAGGGGCCGGCGCCGGAGACGCCGGCGGCCGAGGCAAGGGCCCAGGCGCCGGAGACGCCCGCGGCCGAGGCCAGGGCGCCGGCGCCTGAGACGCCCGCTGCCGCTGAGGCCGAAGAGGAGTATGAGCCCGCGCCGCGGCAGAAGCCGGAGATCCCCGGGGCTGATCTCGAGCCGGATGTGCTGCCGGAGTCCGACCAGTACCTGGACGCGGAGGCGCAGGCGGCGGCCGAGGCCGAGGCCGAGGCGGCGGCCGAGCGCGCGCGGGCCGAGGCCGAGGACGAGCGCTCGCAGCCAATCGCCGACGCGGCGATCGACCTGGCCGCCGGCGCCCGCTACACGGCGACCGGCAAGCGCAAGACGTCGGTGGCACGGGTGATCCTCAAGCCCGGGGCCGGCGAGTACTCGATCAACGGCAAGGCGCTCGAGGTGATGTTTCCGCGTGAGACGCTCCAGCGCATGATCCGCCAGCCGCTCGAGACGGTCGGCTACGAGGCGCGGATGGATGTCGTCGCAAGGATGCACGGCGGCGGCGTTTCATCTCAGGCCGGGGCGCTGCGGCACGGCATCGCCAGGGCCCTGATCGCCGCCGACCCCAACCTGCGCGGTGAGCTCAAGCGTCGCGGATACCTGACCCGTGATCCTCGCGTCAAGGAGCGCAAGAAGGCGGGTCTGAAGAAGGCGCGCAAGCGGCCGCAGTTCTCCAAGCGCTGAGCAGCGCCCGCCTCGCCTGATGGCTCGCGAGCTGTTCGGCACCGACGGCGTGCGCGGGCGCGCGGGGGAGTTCCTGACCGCCGAGCTGGCGCTGAAGCTCGCGC
The DNA here is from genome assembly GCA_036788555.1 of Solirubrobacteraceae bacterium. Classification (GTDB taxonomy): domain Bacteria; phylum Actinomycetota; class Thermoleophilia; order Solirubrobacterales; family Solirubrobacteraceae; genus Palsa-465. The sequence goes on along the minus strand of DAIQND010000091.1, from coordinate 6,197 downwards.
GTACAGCGGTCAACCGGGCTCTGGATGGCCGCCACGACAGCGCGGCTGAGTCAGGCGTGGGGCCGCGACCCCAGGTCCTGATCGTCCGGGACACGCGCGAGTCGGGCGAGATGCTCGAGGCGGCCATGGCCGCCGGAGTGGCGGCTGGGGGCGGCGACGCTCTGCTGGCCGGAGTGCTCCCGACTCCGGCCGCGCCATTGCTGCTGCGGCGCTACGGCTTTGATCTTGCCGCGGTGATCTCCGCGTCACACAACCCTTACGAGGACAACGGGATAAAGCTGTTCGCGGCTGACGGATTCAAGCTGCACGACGACACCGAGCACGAGATCGAAGCCGGGCTTGACAAGCCGCCGGTGCAGCCGACCGCGATCGGCCGGGTCCGGCGCTTTCACGGCGCGCTCGAGGACTATCTACGGGAGCTACACGACCGCTTCGAGGCCCTCGACCTGCACGGCAGGCGCATTGTCCTGGACTGCGCCAACGGGGCCACCCACCGGGCGGCACCGGAGATCTTCCGGCGGCTGGGCGCCGAGGTCGACGCTTTGGCGGATCAGCCGGATGGTCGCAACATCAACGCAGGCTGTGGCTCCACGCACGTCGACAACCTGGCGCGGGTGATGGCGCAGGGCGGCCACGACATCGGGTTCGCGTTCGACGGCGACGGCGATCGCGTGCTGGCGGTTGACGCTTCCGGGACGGTGGTCGACGGCGATGAGCTGATCGCGCTGGCCGCGCTTCACCTGCGCGAAACCGATCGGCTCCCGGGACGGGGCGTCGCGGTGACGGTGATGACCAACTACGGCTTTCACCAGGCGATGGCGTCCGCCGGAATCGAGGTCGCGATCACTCCTGTGGGCGACCGCTACGTACTGGACGAGCTCCGGCGCCGCGGGTGGGCGCTAGGCGGAGAACAGTCAGGACACATCATCGAGCTCGGGTTCGGACCGTCCGGCGATGGGATCGCCAGCGCGCTGCTGGCCCTCGAGGCGCTCGGTGCGCGACGCCTGGAGGAGCGGGACACGTTCGCCAAGCTCCCGCAGCGGCTCGTGAACATTCGCGCCAATGATCGTGCGGCGCTCATGGAAGCCCTCCGGCATCCGTCGGTCAAGCGCGCGATCGCGCGAGAGGACTCCGGACTCAAGGGGCGGGGGCGGGTGCTGGTCAGACCATCCGGCACCGAGCCGCTGATCCGGGTGATGGTCGAGGCGCCAAGCCAGGAGGAGACCGACGCCGTGTGCGGACGGATCAGCGACGCGGTGCAGGAGGCGCTCGCCGGCTGAGCCCGCGCCAAGCCGGCTCATGCGGCCGGTCCGCGCTGCCCACTAACATCAGCCGCTCGTTCCCCGGTCAGCAGCGGGGAACGCGAGCCGCCACCGCGGCTCGAGCTGCCAAACGATCAGCACGCGAGAGGCAGGACGTCCGGTCCAATGTGCGGAATCATCGGGTATGTGGGGCCCCGCGAAGTCCGCTCGCTGCTGCTCGCGGGGCTTGAGAAGCTCGAGTACCGCGGCTATGACAGTGCCGGCATCTCGGTGTTGAACGGCGACCGGATCGAGGCGGTTCGGGCGGTGGGAAACCTCTCCGCGCTGCGTGCGGCGCTGGGGTCGGCCGACGGCGGTGCCGCCGCCGAGACCAGCGGCGGGGCGGCGGCGGTCGCCGTGGCGCCCGCGCCGGGTACCGGGATCGGCCATACCCGATGGGCGACGCACGGCCGGGTAACCGAGGAGAACGCGCATCCCCATTTCGACACCGCCGACCGCATCCACATCGTGGTCAACGGGATCGTCGAGAACTACCTGGAGCTGAAGACCCGGCTGTCTGCCGCGGGTGCCGAATTCACCTCCGAGACGGACGCTGAGGTGATCGCGCACCTGGTGGCGGATCACTATGACGGTGATCTGGTCGAGGCTGTCCGTCAGGCCTATGCCGAGCTCCGGGGCCACTACGCGTTCGTGGCCATGAGCGCCGATCAGCCCGGCCTGCTGGTCGGGGCTCGCAAGGAGTGTCCGCTGATCGTGGGCCGGGGGGAGAACGAGCAGTTCATCGCATCGGCGATCCCAGCCTTCCTGCGCCATACGCGCCGCGTCCAGTACATCGAGGACGACGAGATCGTGGTCGTGCGACCCGGGGGAACGCAGTTCTTCAGCGCCGCCGGGGAGCCGGCCGAGCGGCCAGTCGTCGAGGTCGACTGGGACGCCGAGACGGCGGAGAAGCAGGGCTATGAGACCTTCATGCTCAAGGAGATCCACGAGCAGGCCGACGCGGTGGCGGAGACTGTCGGCGAGCGGGCGGTGCGGGACACCGGCATCGACCTGGGTGATCTCGGCGGCCTGGATGATCAGCTGCTGCGCGCGGTCCGCCGCGTGGTGATCGTCGCCTGTGGCACCTCCTACCACGCTGGCCTGATCGGCCGCTACGCGATCGAGGAGTGGGCGCGGGTGCCGGTTGACGTGGAGATCGCCTCCGAGTATCGCTACCGCAACCCGGTGGTGGGCGCCGGCGATTTGGTGATCGGGATCTCGCAGTCGGGCGAGACGGCCGATACGCTGGCGGCGATGCGCACCGCCCGGGCGCGCGGGGCGGCGGTGATGGCCGTCACCAACATCGTCGGCTCACAGGCCACGCGGGAGGCCGATGGCGTGCTCTACACACGGGCGGGGCTGGAGATCGGCGTCGCCGCGACGAAGACGTTCATCGCCCAGGTGGTGGTGATGTATCTGCTCGCGCTACGGCTCGCGGAGCTGCGAGGAGCGCTTGACGCCGAGGCGCTGGCTGGTCACATCGCCGAGCTCAAGCGGCTGCCCCACCTGATCAGCGAGGTGCTCGAGCAAAACGATGAATCGCTGCAGCGCGTGGCCGACCAGGTGCGTGATGCCGAGTTCTTTCTCTACCTGGGGCGCCATGTGGGATTGCCGGTGGCGCTCGAAGGCGCCCTCAAGCTCAAGGAGATCTCCTACATCGCCACCGACGCCTACGCCGCGGGCGAGATGAAGCACGGCCCGATCGCGCTGCTCGACGAGAGCACGCCGGTCGTGGTGGTGGCCACCGACTCGCCGGTGCTCGAGAAGGTGGTCTCGAACATCGAGGAGGTGCGGAGCCGCGGCGCGCGGGTGATCGCGGTGGCGAGCCAGAACAATCACGAGATCGGCCAGCACGCGGCCGACGTGATCCAGGTCCCCCAGGTCAACTGGATGCTGGCGCCTGTGCTGGCGGTGATCCCACTGCAGCTGCTGGCCTACCGGATCGCGCGGGCCCGCGGGTTGAACGTCGACCAGCCGCGCAACCTCGCCAAGACGGTGACCGTCGAATGAGCGCCGCGGGGGTTGAGATGGCCGCCGGGTGCGGGGTGGGGATCGATCTGCTGGAGATCGAGCGGCTGGAGCGAGCGCTCGATCGCCGTCCGCGGTTGGCCGAGCGACTTTTCACCGAAGCCGAGCGGGACTACGCCGCCGCGCGCGCCCGCCCGGCACAGCACCTGGCGGCGCGCTTTTGCGCCAAGGAAGCCGTGGCCAAGGCGCTCGGACTGGGCGGGTGGAGCTTCCGCGACGTCGAGGTGGTCGCCGACGGCGGCCGGCCCAGCGTCCGGCTCGCCGGCGCCGCCGCGGCCCGCGCGGAGGCGCTCCGCGTGTACGTGCAGGTGTCGCTCACGCACTCGGCCCGCGATGCCGCCGCGGTGGCGATTGCCGCCCCCCGCCCAGGTGACACGCGATGATCGAGGTCTCGGGGCTGACCAAGCGCTACGGTTCGACCACCGCGGTGAACGATTTGACGTTCAGCGTGCGACCCGGAATCGTCACCGGGTTCCTGGGTCCGAACGGCGCCGGCAAGTCGACCACGATGCGGCTGATCCTCGGCCTCGACGCGCCTGACGCGGGGCAGGCGCTGGTTTCCGGCCGCTCCTATCGCGAGCTCGCCGCTCCGCTCAGCGAGTGTGGAGCGCTGCTGGAGGCGCGCTCGCTGCACCCGGGTCGCTCGGCCTATAACCAGCTGCTCGCGCTCGCCCAGACGCACGGCATCCCCAAGTCGCGGGTGCAGCAGCTGATCGAGCGAGTCGGGCTGGAGTCGGTCGCGCGCAGGCGCTCGGGCACCTTCTCGCTCGGCATGGGCCAGCGCCTGGGGATCGCCGCGGCGCTGCTCGGCGACCCCGCCGTGCTGATGTTCGACGAGCCGGTCAACGGGCTTGACCCGGAGGGGATCCTGTGGGCCCGCAACCTGCTCAAGGGGCTGGCGGCAGAGGGTCGCACCGTGTTCGTCTCCTCGCACCTGATGAGCGAGATGGCCCAGACCGCCGAGCACCTGATCGTGATCGGACGCGGGAAGCTGCTGGCCGACATGGGGGTCGCCGAGTTCGTGCGACGATCATCCAAGCAATCGGTGCGCGTCCGCTCGCCCGACGCTCAGCGGCTGGTGGAGCTGCTCCAGTCCCCGGAGGTGACGGTAGACCGACTCGAGCCAGGCCTGCTCGAGGTCACAGGCCTGAGCGCCGCGCAGGTGGGGGAGCGTGCCGCTGCCAACCAGCTGGTGCTGCACGAGCTCACGCCGGTGGCGGCCTCGCTCGAGGAGGCGTTCATGGAGCTCACGCGCGACGAGGTGGAGTACCAGGCCACTCTGACCGCCGCGCCGGCGGAAGCTGAGGAGGCGGTGGCGTGAGCGCCGTGACCGAGCCAGGCGGTGGCGTGGGTGGCGTCGTTACCACAGCCCAGCGCACGCGTTACGGGCCGGTGACCCAGCGCCGGGTGGCGCTGTCGGAATGGACCAAGCTCCGCTCCGTGCGGTCGACCGGCTGGACGACGCTGGTCACGCTGCTCCTGGTGATCGGGATCGGGATCCTCGTGTGCGTGGTGTTCGAGGCCCGCTGGCCGCATCTGGCACCCGGTGAGCGGCTGCGCTTCAACGCGCTGCGCGCCAGCCTCGCCGGGGTCAACTTCGGGCAGCTGTCTCTAGGGGTGCTGGGCGTGATGGTGATGACCGCTGAGTACTCCACCGGCTCGATTCGCTCCACGCTGACCGCGGCTCCCAAGCGGCTCCCGGTGCTGTGGGCCAAGACGCTGGTGTTCGGACTGTTCGCGTTGGCGATATCGCTGCCAGCGGTGTTCATCGTGTTCTTCGCCGGGCAGGCGATCCTTTCCGGGCAGCACATCAACATCTCGATTTCGCACCCGGGCGCGCTGCGGGCGGTGGTGGGGGCCGCGCTGTACCTGACGGTGATGGGGCTGTTCGGACTCGGGCTCGGCGCGATCGTGCGGAGTACCGCCGGCGGGATATCCACGCTGGCCGGCATCGTGTTCGTGCTGCCTCCGGTGATCGGCCTGCTGCCCAGCAGCGTGTCCAACGCGGTCGCCCCGTACCTGCCGAGCAACGCCGGCGGCGCCGTGTGGACGATCAGGCCGGACCCGAATACGCTCGCGCCGTGGACCGGCTTCGGAGTGTTCTGCGCGTACGCGGCGGTGTCGCTGGCGATCGGCGGGATCCTGTTGCTGCGACGTGACGCCTAGCCCGCGTGGGCCTGCCCGCCTGGCTTGACCCGCTGCCCGACGCCGCCGAGCAGCGTGCGCTTGACGAGTGGGCGATCAACCAGCGCGGGATCAGCAGCCTGGAGCTGATGGACCGTGCGGGCGGCGGCCTGGCGGACGTGGCGGCAGCGGCCGCTCCGAGCGGCCGGATCGTCGTGGTGTGCGGCAAGGGCAACAACGGCGGCGATGGCCTGGTCTGCGCCCGGGTGCTGCGCGAGCGCGGGCGCGAGGTGGAGGTTCTGCTGCTCGGGGAGGCCGGCGAGCTGCGCGGCGATGCGCGTGCGAACCTCGACCGGCTCCCGGGCGAGCCTCCGCGCGCGTTCTCCCCCGAGCGGCTCGAGGGCGCCAGCGCAATCGTCGATGCGATCCTCGGGACGGGCTTCAGCGGGGAAGCCCGTGAACCCGCGGCCAGCGCCATCGAGGCGATCAACGCAGGCGGTGACGTGGTCGTGATCGCATGCGACGTCCCCAGCGGGGTGGACGCCTCGACGGGCGAGGTCCACGGCGCGGCGGTTGAGGCGGACCGGACGGTGACCTTTCACGCCGCCAAGCCGGGGCTGTGGATCGCCCCGGGCAAGGGCCACAGCGGTGAGGTGACAGTGGTTGACATCGGAATCCCCGGCGGCGGGCCGGGCGATCCGGCGATCGGGCTGATCAGCGATCGGGTGCTCCGCGCGGTTCCCC
>DAIQND010000090.1:6910-9335 GCA_036788555.1 Solirubrobacteraceae bacterium | reverse complement strand
CCTCGATCTTCTACATCAACGTCCCGATCGGTTTGGCCGCCGCGGTGCTGGCGATGACCAAGCTCGGCGAGTCACGCGATCCGGAGGCCAGGAAGATCGACTGGATCGGAACCGTGACCTTCACCGCATCGCTCTTCCTGCTGATGCTCGCGCTCATCAAGGGCAACTCCGACGGATGGGGGAGCACGCAGATCGTCGCGCTGTTCGCCGGCTCGGCGGTCCTGATGATCGCCTTCGTGATCGCCGAGCTGAGGCAGAAGCAGCCGATGTTCGACCTGTCGCTGTTTCGCAAGCCGACGTTCAGCGGGGCGTCGCTGGCCGCGTTCGCCGTCTCCTCGACGATGTTCGCGATGTTCCTCTACCTGACCCTCTACATCCAGACGCTGCTCGGATATTCGCCGTTGCAGACGGGGCTCCGCTTCCTGCCGTTCACGGTCGTCTCGTTCGTTGCGGCGGCCGCCACCGGCAACCTAAGCTCGAGGATCCCGGTTCGTTTCCTGTTGGGCGGCGGCCTCGCGCTCACCGGCGTCGGGCTGCTGCTGATGGGCGGCCTCACTCCGACCTCGGGCTGGACCGCGCTGCTGGCCGGCTTCATCGTCGCGGGCGCGGGTGTGGGGCTGGTGAATCCGGCTCTTGCCTCGACCGCCATCGGGGTTGTGCCCCCGCAGCGCAGCGGAATGGCCAGCGGGATCAACAACACCTTCCGGCAGGTCGGCATCGCTACCGGCATCGCCGCGCTCGGCGCGCTGTTTGAGAGCAGGATCGCAAGCCAGCTGGCGCCCCACCTGAGCGGCACGCCGGCGGCTGGTCAGGCGGGACAGATCGGCAAGGCGGTCGCGGCCGGGGGAACCCAGCAGGTTCTCCAGGCGGTTCCGCACGCCGATCGCGTTCGCGCCCTGAGCGCGGTTCACATCGCCTTCACCAGCGCGATGAACGAGATTCTCCTGGTCTCCGGGGTGTTCGCCCTGGCCGGCGCGCTGCTGGCCGTCGTCCTGGTCCGCAACCGTGACTTCGCGACCTACGGTCAGGCCCAGCGGGCCGAGCAGCCCGAACCCGCCGCGGCCGCCGTCGCTTAGCCCCGCGCTTAGCCCCGCTCGACCGACCCCCCACGCCCGACCAGCGCACCTCCGCTATTCGTCGAACCGGCCCGAATACAGCGCGAACACCGCGCCGCCGGGATCCTGCACCACGGCGATCCTGAGGCCCGGCCCGAGATCCATCGGCGGCATCAGCGTGGAGCCGCCCAGCTCTCCGATCCGGACCACCGAAGCGTCGGCGTCGTCGGCGCCGAAGTAGACGAGCCAGCTCGGGGGGGCGCCTGGCGCCATCATCGAGGTCATCCCGCCGTTGCTGCGGCCGTCGGTGCCCTTGATGATCCGGTAGGGGACATCTCCGGGGAAGGGCTCGATCGTCCAGCCGAACAGCCGGCTGTAGAACGCGTCCGCCGCGTCTAGATCGGATGTGTGGAGTTCGTTCCACGAGAGCGCTCCCGGCGCGTTTACCAGTGACGCGCCGATGTGGCTCTTGGGCTCCCAGACCAGAAAGAAGGCACCGCCGGGATCCTGCACCACGCCCATGCGCCCGACGTCGAAAACGTCAAACGCCGGCGCGTGGACCGTCGCGCCCAGCTGCTCGGCCCGCGCCAGCGCATCGTCGGCGCTCTCGACGCTGATGTACGAGTTCCAGAGCGGCGGCGCACCGGCGTCGCGCTGCTGCTGTGGTTGCGGCGAGATGGCGGCCACGTCCTGGCCACCCAGCTTCATCATCGAGTAGACGACGCCCTCGCCGATCGGCTGATCGTCTGCATCCCAGCCGAACAGCGAGCCATAGAAACGCTTGGCCGACTCCTGATCGGGTGTCGTCAGGTCGGTCCAGGAGAACGTGCCGGGGGTGTAACTCGTTCGTGTGCCCATGGCATCGACCCTACCACCCGATATCGTCCTCAGGATGAGCAATTTTGTGATCAAGAACCTGAAGGAAGTGGACGACTCCGCAGCCGACCGCGGCCCTGACATCGAGGCCCGATTTGCCCGCAAGCATCTGGACTCCGAGCACCTGGGCGTGAGCTATTTCCGCTACGCGCCCGGCTACCGCGCTCCGTTCGGTCACCGCCACCGCGAGCAGGAGGAGGCGTATGTCGTGGTATCGGGGTCGGGCCGCGCGAAGCTCGACGACGAGATCGTTGACCTCCGCGAGTGGGACGTGCTCCGCGTCGCGCCCCCCGTCGTGCGCTCGTTCGAGGCGGGATCGGAGGGCCTCGCGTTGATCGCCATCGGCAACGACCGTCCGGAGGGCGGCGATGGCGAGATGGTCGAGGGGCACTGGAGCGAGTAGCGCCGCGCCGCGAGTAGCGCCGCGTGCCGCCCCCGCCGCCCCCCGTCCGCCCTACCCCCCCCCCACCCCCCGCGCCCCGCGGCGGCTACCC
>DAIQND010000090.1:0-6900 GCA_036788555.1 Solirubrobacteraceae bacterium | reverse complement strand
GTCGCCCCCGCGCCGCCCCCCCGTCCGCCCCGCCGCCGCCCCCCCCCCGCCGTGCCCCGCGACGGCTACCCTTCGCCCGCCGATGCGCGTCTTGATAACCGGTGCCGGAGGGATGCTTGGGCGGGACCTGCTGAACGCTGCAGGCTCGGCCGAGTTCCAGTGCCTGCCACTTGCCCACGCCGAGCTCGACGTCACCGATGCCGCCGCGGTCGAGCGAGCGGTCACCGCGGCGGCGCCGGATGCGCTCATCAACTGCGCGGCGTGGACCGACGTCGATGGCGCCGAGTCCGCGTTCGACGCTGCCCGGGCGGTCAACCAGGACGGCGCGGGCAACCTCGCCCGTGCGGCGCACCGCGCCGGTGCCTGGATCATCCAGGTATCCACCGACTACGTGTTTGACGGCGAGAAACGCACCCCCTACGTCGAATCGGATCCCACCGCGCCGGCCTCGGCCTATGGCCGGACCAAGCTCGCGGGCGAGCAGGCGGTGGCCGAAGCAGCACGGGGCACCCACACGATCGTCCGCTCCTCCTGGCTGTTCGGCGCGCACGGCCGCTGCTTTCCCGCCACCATCCTGCGGCTGGCGGACGAGCGCGCAGAGCTGACCGTCGTCGACGATCAGGTCGGCTGCCCGACCTACACCGGGCACCTGGCAGGCGCGCTGCTCGAGCTCTGCCACACGCGTCCCGCGGGAATCGTCCACGTGGCCGGCGGCGGGTCCTGCTCGTGGTTCGACTTCGCGCGAGCGGTCATCGCCGGCGCGGGCCTCTCGACGCGGATCGAACCTGGGAGCACCGCGTCACAGGATCGCGCCGCGCCCCGTCCCGCCTACAGCGTCCTCGGCACCGAACGTCCCCAAGACGCCCCGCGCCTCCCCCCCTGGCAGGATGGCCTCGCCGCCTACCTGACCGCGACCGGAAGAGCAGCGCTTGGAGCCCGGCGATGAGGCTGCTCGTCTGCGGCGGCGCCGGGTTCATCGGGTCGACCTTCGTCCGGCTGCGGCTCCACGAGCACGGCGATCAGGTGACGGTGCTCGACAAGCTCACCTACGCCGGACGCCGCGAGAACCTCCGCGACGTGATCGATGAGATCCGCTTCGTCCACGGCGCGATCGAGGACCCAACCGCGGTCGCCGACGCGATCACCGACTGCGACGCGATCGTCAACTTCGCCGCCGAGACCCACGTGGACCGCTCGATCTCAGGCCCCGAGGCGTTCATCATGACCAATATGCAGGGCACGCACGTGCTGCTCGAGGCGGCGCGCGAGCGGGCGTTGCGCTACCTGCAGGTGTCCACCGACGAGGTGTACGGCTCGATCGAGGAGGGGTCGTTCACCGAGGACTCGCCACTCAATCCCTCGAGCCCATATAGCGCCACCAAGACCGGGGCCGACCTGCTGGTCGCCAGCTATTTCCACACCTACGGCCTGCCCACGGTGATCTGCCGAGGCTCCAACAACTACGGGCCGCGGCAGTACCCGGAGAAGATGATCCCGCTGATGATCCTCAATGCGCTGGCCGGCGACCCGCTCCCGGTGTACGGCGACGGGCGCAACGTCCGTAACTGGCTCTACGTCGAGGATTTCGGCCGCGGCATCGGCCACGCGCTGGCGCACGGCGCGCCCGGCGAGGTCTACAACTGCGGCGGACCCGACGAGTGCGAGAACCTCGAGGTTGTCAGCCGGATCATCGCGCTGACCGGAGCCGACGCCTCGCTGATCGAGTTCGTCACCGACCGCCCCGGCCATGACCGGCGCTACTCGCTCTCCTCGGAGAAGCTGCGCGAACTCGGCTGGGAGCCGAGGGTCCGCTTCGAGGAAGGGCTGGCCCGGACGGTGAGCTGGTATCGGGAGAACGAGTGGTGGTGGGGGCCGGTCCGCTCGGGCGAGTACCGCGACTACTACGCGCGCCAGTACGGCCGCGCGCTCAAGCGCTGAGCGAATCCGCCGGCACGGCCCAGATGCTGGCCGCGCTCGACCGCCAGGTCGTCGCCTGCCGGCGCTGCCCGCGTCTGGTCGCCTGGCGCGAACAGGTGGCTCGAGACAAGCGCGCAGCGTTCGCGGGCGAGGAGTACTGGGGCCGGCCGCTGCCCGGCTTCGGCGATCCGGACGCGCACATCCTCCTCCTCGGGCTTGCGCCCGCTGCCCACGGGGGCAACCGGACCGGGCGGATCTTCACCGGTGACCGCTCTGGGGACTGGCTGTTTGCCGCGCTCCATCGCGCCGGGCTGGCCAACCAACCCCACTCCGTCTCCCGCAACGACGGACTGACCCTCCGCGGTTGCTATGTGACCGCCGCCGTCCGCTGTGCCCCACCGGACAACCGGCCGTTACCCGGCGAGCGCGACAACTGCCTGCCCTTCCTGGTCCGCGAGCTCGAGCTGCTGGGATCGGTGCGGGTGCTCGTATCTCTGGGAGGGTTCGCCTGGGATGCTGCGCTGCGGGCTCTGGCCGCGCGCGGCGCTGAGATCCCGCGGCCAAAGCCCCGCTTCGGCCACGGCGCCTCGATCGAGATCGGCTCGTACTGGCTGGTTGGTTCCTACCATCCCAGCCAGCAAAATACGTTCACCGGACGGCTCACCGAATCGATGCTTGACGACGTGTTTGCAGAGGCCAAGCGCCTGAGCTCTCGAAGTAGGCTATCCGCGTGACCCGGGGGCAGCCAGACCGGCAGCATGGCGGATCGATCGAGGCGCTTGGTCAGCTCGTTGCGCGGATCGGCACCGAGAGTGCGGCGCTGGCCGAGATCCTCGACTCGCTGGCCGAGGCGGTGACGATCCGCAGCCGCGAGGGGGAGATCATCTACGCCAATCCGGCTGCGTTTGGCCACATGGGCTTCAGTTCACGCGAGGCGCTGCTGCGCCAGGGCACCCAGGGGATCCTCGACGAATACGTCGTGACCGACGAGCGGGGCGAACCGGTGACGGTCGGCGACATTCCATCGATCCGCCTGCTGGCCGGCGAGTCGGTCGAGCCGATGGTGATCCGCACGATCAGGCGATCCACGGGAGCGGTCACCTGGGACGTGCTGAAGGCGACGCTGCTGCACGATGAGCGGGGCGAGCCGGTGGCTGCGGTCACGATCATCGAGGACATCACGAGCGAGAAGACGGCCGCCCTGCGGGAGGACTTTCTCACCCGAGCCACCGAAACGCTGATGTCCTCGCTCGACTATCAGGAGACGCTGAGCAACGTGGCATGGCTCGCGGTGCCTGAGATCGCCGACTGGTGCTCGGTTGACCTGATCGACCATCGCGGCTTTCGCCAGCAGGTGGTGGTCGCCCACCGCGATCCCCACAAGCTTCAGCTGGCCGAACGGCTGCGCGCCTACGATCAGGACCCGCCCAACCCCAACCAGGGTGTGGGACGCGTGATCCGGACCGGCATCAGCGAGCTCTATACGGACATTCCCGATGAGCTGCTCGTCCGCGGCGCGGTCGATGAGGAGCATCTGGCGCTGCTGCGCGAGGTCGGCTTCCGCTCGGCGGTGGTGGCGCCACTGCGGGCGCGCGGGCGGACGCTGGGGGTGCTCACGCTGGTCAACGCGGAATCCCTGCGGCGCTTCGACGAGACTGACCGGGAGTTCCTAGAGCAGATCGCCGGGCGCGCCGCGATGGCGGTCGACAACGCGCGGCTGGCCACCGCGCGCCGGGAGATCGCCGAGACGCTGCAGCACAGCCTGCTCCCGCACGCCGTGCCGGCGATCCCTGGCTGGGAGATCGCAACGATGTACCGGCCGGCCAGCGCGTTTGACGAGGTCGAGGTGGGCGGTGACTTCTACGACTTCTTCGCCACGCCGTCGGGGTGGCTCGTCCTGCTCGGCGACGTCACCGGACGCGGCGTGGACGCGGCGTCGATGACCTCGCTCGTACGCCACGGCGCGCGCTTTCTGGCCAAGCGCGAGCACGCACCGAGCCGCATCCTCGCCGAGCTCGACGCCGAGCTGCGCGACCAGCCGGGGCTGTCGCTGTGCAGCGCGCTGTGCGTGCGGCTCGAAGCCGGGCGGTTGGTGCTGAGCTCAGCCGGGCACCCGGCCCCGCTGCTGGTTCGAGACGACGGGCGGATCCGCGAGATCGGCGGCTCGGGTCCGCTGCTGGGCGGCTGGGAGGGCAGCGAATGGGAGGACCGAAGCCTCGAAGTGTCACCCGAGGAGACGCTGCTGATGTATACCGACGGCGTGACCGATACCCGTGGTGAGACCGGACGGTTTGGCGGCGAGCGCCTCCGGCGCCTGCTGAGCGAGCACGCCGGCGAGTCGCCCGCCGACCTGCTCTCGGCACTCGAGCAGGAGCTCGACCGCTTTCAGGCCCGCGGCCACGCCGACGACACCGGCGCGGTGGCGCTGCGGCCGTCGCGGGTCGAGGCGCTCGTGACCGCCGGCGGCGATCTCGGCACGGAGTTACCGGAAGCTGATCGATGACCAACCACACGTCCTTCACCCCGGATTTCGCTGTGCTCGTAGAGCCCGGCTACGGCGGTCAGGAGCCGACGGTCACCGTCCACGGCGAGCTCGACAGCGGCACCTGCCCCGAGCTGGTCGAGGCTGTCGAGCGTGTGTTGGCTGCCGGGGCCGCGCGAAAGCTGACGCTCGACCTCAGCCAGATGACGTTCATCGACTCGGCCGGCACCCGCGCGCTGATCATCCTCGAGCGCGCGGCCAGGGATGCCGGGGCCGCGCTCGAGGTGCTGCCCCCGCGCGAGCAGGTGACCGAGCTCCTGCGGACCGCCGGTTTCATCGATCGCGTGCAGTTCGGTTCACCGACCAGCCGCGCCCGGACCGGTTTCCTGCAGCGCACCGAGCTCGAGCTCCCGCGTGACCCGCACTCGCCGGCCCGCGCCCGCGGCGAGGTTCGCGAGGGCGTCAGCGGCTGTGACCAAGCCGTGCTGGCCAACATCGTGCTGCTCACCTCAGAGCTGGTTACCAACGCCGTCGTCCATGCGCGCGGCGTCGGCGAAACGCCGATCGGACTACGGATCGTCAACTACCTCGACGGCGTGCGCGTCGAGGTGGAGGACGCGGGCGAGGGCTTTCAGTACGCGATCCCCGAGCTTCCGGAGGGCGAGAACGGCCGAGGGCTGTTCCTGGTCGACCGGTTTGCCAACCGGTGGGGCGCCGAGCGCGTCCAGACCAACGCGGGAGGTCGCTTCCGGGTGTGGTTCGAGGTCGACTGGCCTGACCAGGAGAGCGCCCAGGTCGCCTGAAACCGCTGGCGCTACGCTCGCCGGAGGTGTCCCTCGAACACTTCACAGCGAGAACTCGCGAGTGGTTCGCCGGGGCGTTCGCAGCCCCAACCGCGGCCCAGGACCAGGCGTGGCCGGCGATCGCCTCCGGTGAGCACGTACTGCTGTCAGCCCCGACCGGGTCGGGCAAGACGCTGGCTGCCTTCCTGTGGGGAATCGACCGGCTGGTGGCGGCCCCGCGCGGCGACGAGCGCGGCATCGGCCTCGTCTATGTCTCGCCGCTGAAGGCGCTCTCCTACGACATCGAGCGCAACCTGCGTGCGCCCCTGCGCGGGATCGGCGCCGAGCTGAAGGTGGCGCTGCGCACGGGTGACACCCCGCAGCGCGAGCGCCAGGCGATGCTCCGCGAGCCGCCCGACATCCTCATCACCACGCCGGAGTCGCTGTACCTGATGCTCACCTCGCGCGCGCAGGAGCTGTTCCGCGGCGCGCGGTGGTGCATCGTCGATGAGATCCACGCGGTCGCCTCGACCAAGCGCGGCGCGCACCTCGCGCTCACGCTCGAGCGCCTGCAACAGGCCTCCGAGCACGAAATCCAGCGGATCGGTCTGTCAGCCACCCAGAAGCCGCTCGAGGAGGTCGGCCGCTTCCTCGTCGGCCCGCGGCGTGCCTGCCGGATCATCGACACCGGCGTGCGCAAGCCGCTTGACCTGAAGATCCATGTGCCGGTCGAGTCGATGGTCGAGCCGGACACGACTCCCGCCCCCGGTCTCGACCCGCTCCTCGGTGGCGGGGAGGCCACCCGCCGCTCGATCTGGCCGGCGATCTACCCCGAGCTGCTCGACCTGATCGAGCAGCACCGCTCGACGATCGTGTTCGTCAACAACCGCCGCGGCGCCGAGCGCCTCGCCCTGCGGCTCAACGAGCTGGCCGCCGAGCGCGCGGGCGAGGCCCCCGCCCCCGAGATCGCGCGCGCGCACCACGGCTCGCTGGCCCGCGAGGAGCGGGTGGTGGTCGAGGAGATGCTCAAGGCCGGAGAGCTGCCCTGCCTGGTCGCCACCTCGAGCCTCGAGCTGGGAATCGACATGGGGGCGGTCGACCTGGTGATCCAGGTCGAGTCGCCCAAGTCGGTGGCCCGTGGCCTGCAGCGGATCGGCCGCGCCGGCCACTCGGTCGACGCGGTCAGCCGCGGGCGGATCTTCCCCAAGTTCCGCGCCGACCTGCTCGAGTGCGCGGTGGTCGCGCGCCGCATGCGGGGCGCTGAGATCGAGACGACCGTCGTCCCGCGCAATCCGCTCGACGTCCTCGCCCAGCAGATCGTCGCGATCGCCGCCGCGGCGCCCGAGGATCGCCCGGTGCCGGTCGACGAGCTCCACGCGCTGATCACCCGCACCCATTCCTACGCCTCGCTGACCCGAAGACAGCTCGAGAACGTGCTCGACATGCTCGACGGCCGCTACCCCTCGAGCGAGTTCGCCGAGCTGCGGCCGCGGATCGTCTGGGACCGGATCGCCGGGACGATCCGGGCGCGCCCGGGTGCTCGCCAGCTCGCCGTCACGAACGCCGGAACGATTCCGGATCGTGGCCTGTACGCGGTGACGCTCCCCGACGGCCGGCGCGTCGGCGAGCTCGACGAGGAGATGGTCTACGAGGCGCGCCCCGGTCAGACGTTCCTGCTCGGCGCCTCGACCTGGCGGATCGAGGAGATCGGCCGCGACC
>DAIQND010000089.1:3244-9377 GCA_036788555.1 Solirubrobacteraceae bacterium | reverse complement strand
CGTCAAGACCAACTCCGACGGCCAGACCACGCTGCCGGGGCTCTACGCGGCCGGCGAGGTGGCGTGCGTCTCGGTCCACGGCGCCAACCGGCTGGGCGCCAACTCGCTGCTCGACACGCTGGTGTTCGGCCGGCGCTCAGGCGACCACGCGGCGCGGCAGGCCAACGAGATCCGGATGCCGTCAGCGGCGGTGGCGAAGGTGTCCGACGCCGAGCGTGACATCGCCGAGATCGTGGGGCGCGAGAACGGCGGGCGGCGGATCGGCGCGATCAAGGACGAGCTCGGCGAGACGATGAACCAGTACGTGGCGGTGTTCCGGGACGCCGAGGGGCTGGAGAAGGCGCTTGAAATCGTCCAGCGGCTCAAGGAGGAGGCGGGACGCGCGCCGATCGACGATCGCGGGACGGTGTTCAACCAGGACGTGATCGCGCACATCGAGCTCGGGTACATGCTGGATGTGGCCGAGACGATCATCGTTGCCGCCCAGGAGCGCAAGGAGTCCCGGGGCGCGCAGTTCCGCACCGATTTCAAGGGCCGCAACGACGACGAGTGGCTCAAGCACATCGACATCTCGGTGGACGGCGAGGGGCCGCCCAAGGTGAGCTATTCGGAGGTCACCATCACCCGCTGGCAGCCCGAGGAAAGGAAGTACTAGCCGTGCCCGAGTACACGCTGAGGATCCGCCGCTATGACCCGCAGTCAGGTCAGGCCGCGCGTTGGGAGGAGCACACGGTCGAGATGGAGCCGACCCAGTCGGTGCTCGACGCGATCCTGCGCATCAAGGACGACGAGGATGGCTCGATCGGGATCCGCTGCTCATGCCAGCAGGCGATCTGCGGGTCCTGCGGGGTGCGGATGAACGGCAAACCGGGCCTGGCCTGCAACACCCACCTGCGCGAGGCGGCCGAGCGCGGGCACGGGACGGGCTGGAACCCGGACGAGGGCGGTGAGGGGCAGCGGCGGGAGCTGATCTCGGTGGAGCCGATGGGCAACATGCCGGTGATCCGCGACCTGATCGTCGACATGGACTCCGTCCACTGGAAGAAGATCCAGCGGGTCACTCCGTGGCTGGTCAACAAGGAACCGGTGCCCGAGCGTGAGTACATCGTCCCCCACGCGAACATGGTCGACGTCACCCAGACGATGGGCTGCATCCAGTGCGGCGCCTGCGTGTCCGACTGTCTCTCGATGGAGGTCGACCCGCTGTTCATCGGCCCGGCGGCGCTGGCCAAGGCCTACCGGTTCGTCGGAGACCCCCGGGACGCCCAGCCGCTCGAGCGCCTGAACGACCTCTCCGAGGACCCGCACGGGATCTATGACTGCACCCATTGCTTCAACTGCATCGACGCCTGCCCCAAGGGCGTGGACCCGATGAGCCAGATCATGCGGCTGCGTCGCCGCGCCGGGTCTGACTTCGATATCGAGGATCGCAACAACGGCTACCGCCACGAGCACGCGTTCGTCAAGAACATCCGCCGCAACGGGATCCTGCACGAGTCAGACCTGCTGGCCGACTCCTACGGCGGGAAGTTCAACCCGGCGGCGGGGCGCGAGCTGGTCAGCGGCCTGCCCACCGCGCTGATGGGGCTGCGGCGGGGCAAGATGACCCCGAGGAAGCTGATCGGACACGAGCACCAGGCGCCGGAGGAGGTGCGGCGGCTGTTCGACCAGATCGAGGGGCGGGAGCAGCGGATCGAACTCAACCTGTACGTGAGCGGATACGAGGACGAGCCGGAGGCCGGCGGCGGATCCGGCTCCGAGGAGGAGGAGCGGTCATGAAGGTCGCCTACTGGCCTGGCTGCGTGAGCCGCGGCTTCACCCCTGAGCTGCACGGATCGATGGCCAAGGTGGCGCCGCTGCTCGACATCGAGCTGATCGAGCTCGACCGCGCCTCGTGCTGCGGGGCGGGCGTGATCGCGGAGCACAACCAGGAGCTGGCCGATGCATTGAACGCGCGGACGTTCGCGCTGGCGCAGCGGACGGATGGCGAGCTGATGATGAACATCTGCTCCACCTGCCAGGGAGCGCAGTCCGAATGCCAGGAACGCCTGGACGCCAACAGTGAGTACCGCGAGCAGATCAACGCCGACCTGGCCGACCAGGGGCTGCGCTACGAGAAGGGCCTGACCAACAAGAACTTCCTGTGGCTGCTGGTGGAGGACATCGGCCTCGAGGAGCTGCGCTCGCGCGTCAAGCGGCCGCTCACCAATCTGCGCGTGGGGCCGTTCTACGGCTGCTACATCGTGCGGCCGGTCAACCGCCTGGGGATCGACGAGGATCACCCGCGCGACCGCTACCTGCATCAGGTGATCGAGGCGCTGGGGGGAAGCGTGATCGACTACGCCGGCGTCTATAAGTGCTGCGGATTTCCGATCATCACGATGAACAAGCAGGCGTCGCTGACCCAGGCCGGGCGCCATCTGGGCGATGCGATCGACGCCGAGGCCGACTGCCTGGTCGTCCCCTGCCCGCTGTGCCACCTCAACCTGGATCTCCAGCAGCCGGCGGCGGCCAAGACCGTGGGACGGGAGCTCGGGATGCCGGTGCTGCACCTGCCGCAGCTGGTCGGACTCGCGCTCGGCCTCTCCCCGCAGGAGCTCGGAATGACCAAACACATCGTGCGGCCGACCTCGGTGATCGACTGGTCGACCTCGGTGGTGGCGGGCACGGCGGCCTGAGGTCCGGGGGCCGGCTGGAGCGGCGCGTTGCTGGGCTCGGCGGCCTGGGTGGTGATTCGATGACGACGGCCCGCGCGTTCCTACGGCGGCTGCTCTCGCGCGGGCGGACCGATCCCGCGGCGGCCGGGAAGGGTTCGGGGTCTGAGGCGCCGGGGGGTTCTGAGGGCGCGCCTGAGGAGCGCCTGGAGGCGGCGCGCGAGCGACTGAAGCGGACGATCCCCCCTCCGGATTCGGAACCGGAGGGGGGCTCTTCGCCCGTGTCCAACGACCCGCCACCACGTTCCACAAGCTGACAAAAGCGGGGCCGGCCGCCCCGCCCTTGTCACCTAGTGGATCGGAAGCCCGTAGGAGGCCTCGGGTGGAGGCCTCCCGACCTCCGGACCTCCCGCTGAGGTGATGTCCATGATGCTTAAGCGCCAGCGATTTTTCGTCCCCTGAGCAGGGGGAACCTGGGGTGATTTGCCCGGGGGAGCGCAGGAGCAGCAGACGGGGGAGCTGAGCGGGGGAGCCCGGGGGGACCCCCGGAGGGCGCCAGGGTGAGCTCCCGGGTGACGGATACCTCACCCTTCGACCGGGGCGGCCGATATGCTCCTCCACCGGACCCGCCCCAGCCATGCCCTCCCGTGCCCCTGTCCGTGTCGTGCTGGCCCAGTTCGAGGACATCGTCGCCCTCGGACTGGGCGCGCTGATCGATGAGGATGAGAACCTCGAGCTGGTCGCGCGAGGAGTCGAGCACGACGAGCTGGGCGAGGCGTTCGAGGAGCACCGGCCGGAGGTGGCGATCGTCAACTTCGGCTCGCTGGCCAGCGCCGCCGAGCTGCGGGAACTGCACCGCCGGTTTCCCGACACCCGGCTGGTGGTGCTGGCCAACCGCCCGTCGGGGGTCGAGTCGCGCCAGATGCTGGCCTTCGGCGCCACCGCCTGCCTGTCCAAGAGCAGCGAGGCGCGCGACGTGTTGCACGCGATTCACCTCGCCTCGCGCGGGCTGCACGTGATCCCTTCGGCCGACTCGGCGCTGGGGCCGCCGCCCGGCCCCGACGTGCTCACCGTGCGCGAGGCGGAGGTGATGGAGCTCCTGCGGGCCGGCCGCTCCAACGCCGAGATCGCCCAGACCCTGCACGTGAGCATCGAGACCGTCAGGACCCACGCGCGCCGGATCTACCGAAAGCTCGGGGTCAAGACGCGGCGGGAGCTGCGGGCGCTGACGTAGGGGGCGGGCGCTGGAGGGGTGGCCAGCTCAGCCCGCCGCCGCGGCGCGGGAGCCGACGAGCCCGCGCTCGAGCAGCACCTCGGCGATCTGCACCGCGTTGGTCGCCGCGCCCTTGCGCAGGTTGTCGGAGACCACCCACATCCACAGCGCGCGCGGATGTGACTCGTCGCGGCGGATCCGCCCGACGAACACCTCGTCGCGGTCGGCGGCCCGGAGTGGGGTCGGAAGCTCATCGAGCGCGACGCCCGGCGCCCCGGCGAGGAGCGCCGTCGCCTCGTCGGGGCTGAGCGGCTCGCGCGTCTGGAGGTTGACCGCGAGCGAATGCCCAACCCGCACCGGGACGCGGACGCAGGTGACGGCGACGCCGATCGACTGGTCCTCGAGGATCTTGCGCGTCTCGAACATCATCTTGCGCTCCTCGTCGGTGTGGTCCTCGCCCTCGGCGAAGTTGCCGGCGGCGCCGATCACGTTGAAGGCGATCGGCTCGGGATACACCTCAGGGCGCGGAATCTCCATCCCGTGCAGGTCGGTGTGCGCCTGGGCGTCGAGCTCATCGAGCGCCTGCTTGCCCGTCCCCGACACCGACTGGTAGGTGGAGACCACCAGCCGCTCGATTCCCGCCGCGCGGTGGATCGGCGCCAGCGCCACCACCAGCTGCATGGTCGAGCAGTTGGGGTTGGCGATCAGGCCGCGATGGCGCTCGAGCACGTGGGGGTTGACCTCTGAGACGACGAGCGGGATCGCCGGGTCGCGGCGGAACGCCGATGAGTTATCGATCACCGTGGCGCCGTGCTCGACGAACCGCGGCGCCCACTCCCGCGACGTTGCGGCGCCGGCCGAGAACAGCGCGATGTCGAAGCCGTCGAGGTCGGCGTCGCGATCGAGCGCCCGGACGGTCAGACCATCCTCGAGCTGGCGCCCGGCCGAGCGCCGGCTGGCGAACGGGACGATCTCCCCGGCCGGGAAGCGGCGGGTGCGCAGCAGTCCGAGCATCCGCGTGCCGACGACGCCGGTGGCGCCGACCACGGCGAGACGCGGCTGCGGGGTCACCTGGCCTCCTGGCCGATCGGGCGCTCCTGCTGGATCGCCGAGGCGCCGAGCTCGAAGGCCTCGTGCAGGGCGCGCACCGCCTCGGCGACGTCGCTTGAGCGGATCACGCACGAGATCTTGATCGGCGAGGTGGAGATCATCTCGATGTTGATCTCCTTCTCGGCCAGGGTCTGGAAGACCTTGGCCGCCACCCCGGGATGCGAGCGCATGCCGGCGCCGACGATCGACACCTTGCCGATCTCCGGGTCGGTATCGATCTCGGCGATCCCCAGCTCCGCGCGCACCGGCTCGAGCGCCCGTTCGGCGGCGCGCAGGTCCTCGTGGGAGATCGTGAAGGAGACCTCGGCGTCGCGCCCCTCGGTCAGGGGCTCGTTCTGGATGATCGTGTCGACGTTGCAGTTGGCCTCGGCCAGCGCGCCGAAGATCGCCGCGGCGGCGCCCGGACGGTCGGGCACGCCGATCAGGGTGATCCGCGCCTCCTCGCTGGAATGGGTGACGGCGGTGATGAGCGGCTGTTCCATCGTCTCGTCCTCTCCTAAGACAACCGTACCGGGGGCGTCCTCAAAGCTTGAGCGGCAGTGGATCCGCACCCCGTGCGTGCGGGCGTACTCGACCGAGCGCAGCTGCAGCACCTTGGCCCCCGAGGCAGCCATCTCGAGCATCTCCTCAAAGCTCACGTAGGGAAGCTTGCGGGCGTCCGGCACGATCCGCGGGTCGGCGGTGAACACGCCGGCGACGTCTGTGTAGATCTCGCACACCTCGGCCCCGATCGCGGCGGCCAGTGCGACGGCGGTGGTGTCCGAGCCGCCCCGTCCGAGCGTCGTGACGTCGTAGCTGGTGGAGACGCCCTGAAAGCCGGCGACCAGCACGATCAGATCGTCGCTCAGCGCCTCACGGATGCGGTTGGCGCGCACGTCGATGATCCGCGCCTTGGTGTGCGAGGTGTCCGTCACGATCCCGGCCTGGGACCCGGTCAGCGAGATCGCCCGATGCCCCAGATCGTTGATCGCCATCGCGCACAGCGCGCAGGAGATGCGCTCTCCGGTGGAGAGCAGCATGTCCATCTCCCGAGGATCAGGACTGGGTGAGACCTCCTCGGCCATCGCGATCAGCTCATCGGTCGTCTTCCCGCGGGCGGAAAGGACCGCGACGACGCGCCTACCGCTCTCGCGCTGGTTGACGATGCGGCGGGGGG
>DAIQND010000089.1:0-3222 GCA_036788555.1 Solirubrobacteraceae bacterium | reverse complement strand
CGGCTTTTCCGCGGGGGTGGCTGCGGCTTCTCGTGGGGGTGGCTGCGCTTTTCCGCGCCCCGGTTTCGCGGGTTCGTCGCGGTGGGTATCCCGCAGGGGTGCCCCAGGCCGACTCAACCGCGGTCCAGAGCTCGCGGCGGACCGCGGCCCAGATCTTCGCCGACGCGGTCGAGGTCGGCGAGGAGGAGCTCAAGCGCTCCTCGCCCGGCCTCACCTTCTCCGGCTTGGCCGCCGGGCTCGGGATGGGACTGAGCGGCCTCGGCTCGGCGGCGGTCCTGGCGACCGTCGGGCATGGCGAGAGCGGCCTGCTGCTGGCGGCGCTGCTCTATCCGCTGGGGTTCATCGCGGTGATCGTGGGCCGCGCCCAGCTGTTCACCGAGAACACGCTGTTCCCGGTGATCCTGGTGCTGGACCGCCGCCGGCACCTGGGAAACACCGCGCGGCTGTGGAGCGTGGTGTTCGCCGCCAACGTGGTCGGGGCGCTGATCTTCGCCGTGCTGATGGTCGTGGCCCACACGCTCACCCCCAGCCTGCGCGGCTCGCTTGAGTACCTCGGCGTCCACGCCGTCCACGGCTCGTGGGGCGGGCTGTTCTGGAAGGGGATCGCCGGCGGCTGGATCATCGCCCTCGTCGCCTGGCTGGTGACGGCCAGCCGCGACACCACGGCGCAGATAGCGCTCATCTGGTTCGCCACGTTCGTGATCGGCGCCGCGCACCTGGCCCACTGCATCGCCGGGAGCGGGGAGATCCTGGCCGCGGTGCTCGGCGGCCACGTGAGCGTCGGCGCCTACTTCTACTGGCTCTCGGCGGCCACGGTCGGGAACGCGCTGGGCGGTGTGATCATGGTCAGCCTGCTCAACTACGGGCAGGTCGTGGGCTCGGGCCACGACTGCGAGCTCTCGGCGGGAACCCTCGAGGAGTCAGAGGAGCAGCGCCCCGCGCTTCGCCGCCGCCGCCGCCACGCCCGCGCGGCGTAGACGAGATCAGGGGCTTCGGCGCGGGGCGGGGGCTCCCGCCGACCGCGGGTCCGAACGGCGAGCAGACGCTGTCCCGGATGTTCTGCGATGCGTCGGTGCCGAGGCGCATGAAGGTCCGATCAACGTGAGTGCCGTCGTCGCAGTCGGCGTCGTCTTTCGCCTATCAGGTTCTTGAACTCCGACGGCGGATACGCAAGTCTTGCCGCGTGAGCGCCGCAATCGCCTACGACCGCGCCAACGCGCTGCAGAGGTCGCTTCGCCGCTTCGCGGCCAGCGGCCCTGGGTCGTGGCTGTTCGCCCGCGTGCTCCATCACATCGACCGGCCGGTCCACCGCCTGACCCGCGGGCGCTACACCTTCGCCAGCCTGGTGTCCGGGATCCCGGTGGTGATGCTGACGACGGTGGGGGCGAAGACGGGAAGGCCGCGGACGGTGCCCCTGCTGGGGATTCCCGTCGACGGGACGGTTGCCGTGATCGCCTCGAACTTCGGCCAGCACCACCATCCGCGCTGGTACCACAACCTCCGCGCGCATCCCGAGGCCGAGGTGGCGATCGACGGGGTCCGCCGGCCGGTGCGGGCGGTGGAGGCGACCGGCGAGCGGCGGGCGCGGATCTGGGAGGAGGGGCTGCGGGTGTATCCGGGGTTTGCCCAGTACGAGCGGCGGGCGGGCCGCCGGGACATCTCGGTGTTCGTGCTCGAGGCGCCGGCGGCGCCGGGCGGGGGATCGGCGCCGGGCGGGGGTTCGGCGCCGGTCTGAGGATCGGCGCCGGTCTGGGTTCGGCGCCGGTCTGAGGCGCGGCGCCGGTCTGAGGCTCGGCGACCCCGCCTGAGGCGCGCTTGTCTTGGGCGTCACGCGCGGATAGATTCGCCTCTCGTGGAGGACAACGGAGTCGGGCTGTTCCTGACCGCGCTGCCGGCCGAGCGGTCGATCGAGTTCGCCGCGCGCGCCGAGGCGGCCGGCTTTCGCAGCGCCTGGTTTCCGGAGATCACGTTCGCCGATTCGTTCGGCCCGGCCACGGCGGCGGCGCTACGCACGAGCCGGATCTCGGTTGGCACGGGCGTGGTTGGCGTCTGGTCGCGCTCCGCGGTGACGATGGCGTTGCAGGCCGCGACCCTGCAGCAGCTTTCGGGCGGGCGGCTGGCGCTGGGGCTGGGCGTGCAGGCGCGGGGGTACGTGGAGGGGTGGCATGGCCAGCGCTACCACAAGCCGGTGACGGCGATGCGGGACTTCGTCACGATCCTCCGCGCGGCGTTTCAGGGCGGCCTGGTGAGCCATCAGGGCGAGGTGTTCTCGGTCCGTAACTTCCACCTGGACATGGAGCTGCCGGCGCCGCCGAGGATCTATCTGGCGGCCAACGGCCCGCGGATGGTCGAGCTGGCCGGGGAGCTGGCCGACGGCATGGTCGGATGGTTCCAGTCGCTCGAGTACGTGCGCGAGGTGACCATCCCGGCGCTGCGCCGCGGGGCCGGGCGCTCGGGCCGCTCGCTGGACGGCTTTGACGCCACCGTGGGGTTCCCCGCGGTGGTGACTCGGGATGACAGCGGCCTCGAGCTGGCCAAGGGGCAGGTGGTGATGTACGCCAGCGCGCTCGGCTCCTCACCGGCATACCTGGAGAGCGCCCGCGCCGCCGGCTTCGGCGCCCAGGCCGAGGCCGTCGGCGAGCGGGTGCGAGCCGGCGATCTTCGGGGCGCGCTCGCCGAGGTGAGTGACGAGATGGCCGCCTCGCTGCTGATGGCGGGAAGCGCGGAGCGCGTCCGCGAGCGGATCGAGCGCTACCGCGACGCCGGGCTGACCGGCGTCCACCTCCTGCCCTCCCCGCCCGGCGGCTTCTACCCGCTCTACGAGGACCACTTTCCCGTCGAGTCGCTGGGACAGCTGCCGGAGTTCGACCCGGCGGCGCTGGTCAGGAGCTTCGAGGACGCGATCGAGCTGGTCGGGGGGTGACGGCGGGCGGCGGGCGTCAGCTGTCGCTCGAATCGACCATCACCGGGGCCCGGTCGTGGCCGTCGAGGTCGTAGTAGACGCCGGGGAAGGTCTGGAACTGACCGCTCCGGTCGTTGTGCAGGTGCGAGCTCTCAAAGGTCAGTCTGCCCCAGCCGCTGTCGACGACGTCGAATACCGCGCCGCCGCCCTCCCGGGCGCGGTTGCCGTCCATCACGCTGCCCGCGATCAGCGCGTTGTCGTTGGCGCCGTCGAGGTAGATGGCGCCGCCGCTGCCGCCGCCCGGCGTGCCGGGTGAGGCC
>DAIQND010000088.1:0-9424 GCA_036788555.1 Solirubrobacteraceae bacterium | reverse complement strand
CGCGCAGCGACGCGGTCGTGCTCGCCGCCCCGTCCTACTCACACCTCGTCTACCGTCCCGGCGTGCCCCTGATCGCGGCCACCGTGGTGGAGGCTCAGGCGGCGTGGATCGATCCGGAGCTGGCCGCTACCTGATCACCGTCGCGCAGTACTGCGGATTGTCGCCGACGGGGCTTGCGCAGTTCTGCTGCTGGGCGAACTGCGTCGCCTGGCCGAAGTCGCTCGACGTCCCCGGGTAGTCGCCGCCGTAGGTGAAGGCGCCATCGGACTTGTTGTAGGCGTACCACGGATACCAGCAGAACGGGGTGCCGTAGTTGCCTGCGCCGCAGTAATGGTCGACCTCGGCCTCGGCGCCGAGGTCGCTGACGACGGCCCACGAGTTGGCACCGCCCCCGTTGCCGAAGGTGACACCCTTGATCTGGACCGGCGAGAACTGCAGCCAGCTCGGGACGTTGTAGGAGTAGCACGGGTTCTTGCCCGTCTCGCCGGGGTCGCACAGCTGCCCAGCGGGCGATGTGTAGTTGCCGGTATGCCCGATCTCCCACACGAACGCGTTGGGGGCGTCGTAGACAAGCCCCCAGTTGTCTTCGTTACCAAGCTTCTGCACCGAGTAGTAGGGCATCAGCGGCCCGTCCACCTTGGGGTCGAGCACGATCGTCCCGGAGTGACCGGTGGTGAGATCGGTGACGGTGATGTGCATGCCGTCCCGCGCCGCGGTGATGTACTGGTGGTCGGTCACCGTGTCGCCGGCGTGCATGATCAGCGGGCCCCCGCTGGCGGTGTCGGTCAGCATCGCGTTGAACGCCGCCGACTCGGAGTTACCGGTCTTCGACACCTCCCACACCGGCGAGCAGGCGGTGTACACGCCGGGGTCGAGGCTCACGTTGTAGCCGCCACCCGAGGCACAGTTGGCCACGAGGCTGTTGGGATAGAACTGGAGCTCGAGGAAGGCCTGGCTGTAGAGGCTGTTGGGATCGTTGACGACCCCTCCGATCCAGAAGGCCGGGCCCACCGAGTCGACCGGCATCGTCCCGTTGGCTGGCAGCACGATCGTCCACGTGAGGTTCTGCGCCGACCCCGGCTGGGTGGATAGCGGATCGAGCTCGGGCTCGTTGTGCCCGGTACAGCTGTGCGTGTACCAGACGAACGGCTGCGGGTGGTGCCCGATGCACAGCGATTGGGAGGACGAGGCAGCGGCGGTGGCGCTCAGCGCCAGCAGCGCCGCGACGGACATAACCAGCGAGAAACCACAACGACGCAAGACCCTCAAAGCACCCTCCTCAAGGCACGACCCGGACAGCCGCCCGATCATATCCGCCCCGCGCTCAGGCCGTCTGCTTGGAGCCGCCGGTCAGCTCCGCGAGCGTCCGCTCCAGGGCCTCCATCAGATCGGGAGCCGGATCTGGCTCCTTCTTCGGGTTCGGCACCTCGATCGTCCTGCGCTTGCGCTTGGCCTCGATCACGCGCTCCAGCCGCTGGCGGTAGCAGTCCCGGTAGCGCTCTGGATCCCACTCGGTGCACAGCTCCTCGATGATCGCCACCGCGTTATCGAGCTGCTTCTTGGTCGGTTTCTTGCCGGTGGTGGGGATGTCCTTGGTCGGGCGGACCTCGTCGTGAAAGAGCATCGTGGTCAGCGCCAGCGCACCGTCTCGCGCGCGCACCGCGAGCAGGTATTCCTTGGTGCGCATCACGAATCGCCCCAGTGCCGCCCGGTCCTGCGCCGCCATCGTCTCGACCAGCAGCCGGTACGCACGCAGCGTCCCCTCGCTGTCGCCGGCCGGGAGCAGGAAGTAGGGATGATCGAAGTGGATCGGGTCCACCTCGGCGAGGTCGACGAACGCCTCGATGTCGATCGTGCGCGTCTTGCGTGGCTGCACCGATCCGAGCTCCGCATCGGTGAGCACCACCTGCTTGCCGTCGAGGTCGTGGGCGTGCGCCACCTCCTCCCAGCTCACCTCCCGATCCTCCTTGGAGCAGAACCGGCGCTGCTCGATCGGGACCTTGTCCTTCTCGTGAAGCTGGTGGAAGTGGTAGTCCAGATCGCGCACGGCGCTCACCAGCACCACCGGCACGTTGACCAGCCCAAAGCTCAGCGATCCGCTCCAGAGCGCTCGCGCCACGGCTAGCGCCCCGATCCCGCGAGGCTCGCCTCCAGCGCCGCCATCAGGTCCTCGCCGTGAGCCGGCTCCTCCTGGGCCATCAGGTCGATCTCCTCACCCTTGGCCTTGCGCCGGATCAGCTCGAGCACCGCGTCGCGATAGGTGTCCTCGTAGGCCCTGGGGTCGAACTTCTCGGCCATCGACTCGACCAGCCGCCCGGCCATGTCGATCTCTCGCCTCGATGGCCTGCGGGCGCCCTGCGGGTCGAGCTCCAGCTCATCCCCGGACACGACCTCATCGTGGAACCTCAGGGTGTGCAGGACAAGGACGCGATCACCGGCGCGCAGCGCGGCGAGGTACTCGCGGTCGTGGAAGGTGAAGCGGCCGATACCCGCCCGCTCGCTCTTGCGAAGCGCCTCGTAGAGGAGGCGGAACGCGTCCGGCTCGTCACGTGAGCCGACGTAGTAGGTCTTCTCGTAGAACACCGGGTCGATCTCCTGGGCGCGTACGAATTCCTCGAGCTCGATCACCTTGCCGCGGTTCCCGGCCGCCGCCCTGATCTCATCCTGCTCCAGGACGACGTACTTCCCCGACGCCACCTCGTAGCCCTTGACGATCTCCTCGTAGGGGACCTCGCGGTCTTCCTTGGGGCAGATCCGGCGGTGCTCGATCCTCGCGCCGTCCTTGACGTGCACCTCGTGGAAGTGGATCGTCTTTGACTCGGTCGCCGAGTACAGCTTGATCGGGACGCGGACCATCCCGAACGTCACCGTCCCGTTCCAGATCGAGCGTGGCATCTCTGCTGGGCTACCCGACTATCTTCAGGCGCATGCCCGAGCTGCCCGAAGCCGAACGTGCGCGGCTGACCCTCGAGCACGCGCTCGGGCGCGAGATCGTCGAGGTGGATGACCGTGACACCTACGTCTGCCGTCCCCACCGGCCCGGGGAGCTGGCCGCCGCGCTCACCGGCGAAACGTTCACCTCCGCGCACCGCCGCGGCAAGTTCCTGTGGCTGGACACCGATCACGGCCCGACGCTCGGCCTGCATCTGGGGATGGCGGGGCGGATCGTGCTCGATCCGCAGGAGCCTGCGGGCTGGGACCGGCTGACCGTGCGCTTCGCCGACGGCGGCGGCTTCGCCCTGCGCGACAAGCGCCGCCTCGGCCGGGCCGTGCTCAACCCCGACTACACCCACGTGGGACCGGATGCCACCACCGTCACCCGGCCGGAGTTCCGCCGCCGGATCGGCCGAGGCCGGGCACCGATCAAGGCGCGCCTGCTCGATCAGAGTGCGATCTCCGGCGTCGGCAACCTGCTGGCCGATGAGATCCTCTGGCAGGCGCGGATCGCGCCGACCCGGACCAGCGAAGAGCTCTCACCCACCGAGCTCGATCGCCTGCGCCGCGAGGTCCGCTCAGCCGTGCGCTCCGCGATCCGCAAGGGCGGAGCGCATACCGGCCGGTTCATCGCGGCGCGGGAGGCCGGTGGCGTGTGCCCGCGGGATGGCCACCGGCTCGAGCGCGCCCGGATCGGCGGCCGGACCACCTACTGGTGCCCGGCCTGCCAAACCTGAGGCTGCCGAGGATGGCGCAGCGGCCGGCCGCCCCCACACCCCGGAGGGGCTAGGCGGCCGCCGGCCGGCTTCGGTAATCCACCCGTGTGCGCATCTGCTGGCGATCGTTGTCGCCGACCGCCCGCCACGCACGCGCCAGCTCAGCCCGAAGTTGTTCGCGCTCCCGCATGTAGTGGGGCTCGCCGGGGGCCTTCGCCGGCAACTCCCACCAAGGCTCTTTATGTCGCTCCTGCCTAGCCATGAACCGAGTATCGGCGGTCAAGTGATGGCTTTAAGCCTCTGCCATGAGAATGGACAACGGTTACTGCCTTCGCGCCTGGAACCTGCGAGGCTTCAGGACACCGTGACCTTTCGCCTCGCGCCGGCCAAACCCTCCTCGGTCGCCGCACATGAGATGGTCGCCACCAGTCAGCCGCTGGCCACCATCACGGGGCTGAACCTCCTGAGGGCGGGCGGCAACGCGGTCGACGCAGCGCTCGGAGCCGCCGCCGTGCTGTGCGTGACCGAGCCGCACGCCACCGGGATCGGTGGCGATCTGCTGGCGATCGTGCGGAGCCCGCGCGGCGAGCTGGTGGGGCTCGACGCCGCCGGGCCGGCTCCCGCCGGCGCTCCGCCCGAAGCTCCCGCGGCGGACGGGCCTCGCTCGGTGACCGTCCCCGGGGCCGTCGCGGGCTGGGCGGCGCTGGCGGACCGCTTCGGCTCCCTGAGCCTCGAGGAATGCCTGGAGCCCGCGATCAAGTTCGCCGCCTACGGCGCCGCGGTCGGCTACCACAGCGCCGAGGTGTGGCGGCTGAGCCCGCGGGCGCCGGTCAGCTTCGGGCCAGCACCCGAATTTGGCGCCCGCTTCCGCCTGCCCGACCTCGCCGCGACGCTCCAGAGCATCGCCGGCGGTGGCGCCGATGCGTTCTACTCCGGCCCGGTCGCCGACGCGATCGTTGACGCGTCCTGGCTCACGCCCGATGACCTGGCCGGCTACCGCGCGGCGTGGGTCGACCCGGTCATCGGGTCCTATCGGGGCCTTGAGGTCGCCGAGCTCCCCGCGCCCACGCAGGGTGTGGCGGCGCTGGAGGCGCTCGCGCTCCTGGGCGACGAGGACCCGAGCCTCCCCGACGAGGTACGCGCGGTGGCGCTGGCGCTTGAGGACGCGCTGGCCACGGTTCGTGACGGCGCCGATGTCAGCGCGCTGCTGACCCACGCTCACGTCGAACAGCGCCGCCGCCAGCGACCGCGCGCGGTCACCGGGCCCGGCGGCGGCACCGTGAGCCTGTGCGTGGTCGACCGCGAGGGGTTGGCGGTCTCCCTCCTGCAAAGCCTGTACGAGGCGTTCGGCTCCGGCGTAGTCGCTGGGTCCACCGGTGTCGTGCTGCACAACCGCGCCGCCTGCTTTGGCCTCCAGGGGAACGTCGCGCCCGGTGCGCGCCCGTACCACACCCTGATCCCGGGCATGCTCACCCGGAACGGCGAGCTGGTCGGCCCGTTCGGGGTGATGGGCGGGTTGATGCAGGCCCAGGGACACGTTCAGTTCCTCGTCGAGCTGGTCCGCAACGGGATGGATCCGCAGGCGGCCCTGGATCGCGGGCGCTTCCGGGTCGACGGCGATGTCCTCCGGCTCGAGCGGCCCCTGTGGGACCGCGTCCCCGAGCTCGGCGAGCTCGGCTTCCGGATGGAGCGCTCGGCCGACTCGCTCTCCTTCGGCGGCGGTCAGGCGATCGTCGTCCGTGACGGCGCGCTGTTCGGTGGCTCGGACCTGCGCAAGGACGGCTGCGCACTCGGGATCTGAGCGCTCTATCCCGGCGAGCCGCTTCGCGAGCTCGACCGGCCCTTCGCGAACACGGCGTCACGCCTTCGCAGCTACGGTGTGTGAGATGAGCACGATCGGCGTCTCCACGCCCCGCCGGGACTCGGAGCCGAAGGTGCGCGGGACCACGCGGTTCGGCGCCGACCTGCCGGTTCCAGGACTGCTCCACGCGCGGCTGGTGCTCGCCCACGAGGCCCACGCGCTGATCCAGAGCATCAGCAGCGGCGCAGCCACCGGGCTTCCGGGCGTCGTCGCGGTGCTCACCGCCGCCGACCTGCCGATCGCCGGCTCCGGGCCGGGCCGGATGTACGAGCCGCTCGCGCGCGAGGAGGTCGTCTACGCGGGGCAGCCGGTGGCGCTGGTGCTCGCCGAAAGCGAGGCCGCCGCGGCCGACGGAGCCGAGCTGGTCGAGGTCGAGCTCGAGCCGCTCGAGCCGGTGCTCGATCTCGACGCGGCCGCCCGGCCCGGCGCTCCGCGAGCGCGCGTGAAGCCGCGGGCCCAGAACACCGAGGGCGACCTCGCCGATGCCCACGCGTCGGTCTCGGCCGGCGGCGACGTGGACGAGGAGCTATCGGAAAACGTGCTCGGCACCGCGAAGCTCGAGCAGGGCGACGCCGACGCGGAGCTGGCCGGCAGCCACGTCGTCGTGGGCGGCACGTTCTCAACCCCGTGGATCCACCAGGGCTACCTCGAGCCGCAGACGGCGACCGCGTGGGTCGAGCCCGACGGCGAGCTGGTGGTCCACAGCGCCACCCAGTCGCCGTTCGCCACCCGCGACTCGCTGGCCGAGCTGTTCGGCCTGCCGGTCGACCGCGTGCGGATCAAGGGGACACCGCTCGGCGGCGCGTTCGGCGGCAAGCTGATGCTGATCGACCCGCTGGTCGCCGCCGCGGCGCTGGCGGTGCGCCGGCCCGTGCGGCTCACGCTGACCCGAAGCGAGGACATGGCCGCGACCAATCCGGCCGGAGCCGAGCGGCTGGCGCTCGAGATCGGGGCCGACGCCGAGGGCCGGCTCACGGCGATCCGCGGGCGGGTGCTGGTCGACCGCGGCAGCACCGACGACTTCGGCGTGGAGTCGATCGCGGCGATGCTCAGCGCCGGCCCCTACCGCTGGCGAGCCCACCGGCTGACCGCGCTCGGCGTGGCCACCAACCGCGTCACCTTCGGGGCCTACCGCGCCCCCACCGCGCCCCCGTCGGCGTTCGCGCTCGAGTCGCTGATCGACGAGCTGGCCGGGCGGCTGGGTCTCGATCCGCTCGAGCTGCGGCTTCGGAACGTCGCCGGCGAGGGCGATCTGGCGGTTTCGGGCCAGCCGTTCCCGGTGTTCGGGGCCCGCCAGTGCCTGGAGCGCCTCGCCGAGCATCCGCTGTGGGCGCGGCGCGGCCGGCTCCCGGAGGGCGAGGGCGTCGGGCTGGCGATCGGGTGGTGGCCCGGCGGCTACGAGCCGGCGTCGGCCGCCTGCCGCCTGGACGCCGACGGGAGGCTGACTGTGATCACCGGCGCCGCCGACATGAGCGGCGTCGAGACCGGCTTTGCCTCGATCGCCGCCGCGGCCTTCGGTGTGGAGCTCTCGCGCGTGCGCGTGGTCAACGCGGACACCGGCAGCGCGCCCTACGCCGGCACGAGCGGCGGCAGCAAGGTCACCTACACGGTGGGGCGCGCGGTCGAGCGCGCCGCCGAGGAGGCGCGGGAGCAGCTGCTGGCCGTGGCGGCGGAGGAGCTCGAGATCGCCCCCGAGGACCTCGAGCTGGTGGACGGGTCGGTTCAGCCCCGCGGCGTCCCCGGAAAAGCGCTGGCGCTCGAGGAGCTCGCCTCCCAGATCCTCCAGTTCGGCAGCCCGCATCCGCCCGTCGAGGGCCGCGGAAGGGTCTCGCAGCCGCAGGCGCCGCAATCCGCCGCCCACCTCTGCCACGTCAGGGTCGACCGCGACACCGGCGCCGTCCGGGTGCTGGCCCACGTGATCGCCCAGGATGTCGGCCGCGCACTCAATCCGGCGCTGGTCGAGGGCCAGATGCGCGGCGGCGCCACCCAGGGCCTCGGTTGGGCGCTGCTCGAGGAGCTGGCGTACGACGGCCACGGGCAGCTCAGCACGGGGACGCTGGTCGATTACGCGATGCCGGACGCGGCGATGGTGCCGTGGCTCGACGCTCAGATCGTCGAGGTGCCGGCGCCCGAGGGGCCGTTCGGAGCCAAGGGAGTCGGCGAGGCGCCGGTGCCCGGCGTCCCGGGGGCGGTGGCGAACGCGATCGCCGCGGCAACTGGGCTGCGCATGCGCAGGCTCCCGATGACGCCCGAGCGGGTGTGGCGCGCGCTGCGGGATGGCGACTCCAGTTAGCCGAGCCTTGGCGAAAAGCGGGGCGACAGGGTTCGTGGAGACGCTCGAGCGTCTCGGGGTGGAGCTTGCCTTCGGGCTGCCGGGAGTCCACAACCTCCCGATCTGGAAGGCGCTGGCCGAGTCTCACATCCGGCTGGTCGGTGTGCGCCACGAGCAGAGCGCCGTGTACGCCGCCGACGGCTACGCGCGCGCCACCGGCAACCTCGGAGTGGCGCTGGTGACAACCGGACCGGGCGCGGCCAACACCCTCGGGGCGACCGGCGAGGCGATGGCGTCGAGTTCGCCGGTGCTCGTCGTGGCCACCGACATCGCGACCCGTCTGCGCCGCCACGGCGTCTACCGCGGCACGCTGCACGAGACCCGCGACCAGACAGCGATGTTCGTGCCGGTCACCAAGACCGCGCGCGTGGCCAAGACCGCCGGGGATATACCGCTCGCCGTGCTGGAGTCGGCACGCACCGCGCTCAGCCCGTCGAGTGGGCCCGTCTACCTGGGGATCCCGACCGATCTGCTGTCGGCGCCGCTGGACACCGAGCCGGCTGAGCTTCCGTCGCCGGCACCGGCGGACGTACCCGTCGGCGCCGATCTCGAGCGCGCGGCGGAGCTGCTGCAGCACTCGCAGCGGCCGCTCATCTGGGCCGGCGGCGGCGCGCTGCGCGCCGGCGCCCGGGCGCTCGTCGGAGAGCTCGCGATCCGGCTCGCTGCGCCGGTGATCACCACGTACGCGAGCCGGGGGCTGCTGGCCCCCGAGCACCCGTGCTCGGTTCCGGGTCCCGCCCACGCCCGCGAGGTCGGCGAGCTGTGGGATCAGGCCGACGTCGTGCTGGCCATCGGCACCGACTTCGACGGCGTGATGACCCAGAACTGGCTGATGCCCCAGCCGCCAACGCTGATCAGCATCAACGTCGATGCGACCGAGGTGAACAAGAACTACGTCTCTGACGTCGGCCTGATCGGCGACGCCCGGCACGTGCTCGAGCGGCTGCTGCCGCTGGTCCGCCAGCGTGAGGACCTTCCGGGCCTGCGGCGCCGGCTGCAGCAGCTCGCGGAGGATGTCGGGGCGTGGGTCACGCACGATGAGCCGCAGGCGGCGGCGCTGCTGGAGATCGTCGAGACGGTGCTGCCACCGGACGCGGTCGTGCTCGTGGACATGTGCATTCCCGGCTACTGGCTGGGTGGCTACTGGCGGGTGCCGCAGCCCCGCAAGCTCGCCTACCCCGTGGGTTGGGGCACGCTCGGGTTCGCCTTTCCCGCCTCGCTGGGTGCCGCCCTGGCGAACGCCGGCCCGGTGGTCTGCGTGACCGGCGACGGCGGCTTCATGTACGCGTGCGGGGAGCTGGCCACCGTCATGCAGGAGCGAATCCCGGTGACGATCGTGCTGGTCGATGACGGCGGATACGGGATGCTGCGCTTCGATCAGCAGCAGGCGGCCGAGGAGCCGTTCGGCGTCGATCTGGCGCGGCCGGACTTCGAGGCGCTGGCCGGGTCGTTCGGGTTGCAGGCGGCGACGGTCGACGGGTTCGGCCCGGCCTTCGCAGAGTCCCTGCATACCGCCACAGCCGCGCACGAGCCGCGGATGATCGTCGTCCGCGCCGCCCTGAAGCCGCCGCCGACCACCTC
>DAIQND010000087.1:0-9447 GCA_036788555.1 Solirubrobacteraceae bacterium | reverse complement strand
TCTGAGCGCGGCGCAGTCCTCCTACGGCGGCCCGGAGGGACTGCTGTCGCTGGTGCAGGCGGCGCACGCGGAGGGGCTGGCGGTGCTCCTCGACGTCGTCTACAACCACGTGGGTGCGTCGGGGGTCCAGGCGCTCGAGGCCTACGGTCCGTACTTCACCGAGAAGTATGAGACGCCGTGGGGCCGCGCGATCAACTACGACGACGCCGACTGCGACCCCGTGCGCGAGTGGGTGCTCCAGAGCGCGGCCGGGTGGGTGGCCGACTTCGGGATCGACGGCCTGCGGCTTGACGCGATCCACGCGATCTTCGACTCGAGCGCCGAGCACATCGTCGAGGCCGTGGCGCGGCGGGTCCACGCGGTCCGTCAGGATGCACTGGTGATCGCCGAGTCCGGCCTGAACGACCCGAAGGTGATGCGCCCCGTGGACCGCGGCGGCTACGGGTGCGACGCCGCCTGGGCCGATGACTTCCACCACTCGCTGCGCACGCTGATCACCGACGAGCACGATGGCTACTACGCCGAGTTCGGTCGGGTGGCCGACCTGGCGAAGGCCTACCAACGGCCCCATGTGCACGACGGCACCTATTCGAGCTTTCGCCGCCGGCGCTTCGGGGCGCCGGCCAACGACGTGCCGGTGGAGCGGTTCGTGGTCTTCTCCCAGAACCACGACCAGGTGGGCAACCGCGCGTTCGGCGACCGGATGCCCGCGGCCGTGCGGCCGCTGGCCGCGCTGTGCACGCTGCTCTCGCCGTTCGTGCCGCTGCTCTTCATGGGCGAGGAGTACGGCGAGGAGGCGCCGTTTCAGTTCTTCTCCGATCACATCGATCCCGAGATCGCTCGCGCCACCCGGGACGGCCGGCGGGCGGAGTTCAGCGCGTTTGCCTCGTTCTCGGCCGAGGATGTGCCGGACCCCCAGGACGTGGCGACGTTCGAGCGCTCTAAGCTGACGCGGCGCCGTGATTCGGCGCTGGCCTCCCTCTACCGCTCGCTGCTCGAGCTCCGGCGCGAACTGCCGTCGGGGGATGTGGACGAGCTGGAGTTCGACGAGGCGGCGCGCTGGCTTCGCGTCCGGCGGGGCGCGTTTGAGTTGGTCTGCAACTTCTCATGGTCCGAGGCGTTGCAGCTTCGTTGCAGCGGGTCCCGGATTCGTGTCGCCTCGACCGACGGGGTGCGGCTCTCGAAGGAGGCTGGGCGAGATAGCGGGAGATACGCCCGCTCTTCCTCCCAGGCTCCCGAGGCGACCCTCCACCTCCCCCCCCTCTCCGGAGCGCTCCTCCAGTGACCGACGTGTGGCCTGGAGACCCGTTTCCGCTCGGCGCCAAGTGGGACGGCTACGGGACCAACTTCGCGCTGTTCTCCGAGCACGCGCAGGGCGTCGAGCTCTGCCTGTTCGACGAGGACGGCAACGAACAGCGGATCGAGCTCACCCAGCGCCGGGCGCTCAACTGGCACTGCTATCTCCCTGAGGTGGGACCGGGCCAGCGCTACGGATTCCGCGTCCACGGTCCGTACGCGCCCGCCGAGGGCAAGCGGTTCAACCCCGACAAGCTGCTGATCGACCCCTACGCCAAGGCGATCGACGGCGTCGTCGACTGGGCGCACGATGCCAACGTGCTGCCCTACGTCCCGGACGGGACCGAGGACGCCGACCTCGAGCCCGACGACGAGGACGACGCCGCCGCGATGCCCAAGTCGGTGGTGATCGACGACGCCTTCGACTGGCAGGGTGACCGCCCCCCGCGGATCCCGTTCGTCGACACGATCATCTACGAGACCCACGTCAAGGGCTTCACCATGCGCCACCCCGGCGTGCGCGAGGACATCCGCGGCACCTACGCCGGGCTGGCCTCCGACGAGGCGATCGCCTATCTGTCTGAGCTGGGGGTCACCGCGGTCGAGCTGCTGCCCGTGCACCACATCTCAGACGAGTCGTTTTTGGCCGAGCGCGGCCTTCGCAACTACTGGGGCTACAGCACGATCGGCTACTTCGCGCCCCACTCCGAGTACGCAGCCACCGGTCGCCGCGGCGAGCAGGTGCGCGAGTTCAAGGGGATGGTCAAGGCTCTTCACCGGGCGGGAATCGAGGTGATCCTCGACGTCGTCTACAACCACACCGCCGAGGGCAACCACCTGGGGCCGATGCTGTCCTTCAAGGGCGCCGACAACCAGTCCTACTACCGGCTCTCACCGGAGGACCCGCGCTTCTACATGGACTTCACGGGGACCGGCAACTCGCTGAACCCCGTGCACCCGAGCGTGCTGCGGCTGATCATGGACTCGCTGCGCTACTGGGTGACCGAGTGCCACGTCGACGGGTTCCGCTTCGATCTGGCGGCGACGCTGGCCCGCGAGTTCTTCGAGGTCGACCGGCTCTCGGCGTTCTTCGACACGATCCACCAGGACCCGGTGCTCTCCCAGGTCAAGCTGATCGCCGAGCCGTGGGACGTCGGCCCGGGCGGCTACCAGGTGGGCAACTTCCCCGTCCTGTGGTCGGAGTGGAACGGCGTCTACCGCGACTCGATGCGCGACTGGTGGCGCGGCTTCACCGCCTGCGGCGAGTTCGCCTCCCGGCTGTCGGGCTCCTCGGACCTCTATGAGGCCGACGGTCGCGACCCGTTCGCCTCGATCAACTTCATCACCGCCCATGACGGCTTCACCCTGCGCGATCTCGTCTCCTACGACCACAAGCACAACGAGGAGAACCTCGAGGACAACAAGGACGGCACCGACGACAACCGCTCGTGGAACTGCGGTGCCGAGGGCGATACCGACGACCCTGAGGTGCTGGCGCTCCGCGCCCGCCAGCAGCGCAACTTCCTGACCACGCTGTTCGTCTCCCAGGGGACGCCGATGCTGCTCGGTGGCGATGAGATGAACCGCACCCAGAATGGCAACAACAACGGCTGGTGCCAGGACAACGAGCTCTCCTGGTTTGACTGGCGTGACGCGCCGGAGGACGAGGAGCTGCGCGACTTCACCCGCCGGCTGATCCGCCTGCGCCATGAGCACCCGGTGTTCCGGCGCAGCACCTTCCTGCGCGGCGAGGAGGGGGAGCGGACCGGGCTGCCGGACGCGTGGTGGTTTCGGCCCGACGGGCGCAAGATGACCCGGCGCGACTGGAACCAGGGCGAGCACGTGCTGGGGCTGTTTCTCAACGGCCGCGAGCTCGACATGCGCGGCCACCGCGGCGAGGAGATCGAGGACGACTCGTTCCTGGTGCTGTTCAACGCCCATCACGAGGACCGTGTGTTCATGCTCCCGCGCCGGCGCTTCGGCGCCCAGTGGCTGCTTGAGATATCGACCGCCGACCCGCTGGCCGCCGCCGGGAGCGCGACCTTCGGCGCCCGCACCGAGGTCGGCGTGCTCGCGCGCTCGATGCTGATCCTGAAGCGGGCGCGATGAGCGACGCGGGTACGCCGGCGTCGGAGCTGCGAGCCACCTACCGCCTCCAGCTGACCTCGTCGTTCGGGTTCGGCGCCGCCCGCCAGCTGGTTCCCTACCTGCGCGACCTCGGGATCTCCCATCTCTACCTCTCGCCGTCGCTTCAGGCGAGGCCGGGCTCCACCCACGGCTACGACGTCGTCGACCCCAAACGGCTGTCGGACGCGCTGGGCGGCGAGGCCGAGTTCCGGGCGCTGAGCGGCGAGGCCCGAGCCGCCGGCATGGGAATCATCCTCGACGTCGTCCCCAATCACATGGGGGCCGATGACGCCAACCGCTACTGGGCCGACCCCGAGCTGCGGGCGAAGTTCTTCGACGTCGACCCGCGGACCGGGCTGCACCGGCGGTTCTTTGACATCGGCGAGCTGGCCGCGATCCGCCAGGAGGATCCCGAGGTGTTCGAGGAGACGCACGCCTTCGTTATCTCGCTGGTTCGCGACGGGCTGCTCGACGGCCTGCGGGTCGATCACCCCGATGGCCTCGCCGATCCCGCCGGCTACCTGCGCACGCTGGCCGAGCGGGGGGTGCAGCGGGTCTGGGTCGAGAAGATCTTGAGTGCGGCCCACCCACCCGAGCGCCTGCGGGACTGGCCGGTGAGCGGCACCGTGGGGTATGAGTTCCTCAACGACGCCTGCGCGCTGTTCGTGGATCCGGCCGGCGAGGGAGCGATGAGCGCGATGTGGGCCTCGATCTCCGGTGACCGGCGCGGGTTCGGCGAGGTGGCGCTGGAGGCCAAGCTCGAGCAGGCGAGCGGCACATTCAGCGCCGAGGTGGAGCGCCTGGCCCGCGAGCTGGGCGACGCCGAGGTTCCCGGCGGCCTGGAAGGGCTGGCGCGCGCGCTCAGCTCGCTGCCCGTCTACCGCACCTACGTGGAGCCGGACAGCGGTCGCGTCGATCCGGCTGACCGGAACGCGGTCGCGCCGCTCGATGCCGCCTACCAGCGGCTGCTGCTGCTCGAGGAGGCCGTGCCCGCTGGATTCGTCACTCGGTTTCAGCAGACGACCCCGGCGATCATGGCCAAGGGCGTGGAGGACACCGCCTTCTACCGCTACGGGCGCCTGCTGGCGCTCAACGACGTCGGCGGAGATCCGTCGCGCTTCGCGATCGGCGTCGAGCAGTTTCACGCCGGCGCCCTCGAGCGCGCGGAGCGCTTCCCGCTCAACCTGCTGACCACGATGACTCACGACGCCAAGCGCTCGGCCGACGTGCGGGCGCGCATCGGCGCGCTATCGACGGTCGCCCAGGAATGGCGCGGCCAGGTTGAGCGGTGGCTGCAGATCACCGAACCGCTGCGCTCGGGCGGAGCGCCCGACGACACCGAGCGCTACTTCCTGTTCCAGACGCTGGTGGGGGCGTGGCCGATCGAGCGGGAGCGGATCGAGCAGTACATGGTCAAGGCGCTGCGCGAGGCCAAGCGCAACACCAACTGGGTGGAGCAGAACCACGAGTGGGAGGACGCGGTCGTACGCTTCGCCGGGGCGCTTTACCGCGAGTCGGCGTTCCTTCAGGAGTTCGAGCCGTTCGCGGCGCGGGTCGCCGCCGAGGGCGAGCGGGCGGCGCTCGGCCAGCTGGTGCTCAAGCTGACCGCCCCGGGAGTTCCCGACATCTACCAGGGCGATGAGCTCGCCTACCGGGCGCTGGTCGATCCCGACAACCGCCGGCCGGTCGACTGGGAGTGGCGCCAGGCGCTGCTGCGGCGGTTGATGGGCGGCTCGCCGCCGACCGGCGAGACCCGCAAGCTGTTCGTGATCCTGCGCCTGCTGGGGCTGCGGGCGAGGCGCCCGGAGATCTTCCAGAACGGCTACGAGCCGCTCGACGCGGGCGCCGAGGCGTGTGCGTTCGTGCGCGCCGGCGAGGTGCTGGTGGTGGTCGGCGTGCGCTCGGCCACGCCCGAGGGGACGCTCGCCGGGCCGTCCGGGCGCTGGCGCGACGTCCTCCGCGGGGAGGAGCGCTCGTTCGCCGCCGTCGAGCCGCTCGCCCGCGTGCTGAACGACGACGGGATCGCGATCTACGAGCGGCTCGGCTCGGCCGGGCGGGGACTCCTCGCCTGCGCCAGGCGGTGATCGCGGCCCGGGATCTGGAGGACGTGGCCGGCGAGCTGCGCTCCCGGTTGGACTTGGCCGAGCCGTACTCGGATCCAAACGTCGAACACTTCGGGCTGCGAAACGCGGTGTTCGCGCTGCGCGACACGTTCCTCGAGGTAGTCTCGCCGATGCGTCCCGACGCCCCGGCGGCGCGGCTGCTCGAGCGCCGCGGCGGCGACAGCGGCTACATGCTGATGTTTCAGGTGGGGGACCTCGCCGCGGCGCGAGACCGAGCCCGCGCGGCGGGACTGCGTGAGGTGTTCGAGGTCTCGATCGAGGAGATGGCCGAGGTCCATCTGCATCCGGCAGACACGCGGGGTGCGATCGTCTCGCTGAG
This sequence comes from Solirubrobacteraceae bacterium, assembly GCA_036788555.1. Lineage (GTDB taxonomy): Bacteria > Actinomycetota > Thermoleophilia > Solirubrobacterales > Solirubrobacteraceae > Palsa-465. Next base: position 3,582 of record DAIQND010000087.1, on the reverse strand, counting down.
CGAGCCGCAACCGCCGGAGTCCTGGTGCTGGGGCGGCCCCGGCTGGAGTGAGCGTGCCGCCCCGCTGCGGGTGGCGGGGGCGGCGGTGGCGGTGACGGACCCGGGCGCCGTCATCGAACGGTGGCAGCGCGTCCTGGGGACCGGGCTGGCGAACCTCGGGCTTCGGGTCATGGGAGACGACCGCGACCGCGGGCTGGTTGAGATCATTCTCAGCGCCGAGCACCGCGAGCGGGCACCTGAATCGTTCATGCTCGGCGGCGTGCAGTTCGTGTTCGAGTCCTAGGAGGCGTTCGTATGACCCAGTCCGATGTCGTGCTGATCGCGGTCGAGGACGGTGTCGCGGTCCTCACCTTCAATCGTCCGGACCGCCTGAACGCCTGGACGCCGGAGCTCCAGACGCGCTACTTCGATCTGCTCGCGGAATGCGCCGAGCGCGCCGACGCGGCCGCCGACCCCGCGGTGCGGGCGATCGTGCTGACCGGGGCCGGCCGCGGATTCTGCGCCGGCGCCGACATGCAGCACCTCGCGCAGCTGATGGAGGGCGACGGCGATCTCCCGGCGGGGCCGGGCGACGCCCGCCCGGTCACCTTCCCCCTGAGCGTCCCCAAGCCGATCCTCGCCGCGATCAATGGCCCGTGCGCCGGCCTCGGGCTGGTCCACGCGGTGATGTGCGACCTGCGCTTCGCCGCGGCCGGAGCCAAGATCACCACCGCGTTCGCCCGCCGGGGCCTGGTGGCCGAGCACGGCATCAGCTGGATGCTCCCGAGACTGGTGGGGCCGGCGCGGGCGCTTGACCTGCTGCTCTCCGGTCGGGTGGTGCTGGGGCGGGAGGCGGCCGAGCTCGGCCTCGTCAACCGGGCCGTCGAGGACGAGCGGCTGCTCGAGGAGTCACTCGAGTACGCGCGAATGCTGGCCCGCGAGTGCTCGCCGGCGAGCATGGCCCGGATGAAGCGCCAGGTCTACGAGGACTACGAGCGGACGCTGGGCGAGAGCCTCGAGCGGGCCAACCTGCTGATGGCGGATTCATTCGCCGGCCCTGACTTCGGCGAGGGCGTGAGGAGCTTCACCGAACGCCGGGTCCCGGACTTCGCTCCGCTGAACGCCACGGCGCCCGCCGCTTGATGCGGGTCCTCGTCATCTCCTGGGAGTACCCGCCCGTGATCGAGGGCGGGCTCGGGCGCCACGTGCGAAAGCTGGCTGAGCAGCTCGCCACGGGCCGGACCGAGGTGCACGTGCTGACCCGCGGCGGCGGGCACCTGGCGGAACGCGAGCAACGGCATGGGGTGACCGTGCACCGGGTGGCGGAACCGCCGTTCCCCAAGGACGTGAGCGCGTTCGTGCGCTGGGTCGAGACGATGAACGGCGACATGTTCGACGCCGGCGCCGAGCTCATGCGCGAGCGTGAGTTCGAGCTGGTGCACTCGCACGACTGGCTGGTGGCGAGTGCCGCGGAGCGGCTCGCGCGCCGGGCCGGCCTCCCGTGGGTGACCACCGTGCACGCAACCGAGTTCGGCCGCCACCAGGGGTGGGTGCAGAAGGATCCTCAAGCCCACATCCACGCCGTCGAGCAGGCGATGGTCAGCCGCGCCGACCGGGTGATCGCGTGCTCGCGGTTCATGCAGGGCCATATCGCCAGCGTGTTCGGCGTCCCCCTGCGCCGGATCACCGTGATCCCCAACGGGATCGATCCAGGGGACCTGGAGCCGGTCGAGGACCTGCCGGCGCTGAGAGCGCGCTTCGCGCGGCCGGATCAGCGGCTCGTGCTGCTGGTGGGGCGGCTGGTCTACGAGAAGGGCTTTCACCTGGCGCTCGACGCGCTGGCCCGGGTGGTCGCTCGTCTCGGCAACGTCCGGTTCGTCGTCGCCGGGTCCGGGACCGCCGAGGCCGAGCTCAAGCGCCAGGCGCGGCGGCTCGGCCTCACCCGCCGGGGCACCTTCCTGGGATGGGTGGGCGACGACATGCTCCACTCGCTCTATCGCGTGGCCGAGGTGGCGATCGTGCCCTCGATCTACGAGCCGTTCGGCCTGGTGGCGCTCGAAGCGATGGCCTCCGGGTGCCTGTGCATCGTCGCCGACACCGGTGGCCTGCGGGAGGTCGTGCCCGACGGCGAGGCCGTGGGCTTCCGGTTTCGCTCGCGTGATCCCGACGCGCTGGGCGACGTGCTCGAGCGCGTCCTGCGCAACGATCAGACTCGCCAGGCGGTGGTGGCCGAAGCCCGCGAGCACGTGCTCAAGTTCGACTGGGCCGAGGTGGCCAAGCGAACCCGGCGCGTGTACCGGGCGACCGCCGCGCGATCGGTCGGCAGCGCGAGCCAGATCGCTCAGCTCGGCGCGAGCGCGCCCGTGAACGCCTCGGGCTGACCGGCGACCATCGGTCCCTGCCCGGAGGGGTCGAGGATCCCCTCCTCGAGCCAGCTGTAGCGGCCCTCGAGCAGACGCTGAGCGGCCCGGTAGTTCGCGTCGTCCTCGTTTGACCACAGGTCGGTGAACAGCCGATCGACCCGGAGGCGTGCCTGGCGGCAGAACAGGTCCGCCAGCTCGACCGCCTGCTCGGCGCGCTCCGGATGCTCGCTGCCGAGGGTCTGCGCGTAGACACACGTGGCCGAGATCGCGAACAGCTCGGCACCGATATCCACGGTGCGCCCGAGGAACGCCTGGCGCTTCTCAAGGCCGGCCTGCCAGCGGGTCATGCCGTAGAAGATCGAGCGGGCCAGCTTGCGGGCGTGGCGCTCGACGAAGCGAAGGTGGCCAGACAACTCGCCGAACTCGTTGTAGGAGCCGGGGCGCTGACCATCGCCGACCGCCAGCTGCGGCAGCCAGCGCGCGTAGAACTTGCCGGCCTGCAGCGCGCTGCGGGCCCGCTCGCCCAGCTGCGCCTCGGGCTCAAGCACCCCTCCGGCCACCTGCAGGTGGGTGTCGACCGCCTCGCGCGCGATCAGCAGGTGCATGATCTCGGTGGCGCCCTCGAAGATGCGGTTGATGCGCATGTCGCGCAGCGCCTGCTCGACCGGAACCGGCTTCTCGCCGCGCGCCTTCAGCGACTCCGCAGTCTCGTAGCCGCGGCCACCGCGGACCTGCATCAGCTCGTCGACCACCCGCCATCCCATCTCCGAGCCGTAGAGCTTGCCGATCGCCGCCTCGATCCGGATGTCGCTGCGCTTGTCATCGGCCAGCCGGGCGGAGACGTCGAGCAACGCCTCGAGGCCGAAGGCGCTGGCCGCGATGAACGCCAGCTTCTGCGCGATCGCGTCGTGCTTGCCGATCGGCGCTCCCCACTGCACCCGCTCGAGCGACCACTCGCGCGCGATCTTGGTCGCCCACTTGGCGACGCCCACGCAGATCGCCGGCAGCGCGAGGCGCCCGGTGTTGAGCGTCGTCAGCGCGATCTTGAGCCCCTGGCCCTCCTGCCCGATCAGGTTCTCGGCCGGCACGAACACGTTCTCCAGCACGGTCACCGAGTTCTCGATCCCCCGCAGGCCCATGAACTGGTTGCGCCGCTCGACCCTAACTCCCTCGGTGTCGCAGGGCAGGATGAAGGCGGAGATCCCGCCGCGGTGACCGTCGCTCTTGGGCACCTTGGCCA
>DAIQND010000086.1:0-9455 GCA_036788555.1 Solirubrobacteraceae bacterium | reverse complement strand
CGACACGGCGATGGAGGTGACCACCGACGCCGTCCAGGTCTACGGCGGCTACGGCTTCATCAAGGAGTACCCGGTCGAGAAGCTGATGCGGGACGCCAAGATCCTCCAGCTCTACGAGGGCACCGCGCAGATCCAGCGCCTGGTGATCGCGCGGGAGACGCTGCTGCCGCGCAGGGTGGAGGAGCCGGCGGCAGCCGCCGCGTAGCGGCCCACGGCGGCCTCAGCGCAGGAACCGGCCGCCGGCCGGCGTGGATCACCCTCGGACTGGCGTCCTGAGCCCGGCGGTCACGGGGTAGACGGTCGTGGGGAGGCGCGCCCGAGGTGATGTTGGCTAGGCTGCGCGGCCGTGCCGAGCACCGAGATCCGGATCTCCGACGAGCAGCAGATGGGCGGCCACCTGTCGCTACCGCCCGCAGGTCACGGCCCGGGCGTGCTCGTGCTGATGGAGATCTTCGGAGTCGGTGCCTACATCAGGCGGGCGACCGAGCGGCTGGCCGAGCTCGGGTACGTGGCGCTCGCGCCCGACCTCTACCGGCGGATCGCGCCCGGTCTGGAGCTGGGGCACGACGCGGACGGGCTGGCGCGCGCGATGGAGACCGCCCAGCGGCTCGATCCGGTGGGCGCGGTGGAGGACTCACTGGCTGCCCTGGCCGCGCTGCGGCAGCGACCGGAGGTGCAGGACCGCGGCGCGGGCGTACTCGGCTTCTGTCTGGGCGGCACGCTCGCCTACGAGGTGGCGGTCGCCGGCGATCCGGACGCGGCCGTGTGTTACTACGGCTCGGGCATCGCAAGCTCGCTGGAGCGGGCGGAGCGCATCAGCTGCCCGGTGCTGTTTCACTTCGGCGCGCAGGACGACTACATCCCGCGGCAGGACGCCGAGCGGGTGTGCGCCCTCGCCGAGCAGCACTCGGGCTGGGAGTGCCACATCCAGCCCGACGCCGGCCATGCGTTCGACAACCACGAGGCGCCGATGTTCTCCCGTCCGCCCGCCGCGGCGCGCGCGTGGGAGATAACCGCAGAGTTCCTGGCGCGGAACCTGCCGGTGGGTTGACCGGGGCTCCCGCGCCAGCGGCTGAAATCCGCACCTACTCGGTCGCGCTGAACTCCCAGATCGCGATCGCCAGCATCAGCAGGCCGAGCCCGAGGACGACGGCCGCCTCGAGCAGCGGCGGGACGCGGTAGCCCCACCAGGTGACGCCGGCGTCGAGCACGTGGCGGGCCTGGGGCGAGATGCTCAGATGGTTGAACACCAGTCGCCGCATCGGGTCGACCGCGTAGGTCAGCGGATCGATCCGGTTGAGCACCTCGAGCCACCCCGGAAGCCCGCGGGTCGGGAACAGCGCGCCGGAGATGAAGAACATCGGCATCACGATCATCTGCATGACGCCGAAGAAGGACTGCATCTGCTTGATGCGGACCGCGATCATCACGCCGAACGCGGTGATCGTGAAGGCCAGCAGCAGCTGGAGGCCGAAGATCCCGAGGATCAGCAGGACGTTGTAGCTCACGCCGACCGCCGGACCCAGCAGGATCATGATGATCCCCTGGATGCAGGCCACGGTGGCCCCGCCGAGGCACTTGCCGATCACGATCGAGCTGCGGCTGACCGGCGCGACCATCATCTCGCGCAGGAACCCGAACTCGCGGTCCCAGACGATCGAGGCGGCCGCGAACATCGCTGTGAACATCACCGAGATGCACAGGATCCCGGGATAGATGAAGGTCTTCAGATTGACGCCGAAGGTCCCGGACCTCGACAGGGTGTTGAGCCCGGCGCCCATCACGAACAGGAACAAGAGCGGCTGGACGAGCGAGGAGACGATGCGGATCCGGTCGTTGACGAACCGGATCAGGTCACGCCGCCACATGATCCTCGCCGCGCGGAACTCGGAGCCGAGGCTGCGGGGCGGGACGTGGACGCGGACGACCTCGTGCGGAGGGACGGCCGGGCTCTGCACCCGCTCGGAGGTCGCGCTCATCGCGGCGCCCTCCCGGCGACCCGCATCATCATCCGGCTGCGGTTGCGCCCGGCGTCCTCCTCGGCGTCGCGGATCGTCGTCCCCGTGTAGGACATGAAGACGTCATCGAGGGTGGGCCGCGAGACGCTGATCGAGCGGATCGGGACGTCGAGCTCGGAGAACAGCCGCGGGACGAACTGCTCGCCCGCCGGCACTCCGAAGGTCACCGCGCCCTCGGCCACCTGGGCCTTGATCTCAAAGCGGTCCCCGAGTTCACGTATGGCTGCCTCATTGTCGTCAGTGTGGATCATCACGCGGTCGGCGCCGACGCTGTCCTTGAGCGTCTGCGGCGCGTCGAGGGCGACGATCTCGCCGTGGTCCATGATCGCGATGCGCTCGCACCACTCGGCCTCGTCCATGTAGTGGGTGGTCATGAAGATCGTGATCTCCTCGGACTCCTTGAGCTCGCGGATGTAGTTCCAGATCGACCGCCGCGTCTGCGGGTCAAGCCCGATGGTCGGCTCGTCGAGGAACAGGACACGCGGCGAATGCATCAGCCCGCGTGCGATCTCAAGCCGTCGCCGCATCCCGCCGGAGAAGGTGCCGACGGGCGTGTCCTTGCGCTCCCACAGCCCGACCATGGTCAGCACCTGGCGCATCCTGGGCTCCACCAGGTCGCGCTGCACCCCGTAGAGCTCCGCGTGCAGCTTCAGGTTCTGGGCGGCGGTCAGGTAGCTGTCGAGGGTCGGGTCCTGGAAGACCAGGCCGATATGACGGCGTACGTCATCGCGCTGGCTCACCACGTCGTAGCCGGCCACCGTGGCCGCGCCCGAGGTGGGCTTGACCAGCGTGCAGAGCATGTTGATCGTCGTCGTCTTGCCGGCCCCGTTGGGCCCGAGGAAGCCGAACACCTCGCCCGCCGCGACCTCGAACTCGACACCCCGCACCGCCTGGACCTCGCCGAAGTTCTTGACCAGGTTCCGCACGGCGATCGCCGCCCCGTAGCCGTTGTCGCCAACCCCGGACATCTGCCCACACGTTAGAGGTCGGGTAGCGTAGGCGCTGATGTTCGTCTTCAAAGCCGCTGTCGTCGGGGCCGGAACGATGGGCGGAGAGATCGCGCATACGATCGCCAACGCAGGGATCCCGGTCGTGCTCAAGGACCTCCGGGGCGAGTTCGTGGAGCAGGGGCTCCACAAGGCACGCTCGCTGTGGCAGGCCCAGGTCGAGCAGGGCAAGCTCGAGGAGGAGGAGATGCGCCGGCGTCTGGGGCTGATCACCGGCACCACCGAGTACGCGGGGTTCGGCGGCGTCGACTTCGTGATCGAGGCGGTGCCGGAGCGGATCGAGGTCAAGCAGGCCGTGTTCGCCGAGCTCGACGAGGTGACCTCGGGCCGGGCGATCCTGGCCTCCAACACCTCGTCGCTCTCGATCACCGAGCTCGGCGAGGTGACGACGCGCCCCGACAAGGTGGTCGGCTTTCACTTCTTCTATCCCGCCTCGGTGATGCGGCTGATCGAGGTGATCGAAGGGGAGGACACCTCGGCAGAGACCGCCCAGGCGGCGGCCAGCTTCGCCCAGCGCATCCGCAAGCTGCCGATCCGCTGCGCCGAGGCCCCCGGGTTCGTAGTCAACCGCATCCTGCACTCCAGCGTCTCCGAGCTGTGGCGCTTTCAGGAGGAGACGGGCATCGATGTCAAGGAGCTTGACCAGCTGGTGACGGAGTCGAAGGCGGCGCCGATCGGCCCGTTCTTCCTGACCGACCTGCTCGGGCTGGACACGGTGCTGCACGTGGCCGAGCACCTGCGCGGCTCCTACGGCGAGCGCTTCTACGTTCACGAGGGCATGCGCGCGCTGGTGGCCGCCGGCGAGCTCGGCGCCAAGACGGGGAAGGGGTTCTATGGCCACGGCGGGTGAGGCGGGCGGCGGCCACACCGCGTCGCTGGTCGATCGCTTCACGCTCAAGGCGCTCGTGGAGAGTTGTCTGGTCCTCGAGGAGGGGATCGCGTCGATGCGTGAGATCGACCTGGGGATGATGACCGGCGCGGGGATCATGCCGCCCCCATTTGCCCGGGCCGACCAGCACGGGCTCGATGACGTGCTCGAGCGCCTCGAGCGAGCCGCGGGGGAGTGGGGGGATGCGTTCGAGCCGCCGGCCACGCTGCGACGCCTGGTCGCGCAGGGCAGGCTCGGGGTCAAGACCGGACAGGGCTTCTTCCCCTACCCGCGGCCGGATGCGGGCTTCGAGGAGGAGCCGGTGAAGCTCGAGACGCGCGACCGCGTGGCGATTGCCTGGCTTGACCGGCCTCCGGCGAACTCGATCTCGCCGGACATGGTGGCGGCCCTGCAGCGGGTGTGGGATCAGGTCAGCGGCGCCGGCAACGTCCGCGTGCTGGTGTTGGCCTCGGCCAATCCGATGCTGTTCTGCGCCGGTGCCGACATCAAGGCGTTCACGACCATGGATGAGGCGGCCGGGCGCGCGCTGCTCGACCAGATGCACGAGCTGCTGCGCTCGCTTGAGGCGTCGAGCGTTGCCACGATCGCGGCGGTCAACGCGGCGGCGCTGGGCGGCGGCAACGAGCTGGCGATGGCGTGCGACCTCCGCATCGCCGCGCAATCGGCGAGCTTCGGCCAGCCGGAGATCAACCTCGGGATCATCCCGGGGTTTGGCGGCACCCAGCGCCTGGCGCGGCTGGTCGGCGAAGGCAAGGCGCTCGAACTGAATCTGATCGGCGACGCGATCGACGCCGCCGAGGCGCTTGAGCTGGGGCTCGTCAACCACGTCGTGGCCGATCAGGACCTGCTCGACACCGCGATGGCGTGGGCGTCCAAGCTCGCCGGCCAGGCGCCGCGCGCGATCGAGCAGATCAAGCGGGTGTCGGCCGCGGGTGACCTCGCCGCGGGACTCGAGGCGGAAAAGCGCGCGTTTCTCAGCGTGTTCGGCTCAGAGGATGCGCGGGAGGGGATCGCGGCGTTCCTCGCGCGACGCACGCCGCGCTTCACCGGGCGGTGAGCTCCTCGGGCAGCGCCGAGGGGGCGGCAGGCCTGGCCGCCCTGATCGCAGACGCCGGCTCGGTGGTGGCGCTGACCGGTGCCGGCATCTCGGTGCCGTCGGGGATCCCCGACTTTCGCTCGCCGCAGACCGGGCTGTGGAGCAAGGTCGACCCGATGGAGGTGGCGCACATCTCGGTCTTCCGGCGCGACCCCGAGCGCTTCTGGAGCTTCTACGGCCAGCGCTTTGACGCGCTGGAGGACAAACAGCCCAACCGGGCGCACGAGGCGCTGGCCGCGCTGGAGCGTGCCGGGCTGCTCGACGCCGTGATCACCCAGAACATCGATCGGCTCCACGGCCGCGCGGGGTCGTGCGAGGTGATCGAGGTCCACGGTTCGATCGCCAGCTCGTCCTGCCTTCGCTGCGGCGAGCGCTTCGGGCTGGCGGAGGTCCGCCACCGGCAGGCGGTCTCGCCCAACGGCGTGCCGGGCTGTGATTGCGGCGCGCCGCTGAAGCCGGACGTGGTGCTGTTCGGCGAGCTGCTGCCCGTGGCGGCGATCGCCCGCGCCGAGCGCCTGGCGGCGGCGGCCGACGTATTGCTGTGCATCGGGTCCTCGCTCGAGGTGTACCCCGCGGCCGGGCTGCCCGAGTTGACGCTGGCGGCGGGGGGAAAGCTCGCGATCATCACGCAGGGCCGGACGCAGTTCGACCGGGTCGCCACGTGGCGGATGACCGGCGACGTGGTCGATGAGCTCGAGGCGCTGTGCGAGGCGCTGGGCGTCGAGCTCTAGTGGCGCCGCAATTCGTCGAGGCGGGCTGGAGGCTTGGGCGCGGCGTTCCGATACAGCTGGTGTGAGATCGGCTCAGGGCGGCGGCGTTCGCAGTCTTCGCGCGATGCGCAGGGGTCACGCGGTGAGGCGCGCGGGGCTGGGCGCGCTCCTGCTCGCGCCGCTACTGGCACTGGCCGGCATGTCCGGTTCGGCCGCCGCCTACCCGGTCCAGTACTGCGCCCAGATCCCGATCGTGGGCGGAATCCCGCCGTGGGGGTTCCACACCGGCTACCCGATCACCGGCCGGACGGGCAGCTACGCGCGCGGCCATGGCGACGTAAACCTGGCCACCAACACGATCTCGGGGATCCTCTGCCAGGTCGACCGCGTCGCCAACCGGCCGGACCGGCTGATCATCATGACCGTCAGGCCCCGCCTGCTCCGCCACTCCCACGTCGCGATGATGTGGGGCTACCCGGGCAACCTGATCGTGTTCACGGTACGCGTTCGGAGCAGCACCGATCCCCGCTGCCAGGTCGGAACGCTCGGCCGGGTGACCCTCTTCGGGAGCTACAACGGCGTCCGCAGCGACAGCGTCCAGTTCAGCTTCCCCGCGGCCTGCAGGGACCACAACCACCTGTATCACGGTCCGCAGGTCAACAACCAGGTTCCTCCGGCCTGACGCCGCTCATTCCCCGGCCTGCGTGCGGCTCCCGGCCTGAGCGCCGCTCATTCCCCGGCGAGCGTGCGGGCGCGCAGCGCCGCCTCGATGCGCTCGAGCGCGAACTCCACGGCCTCCAGGTCGCTGTCCTGGAGCGGGGCGGCGAGCGCGGCCTGCGCGGCGTCGGTCACCGGGTCGCGCTGCTCGCGGAGCTCGTCGATCCGGCTTGCGAGCGTCTCGGCGCCGGAGTCCGAGGCGAGTTCGGCTATCGCAGCGTCCAGGGCGATCAGCACCTGGAGCGCGGACTCGCGGTCGCGCCCGTGGTCGAGATCCAGCCGCGCGCGGAGCGCCAGCTCCTCGCATACCAGCGGCTGTTCGTGGCCGCCGAGCAGGCGCGCGAGCCTGGCCTGAGGGTGCAGCAGCCTCGCCCGGCGCTGCCGGGGGGTGGGAGCGATCAGCTCTCGCGCCTCGGTCCAGCGGCCGTCGGCGACCTGTTCGCCGGCGCCGTAACCGATTCGCGCCACCAGCAGCTGCTCGCGGCCGACCGGGTTCAGGTAGGGGTCGGCGGTCGCGACCCGGAAGGCATGCAGCGCCCAGTTGAGCACCCCCAGATCGAGTTCCAGCTGTGGTTCGCCCGCACGGCTCAGCCATGCGCCGGCTTCGGTCTCGCCACGGAAGGGCGTGCCGACATCGATCACCGTGGCCCGCCCGGTTGACACCGGCGCTGGATCAGGCTCAGGCTCAGCCTGAAGCTGGCGGCCGCGGCGGCCACGCAGGCGGCGGCGCTCGGGCGCGGCCAGCGTGGCGATCACCAGAACATGGGAGGGAGTGGTGCTCTGAAGGTCAGCGGGGGAGCGGCGCAGGAGATAGCGACCCGGGGGCGGGCCGAGGGCCCACGGCAGCTCGACCTGGCTGAAGGGGAAGAAGGCGGGTATCGCCGAAGTCCGCCCGGCGAACGCTACTGGTTGCCGCTGACCTTGATGGCGTAGGCGCTCGGCGCGATCGGGACGACCGGCTCGGGGATCTGGCTGATGTGGTTGATCAGCTGGACCCACTGGTTGGGCTCGAGCAGGTTGGCGACCTCGGCCGAGAGCTGCTTGTTCTGGCCGAAGACCGGCGTGTAGGTGATCTGGATGCGGTTCGCGTGGTCAGGCAGGGAGATCGTGTTGGTCTGTCCCTTGTAGCTCATCGTGGAGACGATCGCATCCGGGCGGAAGGTGCCCTGCAGCGTCAAGAGGCGGCGAATCGTGATGTCGGTGATCGATCCGGCCCCCTGGTGGCCCATGATCGGGATGTCGTTGATCTTCGAGATGTCCATCGAGGCGCCGGTGGCTCCAGCCGCGTCGACCCCGGTCGAGCCCGTGAGGCTGTGACCGCACTCGAGCCCGGAGACGGTGGGATCAAGCCCCGAGGCGGACAGGAACTCGATCACCGCGAGGATCCGGCGGTCGATCAGACCGGCCTGAATGTCGCGGCGCCCGCAGGCGTAGATGTCGGCATGCGGATCTTCGAGCACCCGGTAGGTCAGCTGCTCCTTGGACATCAGCAGGATCTGCCCGACCGTTGGGTCCTTGGCGCCCGGTCCGAAGAACGGGTTCACACCGGCGGCCCGGTACACGGCGGTGGCCTCTAGCAGCTTCCATCCGTCGAGGATCGGCTTGGGGTCGATGTAGGGGGCGTTGCTGCCCGCGGGACGGACCATGAAACGCAGGTGCGAGGCGAGGGTCTTCGTGCCCGCGCCGATCCTGCCGAGGATGGTTCCGGCCACGACGATCGAGCCGGCCTTCAGCGGCTGCAGCGTGTACTGGTTCTTGCCCAGGTGCAGCACGTCGGCGAAGTAGTCCTGGAAGTTGGAGATCGAGGGGGCGGTGTTCTGAATCTGCAGGTCGCCGCCCGCCGCATATGAGGCGGGGAGGCTCGGATCAGCGAACAGCCGCTCCTTGACCATCGGCTGTGGAACCGCGACCGAGGGTGTGGTGGAAGCGGGAGCGGGCGTGACCGGCAGCGAGATCGGCGAGTGCTTGGCCTCCTTGGTGGCCTTGGCGAGGCTGATGGTGGGAGGCGCCTGCTGCTGACCGGCCGTTGCCGGCCCCTTGGGCGCCGGCGTGGACGGCAGCGAAAGCTCCTTGGCGATCTGCTTGGCGGTCACCTTCACCGGCCTGGGGACCGGGACCAGCTTCGAGAGCGACCCGAGCTGGGCGTAGGTGTACACGTTCCCGGTGGCGTCCTGGAGCTCGATGTAGTTACCGAGCTGCTTGCTGTAGCCGAGCTTGACCACCTTGCCGTCGTTGACGGCGATCACCGGCGAGCCCTGGTTGGCGAAGATGTTGGTGTAGGTGGCGCTCGGGTTCGAGCCGATCGTGATCGCCGCATTGGCCGTCTTGACCGGCTGCTTGGCCAGCTGGGTGACCGCGCTGTCGGCGTACTTGGCCGGGGCAGCGACCGGGAAGTGCCCCTCGACCAGGCCGGTCAGCGCGCCCACCAGCGCCGAGGGCATGCCGCCGATCAGCTTGGCCCGCAGCAGCACCGACTCGACGTACCACCAGGCGTGGTTGTAGGAGTAGATCGCGTCCGGCAGGCTCTTCGAGGCGCCGGCCGCGCTGAGGTACCGGGCGGCGGCGAAGATCGCGTCGACCGGGTTGTACGGATCGGCGTAGCCAGAGCCCGTGGCGTCGACGCCGTACCTGGCCCAGGTCGAGGGCAAAAACTGCATCCAGCCGACCGCGCCGGCGGTCGACACCGACAGGTTGCGCCCATAATCGGTCTCGATCTCGTTGATCGCCGCCAGCACCTGCCAGGGAACGTCGTACTCGATGCCGGCCGCCTGGTAGATCGGCAGCAGGAAGGGGGGGATCTGGAAGCTGTCGATGAAGAAGTTGGGGACGCCGAGGGGAGCCGGGCCCGGCAGCGCGAAGGAGAAGGTGGGGTTGGCGGGGGTCGGGACACCGGGCCCGGTCGGTCCGCTGATGGCCGGGTTGACCGGCGCCGGCTTGGCGTGGTGGGCCTTCTTGCGGGGCGGCGCCTTGCTGGTCTTCTTGGTGGGCGCGCTGGTCTGGCTGTGGCTCCCGGAGTGG
>DAIQND010000085.1:0-9701 GCA_036788555.1 Solirubrobacteraceae bacterium | reverse complement strand
GCCCGCAGCGTGGCCTCGCGGGTGAAGCCGGCGCGGCCCGCCACGCGCTGGGAGGCGAGGTTGTCGGTGGCGGCGTGGAGCGCGATCCGCTCGAGGCCCAGCTGACTGAATCCCCAGGCGCAGATCAGCTGGACGGCCCGCGTGGCGTGGCCCTGACGGCGTCCCTCGGGGGCCAGCCAGTAACCCACCTCGCAGCGCAGTTGCTCCCACTCGAGATGGATCAGGGCGACGGAGCCAAGCAGCCGGTCGGCCGAGGAGACGATCGCGAACGGGGCCGTGGTCCCGGCCAGCAGGCTGTCGTGGCGAAACAGCAGGAAGGCGCGCGCGTCGGCCTCGGTGTAGCGCTCGGGAACCCGCGTCCAGCGAGCGATCTCGGGATCCTGGCAGGCGGCGGCGATCGCGGGCGCATCCGAATCACGCCACGGGCGCAGGAGGGTGGAGTCCGAGCGCAGCGGCTCGGCTGGGAGGCTGATCTTCACGGCGCCTGAGCCCGGCGCTCGAGCGCGTCGATGAGGGAGGGGACGTCGAGCTCCGGGTCCTGCTCAGCCAGCCAACGTTCGGCGGAGCGGCGCCCGCCGAGAGCGCGCAGGCCGCGCTCGCCGTGCTCCGCCGCAAAGTCGTCAAGCGCGTGGAGACGACGGGCGCGCAGGCGGCGGATGGCAAGATCGAGCGCCGCCCGGTGCGCGTCCAGCGCGTCGGCGAGTTCGGCGATCCCCGAGGTCGGCGGCAGCGATGAGACCGCCACCACCGGCGTGTCGGCGGCGCCGAGCGAGCGCAGGGCCGCGCGCAGGTCAGCCAGGGCACGAGCGGCGATCCGCCCGAGGTCAGCCTTGGTGACGATCAGCACGTCGGGGATCTCCATGATTCCGGCCTTCAGGAACTGCAGGACGTCGCCCGACCCCGGCTGGACGACGACCGCCACCGTGTCCGCGACGTCCGCGACCTCGGTCTCGGATTGGCCGACCCCCACGGTTTCGATCACCACGACGTCAAACGCAGCGGCCAGCGCGGCGGCGGCCGCGCGGGTGGCGGGAGCGAGGCCCCCGAGGCGGTTGCCGGCGGCGGTCGAGCGGATGAAGACGCGCGGGTCCCCGGGAGCGGCCTCGATCCGCGCCCGGTCGCCGAGCAGCGCCCCGCCCGAGCGGCGCGAGGTGGGATCGACCGCCAGCACGGCAACCGACCGCTCGCGCGCCCGCCACTCGCCGATCAGCGCCGAGAGCAGCGAGGACTTGCCCACGCCCGGCGGCCCGGTGACGCCGACCACGTGTCCGGGAGCCTCACCGCCGAGCGAGGCGGGGGACACCGCCGCCAGGAGCGCCGCCGCCTGCTCGGCCGCCGCCCCGGTGCGGCTCTCAAGCAGGTTGAGCGCGGCGGGGGCGGCGGACAGGTCGCGCTCACGCAGCCGCGCGCCGAGCTCGCCACCGTCGGCGACGGCGCTCAAGCCGGCGCGGCCACGTCGACGCCGTGGCGCTCGGCGACCAGCGCCACGATGTCATGCATCATCCGGTTGAGGTCCCAGTCCTTGGGGGTGTAGACCGCGGCCACCCCGGCGTCGCGCAGCGCCTCGGCATCGGCTTCGGGGGTGATGCCGCCGACCACCACCGGCACCTCGCCGACGCCGGCGGCGCGTAGCGCGGCGAGCACCGACGGGATCAGCTCGCGGTGCGACCCCGACAGGATCGAGAGCCCGACCACGTGGACGCCCTCCTGCGCGGCGGAGTTGGCGATCTGTGACGGGGTCAGGCGGATGCCCTCATAGACGACGTCCATCCCGGCGTCCCGCGCCCGCACCGCGATCTGCTCGGCGCCGTTGGAGTGACCGTCGAGGCCCGGCTTTCCCACCAGGAACTTCAGCCGCCGGCCAAGCGTCTCGCTCAGGCGCTCGACCTCCTCGCGCAGCTCGGCGACCTGCTCGCTGGAAACAGCGGCCGCCTCGGCGACGCCGGTCGGGGCGCGATACTCGCCGAACACCTCTCGCAGCGTCTGCGACCACTCGCCGGTGGTCGCACCGGCGCGGGCCGCGGCGATCGTTGCCGGCATGATGTTCTCGTCCTCCTGGCGCGCCACGCGCGCCAGCTCGGCCAGCGCCTGGTCCACCGAGGTCTGGTCACGCTCGGCGCGCCAGCGCTCGACCGCCGCGCGCTGTTCGGCCTCGACCTGGGGATCGACCAGCAACACGCCGCCATCGGCGTCGGCGGTCAGCGGCGAGGGCTCGGTGGAGGTGAAGCGGTTCATCCCCACCACCGTCTGCTCGCCGGCCTCGATTCGGCGCCAGCGCTCGCGGTGTGACTCCACCAGCGCCGCCTTCATGTAGTCGACCGCGTCCACCGCTCCGCCGAGCTCGGCCACCCGCTGCATCTCCTCGCGCGCGCCCTCGAGCAGCTCCTCGACCAGCCCGTCCATCACCTTCGACCCCTCGAAGATGTCGGGGTACTCGAGCACGTCGGTCTCATAGGCGAGGATCTGCTGGAGGCGCAGCGACCACTGCTGATCCCAGGGGCGGGGGAGCCCGAGCGCCTCGTTCCAGGCCGGCAGCTGGATCGCGCGGGCGCGGACGCCTCGACCGAGAGTGACCGCCAGCGCTTCGAGCGCGATCCGGTAGACGTTGTTCTCGGGCTGGGCTTCGGTCAGGCCGAGCGAGTTGACCTGGACGCCGTAGCGGAAGCGCCGCTGTTTCTCGTCCTGCACGCCATAGCGCTCGCGCCCGAGCTCGTCCCAGAGGACGGACATGGCGCGCAGCTTGGCGTGCTCCTCGATGAACCTGACGCCGGCGTTGACGAAGAACGAGATCCGGCCAAAGACGCTGCCCATCAGCTCCTGGGGCACTCGCTCGCGGACCGCGTCGAGGACGGCGATCGCGTTGCTGATCGTGAAGGCGATCTCCTGCACCGGGGTGGCGCCGGCCTCCTGCAGGTGGTAGGAGCAGATGTTGATCGGGTTCCAGCGCGGGACGTGGGTGACCGTGTAGGCGATCGTGTCGGCGATCAGCCGCATGCTGGGGCCGGGCGGGAAGGCGTAGGTGCCCCGGCTCAGGTACTCCTTGAGGATGTCGTTCTGGGTCGTGCCCTGAAGCTGCTCCTGGGCCACACCCTGGTCCTCGGCGGTGACGATGTAGAGCGCCAGCAACCAGGCGGCGGTCGCGTTGATCGTCATCGACGTGTTCATCTGCCCGAGCGGGATGCCGTCGAGCAGCGTGCGCATGTCGCCGCGGTGGGCAATCGACACCCCAACCTTTCCGACCTCGCCCCGCGCCAGCTCCTGATCGGGGTCATAGCCGGTCTGCGTGGGCAAATCGAAGGCGACCGACAGCCCCGTCTGGCCCTTCTCGAGGTTGCGCCGGTAGAGCTCGTTGGAGCGCCTGGCATCCGAGTGACCGGCGTAGGTGCGCATCAACCAGGGCCGGTCGGGCTCGGGCAGGCGTGGCGTCGGTCTCTCCGCCATTCGGCGAATTGTATGGGCGCGGTCCGCCCGCGGACGCGGGAGCGCCTCGCCCGCTTGCCCGCTTGGGTAACGTGAAGCCATGCCCGACGAAAACTCGGCTGCCCGCGAGCACGCCATCATCCAAGAGATCACCGCGCCGTTGGCCACGCTGCCGGACAACCCGGTGCCCGCGGTGGCCGACGTGGATTTTCCGATCGTCCTGCGCGGCTATGACCGGCTGGCGGTGGACGCGTACGTCAAGCGAACCAGCCAGCTGGTCGCCGAGCTGCAGTCGACTCGCTCACCGGAGGCCGCGGTCCGCCGCGCTCTGGAGCGCGTGGGGGAGGAGGTGGCCGGGATTCTCCAGCGCGCCCACGACGCGGCCTCACAGATCACCGCCCAGTCGCGCAGCGACGCTGAGGACCGGCTCGAGCGCGCGCGCCAGGAGGCAGCCGAGATCACGGCCGGAGCCAGGCTCCAGCTCAAGGAGCTGGATGCCGAGACCGACCGGATCTGGGCCGAGCGCCACCGGATCGTGGAGGACGCACAGGATCTTGCCCGGCAGCTGCTGGCGCTGGCGGATGCGGCGGCCGAGCGGTTCCCGGCGGACGACGAGCCCTCGGACGAGGAACGGCTCGGCGCGATGGCCGCTGGAGAGGACCCGGCGGGCGCGCCCCCCGGCCTCGAGGAGCCGCTGGGCCATCCGGGGAGTGCCGAGGAACCGGTGGGCGAGCCGGCGGCCGGCGGGGCGCCGCTGGGCGAGCCCGGGTACGGCGGGGCGCCGCTGGGCGAGCCCGGGCACCGCGAGGCGCGGCTCGAACCCGGCCAGGAGCCCGAGGCCCGCGAGGAGCCACCGGTCTCGCCGGTGTTCGGCGGCGAGCCGGAGACGGAAGCGGCGGACGACGCTTGGGACGATGACACGACCCGCGTGATGCCGCCGATCACGCCGGACGAGCACCGGCACGGCGCCTGAGCGCCCGCGCCTCTAGATGCGGCTGATCGACGTTCGCCACCGCGGCCAGGAGCGCGTGATCGGGTGCTGGCAGGTGGGCGACGTTCTGATCGATCCCGGCCCCAGCTCGACGCTGGACCGGCTGCTCGGCGAGCTCGGCGACTGGCGGCCGCGAGCCCTGCTTCTGACCCACATCCATCTCGACCACGCGGGCGCGAGCGGGTCGCTGGTCCGGCGCTGGCCGCAGCTAGAGGTCTACGTGCACGAGCGCGGCGTGCCGCACATGGCCGATCCGGCCCGCCTGCTTGAGAGCGCCCGCCGGCTGTACGGCGAGGACATGGACAGTCTGTGGGGGGAGATGCTGCCCGTGCCGGAGGCCAACCTGCGCGTGCTCGAGGGAGGCGAACGGGTGATCGACGGAGCGTTCGAGGTCGCCTACACCCCCGGGCACGCATCACACCACGTCAGCTACCTGTACGACGGCACGGCATTTGTGGGAGACGTGGGGGGAGTGCGGATCACCCCGGCGTCGCTGACCATCCCGCCGACGCCGCCACCTGACATCGACCTCGGCGCGTGGCACGAGTCCGTCGAGCGGGTGCGGGAGTGGCAGCCCGAGCGCTTGGCGGTGACCCACTTCGGCGCCTACGAAGACGTGGACGCGCAGCTCGAGGAGCTGGAGCGGCGGCTCGAGGAGTGGGCGGAGCGGGCGCGCCGGCAGGACCGGGCGGCTTTCATCGCTGAGGCTCGGGAGGAGATCGCCGCGGCGTCAGAACCCGACACCGTGGCGTCCTATGCGCTGGCGGCGCCGGCCGACCAGATCTACGCCGGGCTCGACCGGTATTGGCGCAAGCGCGCCGAACACGCCGACGCTGCGCCGCCGGCTCCCTGAGCGTGATGGCGCCCGCCGGTATCCTGCGCGCGGTGGCGCAGACGGTCGAGCTGCCCCGGGTCGGGGGTCCGGGAACGGGCTGGGAGGGGAACTGGCGGGTGATCGTGCTGAACGACAGCTTCAACACGTTCGACCATGTGGCGGAAACGCTGGCGCGGGTGATCCCGGCGGTCACGCTGGCCGACGGCTACCGGTTCGCGGATCGGATCCACAACACCGGCCAGGCGATCGTGTGGAGCGGGGGGCGCGAGGAGGCCGAGCAGTACTGGCAGCAGCTCGACGCCGCCGGCCTGACGATGGCGCCGCTGGAGTCGGGCTAAAGCCCGCCCGGAGTCGGGCTAAAGCCCAGCCTGCGTCGGGCCAAAGCCCAGCCTGCGTCGGGCCAAAGCCCGCCCGGATTGCTGGGCTGTGGTGAGTGAGTGTCGAGCGAGCGGAGCGCTCTGCGGCTAGCGTGAAGCGGAGCGAACGAGGCCAGAAGCCGGACGCGAGCTCACAGCCTCACGGCGCAGCGCCTTGGCCTGCTGGCGCTCCGGGCTGATCCGGACCACATTCCAAACCAGGCCGACCTTCTCGAGCGCAGCGATCAGCAGCCCGGTCGGATCGGCCAGACGCTCCCACCAGCGCAGCCCGTGAAACGCCGAGGTCGGGAAGGCGTGGTGGTTGTGGTGCCACGCCTCGCCCATCGACAGCGGAGCCAGCCAGAACACGTTTCGGGATTCGTCGTCGACGTCGAACCGCTTGCGCCCGAAGAAGTGGCAGATCGAGTTGATCGACCAGGTCACGTGGTGCAGGAAGAACACGCGGACCAGGCCGCCCCACAAAAGCGCGGTCAGCCCCGCCACCAGGCCGCCGCCGACGATCCAGCCGAGCGCGAAGGGGATCCCGAAGCTGACCGCAACCCACAGCGGGAACAGCCGGTCGATCGTCTGCAACGCGCGGTCCTTGACCAAATCGGGGGCGAACCGGTCGCGGTCGGCCGTGCCGACGGTTCTGAACAGCCACCCCATGTGGGCGTGCCACAGACCCTTGGCCGCGCCCCAGAATCCCGGTCCGCTCAGGTGAGGTGAATGCGGGTCTCCGTCCCGGTCGGTGAACGCATGGTGCTTGCGATGGTCGGCGACCCAGGTGATGACCGATCCCTCCACGGCCATCGAGCCGATCACCGCGATCACCGCCCGGAAGGCCCGGGAGGACTCGAACGCGCGGTGGGTGAACATCCGGTGGTAGCCGAGGGTGACGCCAAGGCACGTGAACACGTAGAAGCCGACCATCAGGCCGAGCTCGAGTGGGCCGATCGCTCGGTTCCAGAGCAGGACGATCGCGGCCATCAGGCCGGCGACCGGCAGCGTCACCGCGATCAGGTTGGTGATCTTGTGCGGGAGGGACAGCTCGGGAGACATCTCAGTAGATACTAGATGGCCTGTGGCGCGGGCTCGGGTTCGGGCTCGGGCTCGGGCGTGAGCGGAACCTCCGGGCCCAGGGCTCCGGCGCTCACCTCCTCGTGCCAGATGTAGTTGATCGGAATCTGGTAGTGGCCGGAGTTGCGGCGGCGAAACTCGATCATCTCGGGGCTTTCCCAGTAGCGATAGAAGTCGCGATGGGAGTCAAACCACACCATCTGGGTGATCGCGTAGCGGTCGTCCTGGTTGATCTGAACCGAGTATTGGGTGGCGCCGTAGCGCAGCGAGATCGGGGCGGCGCGTGAGAGCTCGGCCGCGAACGTGTCCTGGCGCAGCACCGTGGCGTACCACTTGATGTGAATGACCTCGCCCATGCTCAGGCGCCCACCTCGGCGTGGACCGCGCCCGGTCCCGGCTCGGTCTGCCCCTGCCCTTCCTCGGTGGCGCCGACCAGAATCGCGATCTTGCCCAGGTGCTTGTTGTCCTTCATCAGCTGATGGGCCTCGGGGACGCCCTCGAATCCGAGCGTTCGCCACAGCACCGGGCGGATCTTCCCCTGCTCGATCAGCTCGTTGGCCTTCATGCTCTCGTACGCGTTTGCGAAGTGCGACCCGATGATCTGCTTCTGGCGCATCCACAGGTGGCGCACGTCGAAATCGAGGTTGTAGCCGGTCGTCCCGGCGCAGATCACCACCTTCCCGAATGGCTTGACCGCGAACACCGAGGTGGGGAAGGTGGCCTTGCCCACGTGCTCGAAGACGATGTCGGGCGAGTCGCCGAGGATCTCCTTGAGCGCCTTGGCAAAGCGGCGTGATTGCGCGAATCGCGCCTTCTCCTCCTCGGGGCTCTCGTCACCCTTGCGCATCATCCCGGCGTACTCGTTGCGGTTGATGTACGCGGTCGCGCCGAGATCCATCACCAGCTTGCCCTTCTCCTCGGAGGAGACAACGCCGACGCACTCGGCGCCCGCGGTGGCGCATAGCTGCGTGGCGAACACGCCGAGGCCGCCGGCGGCGCCCCAGATCAACACGCGGTGGCCGGCCTGAAGCTGGCACTGGTCGATCAGCATCCGGTAGGCCGTGAAGTAGACGAGGCCGTAGGAGGCGGCGGCCTCCCAGGTCAGATTCTGCGGGCGCGGAAGGAGCTGCTGCGCCTGGACCTTCGTGAACTGGGCAAACGATCCCCACGTCGTCTCGTAGCCCCAGATGCGCTGCGAGGGGGCGGCCAGCGGGTCGAGCCCGTGGACCTCGGGATCCTCGTAGGAGGCCTGGTTGCAATGGATCACCACCTCGTCGCCCGGCTTCCAGCGCGTCACCCCCGGCCCGACCTTCCAGACGATCCCGGAGGCGTCGGAGCCGCCGATGTGGTGACCCCACTGCGGATGGTCGCCGTAGGGGAACACCGACACCGGCTTGCCCTGGGCGGCCCAGACGTTGTTGTAGTTGACGCCCGCGGCCATCACCCGCACGATCACCTCGAACGCTTCGGGCTCGGGAATCTCGATCTCCTCGAGTTGGAAGGCGTCCATCGGCTCGCCCTCGCGTTCCTGGCGGATCACCCAGGCAGCCATCGTCCGCGGCAGCTCGCCGGGCTCGGTATCGACCTGGGAAATCTGACTTACGTCAACAGCCACGTACGTTGCACCTTCCTGGTTGGAGTGGGGTCCGTTGGGGAGCGGGTCCGGGGGGATCCGGCTGGGCCGGATCGTACCCGCGCGGGCAGTCTCAGGGCTCCAGCAGCTGGTTGTTGGAGTTGCCGCGCTGACCCTGCACCTGGAGCAACCCGGGCATGATCCCGCTGGGCGAGGCGGCGGCGGCCTCGGTCGAGCTGGACGGGGCGATCGCCACCGAGTACTGACCGGGCGAATTGAGGTCGACCGTGACCTGGTCGGTGCCCTGGGGGTTGATCGGCGCGGTGGTGGTTATGGCGCTGGAGCCACCCGCCGAGGTGACCTCGACGGCTTCGGCGCTGGCGGCTTGGTTGGCGATCGTGAACGTCACAGCTCCCGGCGTCACCGTGTCCGGCGATACCGAGACACGCTGCGGGGACACGTATACCGAGACGTTGAGCGGCAGTGCGGGCCGGGCCTTGTCGGCGAAATGCGCGCCGCCACCGCACGCGGCGAGGCCCGATGCCCCGAGCAGCAGTAGCCCCAGCTTCATCCTAGGTCGCATCCACCGCGTCTCCTTCTCCAAGCCTCGATGAGAAACCCTAGTGGAACCCCCGGGGTCCGGTCCAGCCTCGGCGTCAGGTGGAATTGCCGGCGAGGGTCTTGCGCCGCCGGGCGAGCTGGCGCAACTGCCGCTGGAGCTCAGCCCAGGAGGCCGACTCCGCACGTTCATATTCCTCACCGGTCAGGTCGCGGAGCCGCTGGCTGTAGGCCTCCCAGGCCTGACGCTCAACGGAGTCGAGCTCGAGGAGCTTCGCGGCTTCGTCGTCAATGATGGCCGCCACGCTCACCACCTCTTCCGGGCTTCCATGGGCGCATGCTACCCACGGGAGCCGGTGCCTAAGACACCTTTTGCCGGAGCGGCCTGCAACGCAGCTTGCGTCACGTCCGGCCGGCGGCGTATCACCAGTCGTTTGCAGCTGCTCGAGCAACCGATCGCGACGGCCGAGTTTCTCGTCGTCGATACCGAGACGAACGGCCTCGCCGGCGACGCCTGCGAGCTGGTGGAGGTGGGCTGGGTGCTGGTCGGCGGCGGCGAGCTCCACGAACGCGCCAGCTCGATGGTGTCGGTGAGCGCGCCGCTGCGGCGGAGCATCCGGCGCCTCACCGGGATAACTCAGGCGATGCTCGACGGTGCCCCGCGCCCGGAGGAGGTGCTGCCGGCGCTCCAGCAGACGCTCGAGGGGCGGGTGCTGGTCGCCCACAACGCCGCCTTTGACCGGCGGGGGGGGGGGGGCGGCGAGCGCCCGCCCCGGCATTCACCCGGATCGGGCTCGCGTGGCCCGGGCAGCCGGTGCTGTGCACGGCGGCGCTCGCGCGGGTGCTGCTACCGCTCCAGCGCGAGCGGCGGCTGGGCGCGCTGGCCGA
>DAIQND010000084.1:3107-9770 GCA_036788555.1 Solirubrobacteraceae bacterium | reverse complement strand
CGTGACGCCCCGGCGGTTGAGGGAGGAGAGGGTGCTGCATTCGCCGGCGAGGATATGGGGCCGGCGAACCTATCCCGCTCGCGACGCTCTCCTGGGCGCCGGGCGGGGGAAGCTTGCTAGGAGCCGATCAGGCTCTGCGCATCGGTGACCAGCTTCTCGACCCGCTGACCAACCATACCCGACTGCTTCCCCAGATCTTTGCGGACCGAACGCACTTCGCGCTCAAAACGGCGCCGATTCTGGCGAAGTGTGCGCTCAATAACACTTCGGCGCTGCCGCAGCTGCCGCTCGACCCGGGTGCGGGTGCGCCGGACCTCGCGCTCGAACCGGTTGCGGGCGGTGGCCCCGCGGCGCTCGTAACGCTTGAGCTCGCGCTCAAACCCGCCCATGGTGCGGTACTTGCTGACCAGGCCGGTCACCGTCGAGACCAGGCTGTCGCGCGCCAGCAGGCTGGCTCCGACCGGGACCAGCACGGCCCGCTCGGCGTAGAGCTGAGCCTGGCCCGCGGCCGTCTGCGGGTGCGTGGTGGTGACGGTCGAGCGCCGGCTGGTGCTCCGCCGCCCGGCGCTGGTGCTCCGCCGGCTGGCGCTGGTGCTCCGCCGGCTGGCGCTGGTGCTCCGCCGGCTGGCCGCGCGCGTCGTGCCGCTCGTGGTCTTCCGGGCGGTGCCGCCGGTCGTGGTGCGCCGGCTCGCGCCGCTCTTACGCGCCGTTCCGCCGGCGGTCCGGCGGCTGGCGGTTCTCCCGCCGCTGCTGCTCGTGGTGGTAGCCATGTCTCTACTCCGATCTCAAGGGTTTGTCCTGCGAAATATATCGAACGTGTGTTTGTACCCCGGCCGGATCGGGCGGTTACAGCCGGTTACGATCTGGACACAGCCGGGAGTGTCCCGGCGCCTGCGATCAGCCCCCGGATACCGCGGCCGAGGTGCGCTCGAGCCAGGCGCGGGGATGGTTGAGCTCCCCCAGGGTCGGGAGCGCCTCGGGGCCTGAGAACACGTGATGCAGCGCCTCCACCCCGCCCTCGCGCACGACCGCGTCGCAGAACCGCTTGCCCTGCTCGTACTGGCGGAGCTTGAGGTCAAGCCCGAGCAGCTTGCCGACCAGGCGCGAGAGTCCAGACTGCGAGCGGCGCCGGCGGTCGATGGCCGCCCGCAGCCGGGGCAGCGAGGGGACGAGGTCCGGCGCGACGGCGTCCATCACGTGCTCGGCGTGGCCCTCGATCACCGCCATCACCGCCTGGACCCGGTCGAGCGTCTCCCGCTCGGCCTTGGTGGTCACGACCGAGATCAGATCCCCCTCGCGCACGGCCGTCGCCAGCTCCCGGAGCTCGTCGCGGGTAGGGATGCGCAGCCGGCGCGGCGCCTCGATCCGCACCTCGGCGCTCGCCAGCAGCTGCTTGACCAGCCCGGCGACGTGGGCGTGGAGCCAGGGCACGCCGGCGAACTGGACGGCGTGGGTCACCTCGTGGAGCGTCACCCAGGTCATGAACTCCCGCTCGTCGGCCTCGAACGAGCGCATCGCCTGCCCCAGGTTCGGCAATACGAACAGCAACCGCGGCGGCCGGTCCTCGACCGCCTCGTCGAGCAGCACCAGCTCGTACTGCCCGAGCACGCGCTGGGCGAGATATCCCAGGACCACGCCAACCTCGCCCGACAGGACCAGTCCCACGCCGATCTGCATCGCCGGGCGCAGCGGCCCGAGCGAGCTGCCGGCGCGCTGGAGCACCGGGTCGAGCAGCGCCTGCATCGAGCCGATGTTGCTGGCCACCCACTCGCGCCGGCCGATCCCCTCGGGGGCGGGCAGCGGCCGCGCCGGCTGGAGGCCCGTATAGGCCACCACCCGTTGCTCTGACTCGGCCGCGAGCGGCGCCAGGTCGACGGTGGGCGGGGCGCCCTCGCCCTCCCCGGCGATGAAGCTGGCGATCCGCTCAGCGATGATCCAGTCGATCACGACGCCGGGATCCCTTCCAGCTCGTGCAACGTCTGCTCGCTGCGGGCGGCGATCACCGGCGAGCTCGGCGCGGCATCGAGCGGTGCCGCCAGCGGATCCTCGCAGGCTGGAAAGCTGACGAGACCGCCCGCCTCGCGCACGATCAGCTGGCCCGCGGCGGCGTCGACGCCGCGCGAGCGGCGCAGCGAGACCATGCCGTCGAATCGGGCCGCGGCCACCTGGCAGAGCGAGGCGGCGATCGTCCCGAGCACGCGCAGGCGGTAGGCACGCTCAACCAGCGCGTCGATCGACTCGGCCACCCAGCGCGGGTCGGCCGACTCGATCCCCAGCACCTCGAGGCGCCCGTCCCGGCCCCGGTGCTCGGGCAGCTCGGGGTCGAGGCGGCGGCCGTTCAGCCAAGCTCCCTCGCCACGCCGTGCCCACCACTCTTCGCCGGGGCCGAAGTCGTAGACGAACGCGAACTGCACCTCGGCCATGGTGGCGCCGGCCGCCACGGCAAGCGACAGCGCGTGGTGGGGGATCCGCCGCTTGGCGTTGAGCGAGCCGTCGATCGGGTCGATGATCACCTTGACGGCGCCGTCGCCGTAATCGAGTTCGCCCTGCTCCTCGGAGATCGCGGTGAACCGGTAGCCCTCCTCGCGCAGCGCGTCGAGCTCGGCCAGCACGTGGCGCTCGGCGCCGCTGTCGATCACCAGCGTGCGGTCACCGCCGCTTCCCCGGGTCCCGGTCTCGACCGCCCGCTCCCGGGTGCTGGGGGCGTCCGCGAGCATCTCGGTGAGGCTGGCGACGGCGCGCCGGCACACGCCCAGCCAGTCTGCGTCGAGTGCCGAGCGGGTGGAAGTCATCCTGGACCTATCCTGTCAGACGTGGGATCGACCCTGGATGAGCTCCTTCCCGCACAGCGCGCCGCCGTCACAGATCCCACCGGCCGGCTGCTGGTCACCGGGGGGCCAGGGACCGGCAAGACGCGCGTGGTGGAGGAGCGCTTCCTGTGGCTGGTGGGGCAGGGGCGCCGCCCCGAGCGGGTGGGCGTCATCTGCGCGTCCGCGGGCCGCGCCGACGCCCTGCGGGGACGGGTCGAGGGGCGGCTGACCGGCGGCTACGAGCAGCTCTTCGTGATGACTCCGGTGGAGCTGGCGGCGCTGGTCCTGGGGCCGGGGGCGCTCGACTCGGTGCTGGGCCCCGGCGAGCGCTTCGCGATGCTGCTCGAGCGGATCGACGAGCTTTCGCTCCAGCGCCACGACTTCGGGGGCAGTGCCACGGCGCTGCTCACCGGGTTCGTGCGCCGGATCGACCGGCTGAAGGCGCACCTGATCGACGCCGATACCTACGCGCGCTGGGCTCGCGGGCTGAGGGGCTTCGGCACCGAGCCGGCCGACGCCGGGCTCGAGCAGGAGTTCGCCGATGTCTACCGGGCGCACGAGCGGATGCTGGCCGAGGCCGGTGGCCTGGACGCCGGCGATCTCGTGCGCGAGGCGCTGCGAGCGATCGCCGCGCGGGCGGCCCAGGTCCAGTTCGACGACGTGCTCCTCGACGACGGCGACCAGCTCGATCCGGCCCCGGCCGCGCTGCTGCGCGCGCTCGCGGGCGAGCGGCTGACCGCGACGCTCGACCCGGCTCGCGGTGCCTTTGGCCTCGATCGCGCCCGCACGGTCGCGCTCGAGGTCAGCCTGCGCTGCCCGGAGCCGGCGCTGCGGGCGGCGTCCGTGGCGCTTGGCGATCGCGCTCCCGCCGGCCCCCGGCCGGGGCGCCCCCGCTCCGGGCGGACCGAGCCCGGGGAGGTCGTCTTCTGGCGCTGCGCCGGTGACCGGGCGCAGGCCCAGGCGGTGGCGGCGGACATAGAGCGGCTGACCGCGCGTGAGGACGTGGCGCCGGGCGCGATCGCGGTGCTGGTCCCGGCAGTGTGGCGGGAGGGTCAGGCGGTGGCGGTGGCGCTCGAGGAGCGGGCGGTCCCGCACCGCGTGGTGGGGGCCGCGGCGTTCTTTCAGCGGGCGGAGATCCGCGACCTGCTGGCCTGGCTGCGGCTGCTCGCCGACCCCTCGGATGCCGCCGCAGTGGTCAGGGCGCTCGCGCGGCCGCCGATCGACCTGCGCTCGGTCGACATCGCGCGCTGCACCCAGATCGCCCGCCGGCGCAAGCTCGACATGGTCGCGGCGCTGGCCGCGGCCACCGAATCGCCGCAGGTCCCGCCCGAGGCACGTGAGCGCATCCATGTCTTCCTCAAGCTCTACCGCGCCGGCGTCGCGGGGCTCGACACCACGCGGCCCGACCTGTACGTGCACCGGCTGATCGACCGGCTGGGGTTGCGCCGCCACCAGCTGTTTGCCGCCCAGGCCGACGTGGTGGAGCGGCTGCGGGCGCTGGCTCGGTTCTCCGAGCTGGCCGCGAGCTACGTCCGCCGCGCTTCCCAGGCCACGCCGCGCGAGTTCGCCCGCTCGATCGCCGCGGTCGCCGATTCCGGCCTGCGCGAGGACGACGAGCCCGACCTCGGCGATGCCCGCGCGGTGCAGGTCGTGGGGCTCGAGGCGGCGGGGCCGCTCGAGGTCGACCACGTGTACGTGGTGGGGCTCCACTCCGGGCTGGTGGCCCCGGCTCCGGAGCGGGTGCCGGCTGAGCTTCTCGACGGCCCGCCGCCCGCCCCGCGTGAGATCGCCGAACAGCTGTATGTGGCGATCAGTCGCACCCGGCGGCGCGTCGTACTGAGCTATCCGAGTGTCAACGACCGCGGCGCCGCGCTGCTGCCGGCGGTGGCGCTCGAGCGCGCGCGGGAGGCGCTTGGCGCGAGCTGGGAGGACAGGCAGGAGGAGCTCTTCGGCCCCGCCGAGACGCTGCACTCGACCTACCGGATGCTGCGCGACGAGCTGCTCGAGGGGACGCTGCGGGCGGGCGGGCGGCTCGGCGAGCTGCGCTTCGACACCGACCTCGATGTCTCCCACGCGGTGGCGCGGTATCTGGAGCTGCTCAAGCTGGCGGCGCTGATCGCGCGGCCGGAGGGACAGGGACTGGCCGAGGCGATCCGCGACGTCAACGCCCGGATCCTCCAGGCGGTGACCGCCGAGCAGCGGGAGATCCTCACCTCCTCGGCGCTGGATGACTACCTCCTCGACGCCGAGCGCGACGTGCGCCGGCGCAGCCAGGCGATCGCCGCGCGCGACGAGCCCTCGCTCGAGCCGTTCCTGCCCAAGCGGGGGGATGGCGTCGTGCTCTCGGCCTCCGACATCGACACCTACCGGACGTGCCCGCTCAAGTACAAGTTCGCGCGCGTGTTCCGGATCCCGCAGGAGCCGACGATCCACCAGCGGTTCGGGATCCTGGTTCATCAGGTGCTCGAGCGCTTCCACGGCGAGGGATCGGGCGGGTCGCTCGGCGAGCTGCTCGGGCTGCTCGACGCCCGCTGGCGGCGGGCCGGGTTCGGCGACTCCGAGGAGGAGCGCCAGCTGCGCGGCAAGGCTGCGGCGGCGCTTCAGCGCTACTACCAGCGCTTTCAGTCCGAGGAGGCGCGGCCGATGTGGTTCGAGCGGCCGTTCACGTTCCGGCTCGGCCCCCACCTGCTACGCGGCCGCGTGGACCGCGTCGACCAGCTGCCGGGCGGCGAGTACGAGCTGATCGACTACAAGACCGGCCGCCCCAAGACCTCGGCTCAGCTGGCCGAGGACGTGCAGCTCTCACTGTATGCCGTGGGCGCGCGCGAGGCGTGGAGCCTCGACGCCTCCCGCCAGGCCTACTACTACGTGCTCGACGACGAGAAGGTGAGCGTCGAGGACGAGGCCGGCGACCGGGCCGCATGGATCCAGGAGGTGGCGACCGAGGTGGCCGAGGGCATCCTCTCGCAGGGGTTCGAGCCCACCCCTTCCTACACCGCCTGCTCGGTGTGCGACTACCGGTTGATGTGCCCGGCGGCGGAGCGGTGAGGGTGGGCCCGGCGCCCTGGGGGCCCGGGCCCGGCACCCCGGGCCGACCTTTGCGCCGATCACCCGCCTCCCCCGGATCGGTTGGCGCGTAGACGTCGAACAACGATTGCCTGTGCGTCGCGCGCCCCTTCCGGGTAGGTGGTTGGCGAGTCAGCGTCGGTCCGCGACGGCGCCAGGACACATGCCTCCCTCTCACTCACGACAAGCACCCCCTCCCTCCGGCGAGCAGTTCGAGATCGCCCACGGCGATCAGCGGGCGACGATCGTCGAGGTCGGCGGCGGGATCCGCGAGTACGCGCACGGCGGACGGGACGTGCTCCAGCCCTACCCGCTCGATGCCATGTGCGACGGAGCGCACGGGGCGCCGCTGATCCCCTGGCCCAACCGGCTGGGCGACGGGCGCTACAGCTTCGACGGCGAGGACTACCAGCTGGCGTTGACCGAGCCCGAGAAGCACAACGCGATTCACGGCCTGTTGCGGTGGCGAAACTGGCAGCTGCTTGACCGGGCGAGCGATCGGGTCGTGGTGGGAACGCGGCTTCGCCCGCTCACCGGTTGGCCGTTCCCGCTGGAGGTGTCGATCACCTACGCGCTCGGCGACGGCGGGCTCACGGTCGAGACCCGGGCGGTCAACCTCGGCGAGCGTGAGTGTCCGTTCGCCTGCGGCCAGCACCCCTACCTCTCGCCCGGTGCGGATGAGGTGCTCGATCACTGCACGCTCGAGTTGCGGGCGCGGACGCGGATCGACACCGACCGGCAGCGCCAGCTGCCGACCGGGCTCGAGCCGGTGAAGGGAAGCCGCTAT
>DAIQND010000084.1:2198-3097 GCA_036788555.1 Solirubrobacteraceae bacterium | reverse complement strand
GCCCGCGAGATCGGCTCGCTCGAGCTCGACTACGCATTCACCGACCTCGAACGTGACGCCGACGGTCTGGCCTGGATGCGGCTGGGCTGCCCCGACGGTCGCACCGTCGAGCTGTGGGCCGACGGCAGCTATCCGGTGATGGAGGCGTTCACCGCCGACACGCTGGCGCCGGCGCGCCGGCGGCGCGGCATGGGGGCGGAGCCGATGAGCGCGCCGCCGAACGCGCTCCAGACCGGCGAGCAGCTCGTGCGCCTGGCGCCCGGCGAGGAGCACGTGGCGCGCTGGGGGGTGCGGCTGGGCTGAGCGGACCCGGCGGCGGGTCAGACCAGCCCGGGGCCTTCGCCCCGCTGGCGCAGGAAGCGCTGGAGGTCGCGGGCGATCATCTCGCCCGATGGCAGCGGCCCCGGATCCTCGTCGACCTCCGTGATCGCCGCCTGCTCCAGGCGCTCGACGAATGCCTGGACGTCCGGGTCGCTCTGCACGGCAGCGTTCACCTGGCGCTCGTAGTCGCTCGCCGCCGCCTCGAGCTCGCCGGCATCGACCACTACACCGAGCAGCCCCTCGAGCTTGCGCACCAGCGCGAGCGAGGCTTTCGGGTTCGGCGTGGCGGCGACGTAATGCGGCACGGCCGCCCACAGGCTGGCCGAGGGCAAGCCGTCCTGCTGGCAGGCGGCGTGAAGCACGCCGAGAATCCCGGTGGGACCCTCGTACGTCGAGCGGTTCAGCCCGAGCCGCGAGATCAGCACCGGGTCAGAGGCCAATCCGGTTACCGACACCGGCCGGGAGTGCGGCACGTCGGCCAGCAGCGCCCCGAGCGTCACCACCAGCTGCGTACCCAGCGCCTCCGCCAGCTCGACCACGACCTTGGTGAACGTCCGCCACCGCATCGAGGGCTCGGT
>DAIQND010000084.1:0-2188 GCA_036788555.1 Solirubrobacteraceae bacterium | reverse complement strand
ACGTTGCGCGCGCTCGAACACCTCGTCCTGGCGGCCGACGAGCAGGATCAGATCCCGTGGGGCACGGGGAACCCGGGCCTCGTAGATCTCGACCGACGGCCATACGATCTCCCGGCTCTCGCCGTCGACCAGCTTCACCTGCGGCCGCGTGGCCTGGAAGTCGTAGAACTCCTCCGGATCGATCGTCGCGAACCGCCGCGCCCCGAGCGTGCTGCCGACGAAGCTCACGGCGGTCGACGCGGCATCCGCGGCGTCGTTCCAGCCCTTGAACGCGCACACCAGCGCGGGCGCGCGCAGGCGGTCAGGCCGATATTCCCAGTCGAGCGGATGCATCCGGATCACCGTACATGATGGCGGCTATGGCTCCGGCCGGAGAAACTGGGCTCACCATCAGCTCTCTGCGAGCCGGGACGGAGGTGGACGGAGTGTTTGCTTGCGTGGGCAAGGACCGGCTGATCACGCGCACCGGGGCTCCGTACCTCCGGCTCGAGCTGCGCGATCGCACCGGGACGCTCCAGGCGCGGGCGTTCGGCGACGCCGATGCGCTGGCCGGAAAGTTTGACCGGGGCGAGATCGTGCGGGCGGTGGGGCGGGTCGAGCGCTTCCGCGACGAGCTGGTTCTGGAGCTCTCGGATATCGCGCGGATCAGCGACGGCGCGGAGACGGTCGATCTCAGCCACTTCCTTCCCACCGCCTACCGCGATCTCGACGAGCTCGACGGCTTTCTCGAGCATCTGGCGGGCGAGGTCCGCGACCGCCAGTACGGCGCCCTGCTCGCGCGGCTGCTCGGCGACCGCTCGCTGCGCGCGGCGTGGCGGCGGGCCCCGTGCTCGCGTGCCGGCCACCACGCGTATCTCGGGGGGTTGCTGGAGCACACGGTGGCGGTCGCGACGCTGGCCCACGAGCTCTGCCAGCTGCACCCCCGGCTCCAACCCGACCTGCTGCTCACCGCCGCGATCGCCCACGATCTCGGCCGCACGCGCGAGTTCACCTACGGCGCGGAGATCGGCTTGACCGATGAGGGCCGGTTGCTCGGCCATCTGGTGATCGGCGAGCGGATCATCTCCGAGCATGCGGCCGTGCTGGATGACCCGCGGCGTCTGGCGCTGCTTCACTGCGTGCTCACTCATCACGGCCCCACCGCGGCGCCGGGCGGCCGCTTCGCCTCGGCCGAGGCGCTCGCGCTCTACCGGCTGAACGCGCTGGATGCGAGCGTGAAGGGAGCGTTCGAGCAGGGCCTGTAGGGGCGACCTCGGAGGACGACGACGGGCCTCGATCGCCCCGTCGGGTAGCGTGCGGGTGAGTGCCCCGTGTCCTCGAGCGCAACAACGTAATCGTCCACGGACCCGAGGACGGGCAGCCGATGGTGTTCGCGCACGGATTCGGCTGCGACCAGAACATGTGGCGCTGGGTGTGGCCCGAGTTCGCGGACCGCTATCGGGTGGTGCTGTTCGACTACGTCGGGATGGGAGGCTCGGACTTCGGCGCCTACGACCCGGAGCGCTACGACTCGCTACAGGGCTACGCAGAGGACGTCCTCGATATCTGCCGGGAGCTGGATCTGGACGACGTGATCTTCGTAGGCCATTCCGTCAGCTCGATGATCGGCGTCCTGGCCGCCGAGGCAGAGCCCGAGCGCTTCGCGCGGCTGGTGCTGGTGGGGCCGTCCCCTCGCTACATCGACGACGAGAATTACGCCGGCGGCTTCACCCGGGCCGATATCGAGGGACTGCTGCAGTCGCTGGAGAGCAACTATCTCGGGTGGTCCAGCACGATGGCGCCGGTGATCATGGGCAACCCGGATCGCCCGGAATTGGGTGAGGAGCTCACCAACAGCTTCTGTCGCACCGACCCCGAGGTCGCGCGACAGTTTGCGCGCGTGACGTTCCTCTCCGATAACCGCGCCGACCTTGAGCGGGTGAGCGTTCCCTCGCTGGTGCTCCAGTGCTCTAATGACGTGATCGCGCCGCCGTCGGTCGGCAGGTACGTCCATCGGCATCTGCCGAACAGCCGGTTCGTGCAGCTCCAGGCCAGTGGACACTGTCCCAACCTGAGCGCGCCCGAGGAGACGGTTGCGGCGATCAAGGCGTTCATCGGTGCGTGATAAGGGGAGCTCGCCGCGCTGCGGCAATGACTGACACCAGCCTGCCCGAGGAAAGCGCCGAGGAGCTCTACGAGGATGCTCCGT